>JAIROZ010000002.1 GCA_031257255.1 Spirochaetaceae bacterium | reverse complement strand
CTGTCGAGCGGTTTAGTCCGCCGATATTGTCCGACAACGCCGCGATTTTCTTGTTGATTTCATCATCCCGCTGTTTGACTTCTTCCTTCCAGCGTTTGTCTTCCTCCGCCCGCTGTTTGACTTCTTCCTCCCACTTTTCGTGGCGGCGTTTGTCTTCCTCCGCACGTTGCTTGGCTTCTTCCTCCCACTTTTCGTGGCGGCGTTTGTCTTCCTCCTCACGCTGTTTGGCTTCTTCCTCCCACTTTTCATGGCGGCGGGCGCTCTCTTCCAGTATCGCCCAGATTCTAGCCTCGGCTGCCTGCCAGTCCTGTACATTTTGTGTTCTTGGCATAATTGCCCTCCTGATATTTATTATACGGTACTATTTTATCAAATACCAATACTGGACTTGTTTTGTAACCAGAACAAGTCTCCGCAAAATGGCAGACTAAAGTCTGCCGCATTTTGCATTTTTAATATGGATGTTGTTCGTAAACTAAAATTTCCTAACAACACTTATATAGCGCCTATGCGTGCGCGGCGCATTGAAAAAATGCCAAACTATAGAGGCAAAAGGCGAGATATTTAATGAGGAAGCCCCGCGCTTTGTAAGCACTGATTAAATCCATTCGAGGATTCGCCATTCCTTAATAATTAAAGAATGGCGCAATCAGTGCTGCGCTAAAGGTAAAAAATCAAAAACCGATACTAATAATAAGTGGGAGGGGAACCGCGTCGACCGGCCCGGCATATCCTTTCACGCAAGCGGTGCGGTTACAAGGTCCAGACGCACCGCTTTTGTTTTTTCTCCCCTTAATAATTTTCTGCTTTTACTTGAAAATAGTCGCGTGGGTGTTTACAGACGGGACATTCGTCCGGCGCGTTTTTGCCTACAACGATGTGTCCGCAGTTTGAACACTGCCAGATTGCCTCGCCGTTTTTGGAAAACACAAGCCCTTTTTCGATGTTTGCAAGAAGTTTTTTGTAGCGTTCTTCGTGGACTTTTTCTATCGCGGCTACCTGCTCAAACAACGCGGCTATCTCGGTAAAGCCTTCTTTCCGCGCCGTTTCCGCAAAACCGGGGTACATATCCGTCCATTCATGGTTTTCGCCCGATGCCGCCTCTTTTAGATTTGCAGGCGTATCGCCAATGCCGTCCAGCAATTTGAACCATAATTTTGCGTGTTCCTTTTCCTGTTCCGCCGTCTCTGTAAAAAGAGCGGAAATTTGTACATACCCGTCTTTTTTTGCTCTTGACGCAAAGTATGTGTATTTGTTCCGTGCCTGCGATTCGCCCGCAAAAGCGGCACGCAGGTTTGCTTCAGTCTTACTACCGTGTAAATTTGCCATATAAAGCCTCCATTAAATACGATTATACCAGCAAAACAACGATTGTCCAGACCGCACTCTTGTACATTTTCCCGCATAATACTACAGTGAATTATGAAACTGTATACTCGTTCACAGGTTGTAATTTTTTCGGTGCTAAGCGGACTTATTGTGGTGCTTATAGCGCTGGGCTTGGGTATCATCGCCTTGCCCCGCGCCTTACGCGATAAAACGGCGGCAACTAAAGAAGGCGAAACCGAAGCGCCGGGACGCGAATCTACGCTTGCTCTACGGCAGTCGGCAAAAACGCAGGCGCTCAACCTAAACGCCGCCGAACTTCAGCCTTTTACCGAAAATGAACGCGAAAATATCGCCATATACGACCAACTGAATGACGCGGTTGTAAACATTACAACCGAAACCGTAACCTTTGACTGGTTTCTGGAGCCGGTCCCGCAGGAAGGCGATGCCGGCTCCGGCTCTATTATCGACACACGCGGCTATGTGCTAACCAATAATCATGTAATCAAAAATGCTTACAAAGTGTATGTAAACCTCGCGGGCGGTACTCAGATTGAAGGCACTGTCGTTGGAACAGACCCCGAAAATGACCTTGCCGTTATCAAATTTATACCGCCTAAAGATATTGACCTAAAAACAGTCCCTTTCGGCGACTCGTCAAACCTCAAAGTAGGGCAAAAAGTGCTCGCTATTGGTAATCCTTTTGGCTACGACCGCACCCTCACAGTGGGTATAGTTTCCGGTTTAGGACGCCCTATTCAGGCATCGCGCAACAGCCCGATAATCCGCGATATGATTCAGACGGATGCTTCTATAAATCCCGGCAACTCAGGCGGACCTCTTTTGGATGCCACAGGCAAGATGATAGGCATCAATTCGATAATCAGTTCGCCGTCCGGCGGCTCGGTCGGGGTAGGCTTTGCCGTGCCTGTGAATACCGCCAAGCGTGTTGTTGCTGAACTTATAGAACACGGCAAAGTACGGCGCGGCTGGATAGACGCAAACATCGTTCAAATCTTTCCCGCATTGGTGCGCTATGCCAAACTGCCCGTGCAGAGCGGACTCCTCGTTTCGCGTACCAAAAAAGGCGGACAGGCGGAGAAAGCGGGAATACGGCAGGGCGCGGATGCCGTGCGCTACGGTTCCAGCGTCATATACCTTGGCGGCGACATTATTACAACTGTAGACGGCATTAAAACCGAAAGCCTTGCCGACCTCTACTCGGCGCTTGAAGACAACAAGCCGGGTGAAAAGGTAGAGATTGAAGTACTGCGCGGCGGCAAAACCGTAAAATTGATGGTTGTCCTAACCGACCGCGAAGAATTAAACCTGTAAACAAGTGTAAGTTATCTTTCTTCTTAGCGCCACAGCAGTCCATCGGCTGTTCCGGCGCTAAGTCCTAAGTGTTTATAGGCAAGCGCCGTTACCATGCGCCCTCGCGAAGTCCGCTGGATAAGCCCCGCCTGTATCAGAAACGGCTCGTAAAAATCTTCCAGAGTGTCTACCGACTCGCCTACAGATATGGCAAGATTTTCCGCGCCTACAGGACCGCCGCCATAGCGTTCAATAATCATACTTAGAATTTCGCGGTCAAGGCGTTCAAGCCCCAGTTCGTCAATTTCGAGGCGGCGCAAACCTTCCTCAATAACACTTAGGGTTACCGCCGGAAGTTTTTTTACTTGAGCAAAGTCCCGCATACGGCGCAATAGACGGTTCGTTATACGCGGGGTAAAACGCGAGCAGGCGGCAAGTTTTTGCGCCGCCGCATCTTCTACGACAATATTCATAATGGCGGCGCTGCGGCTTATTATTGCCTGAATGTCGGCTTTTTCGTACAACGAAAGATGGCAAAGTATGCCGAATCTGCTTATTAGAGGGCTGGTAACCATACCGGCTTTTGTTGTCGCGCCTGCAAGCGTAAAAGGCGGTATGGGCAGCCGCATTGTACGCGCCGCCGGTCCCTGCCCGATGACCCAATCGAGCGCATAATCTTCCATTGCGATGTATAACATTTCTTCGATGGCGGGTTTTAAGCGGTGGATTTCGTCAATAAAGAAGACTGATTTTGGCTTTAGGTTTGTGAGTATGCCGACAAGGTCTTTCGGTTTATCAAGCGCGGGCGCGGAGGTTTCTATAAACTCAACGCCCATTTCCGCCGCTATAATACGCGCCAGCGTGGTTTTGCCAAGTCCCGGCGGTCCCGATAAAAAAACATGGTCAAGACTTTCGCCCCGTCCCCGCGCCGCGCTAATGTAATCGGCAAGGTTTGCCTTTAATATATCCTGCCCTATAAATTCCGCAAGAAGGCGCGGGCGCAGAGTCCCGTCACGCTCATCTTCCGGCAATGGGCTTTCGGGATGAAGCAAGGTATTCTTTTCCATACCGAATAGTATACAGTCAGACGGGGCTCAATGTTAGGGCAACGCTGATTAACATGACGCTAACCGGCGTTGCCTTAGATTACCGTTTTAGTCCTGTCGCGGTAGCAAGCATATTGTCGCTCGTTTGTATTGCGCGGGAGTTGAACTCGTAGGCGCGTTGAGCGACTATCAGGTTGACCATCTCCTTAACTATAGACACATTGGACATTTCCAAAAATTTGTGCAGAGTCCGCCCCATGCCTTCGTAGCCCGGCAATCCCGCAATAGCCTCACCGGAAGCCTGTGATACCTTAAATAGATTTTCGCCGACAGCCGTAAGCCCCACAGGGTTAGGAAACCGGTACAGTTCAATCTGTCCTACCTCAACTTCCTCAATCTTGCCGTTCATCGGTACCTTTACAGATACTTTCCCCGTCTTTGTAATGACGGGCGTTTCCGGCAAAAAATTTTCCGGCATTACTATGTCCGGCAGCACCCAGTAGCCGTTGCTGGTAACAAGCCTGCCGTTCTCGTCTATCTTAAAAGACCCATCGCGGGTATAGCCGTAAGTGCCGTCATACATCTGTATTCTAAAAAAGCCCTCGCCGTCTATGCAAATATCGGAAACTCCGTCCGTCTGCTGCGGCGACCCCTGAGTAAACATACGCTGAGTGGCGGCAGTCTTTACGCCGTGCCCCATCTGTATGCCTACCGGCGTTACAGTCTCTTCCGTTGCGGGTGTTCCGGCTATCTTTAGTGTTTGATAGAGCAAGTCTTCAAACTCATTGCGCACCTGCTTGTAACCAAAGGTATTAACATTGGCAAGGTTGTTGGAAATTGTGTCAATATTGGTCTGCTGCCCTATCATTCCGGCAGCGCCTGTCCATAAACTACGAACCATTAAAGTCCTCCCATTACAATTTTCGGAATTTGAACGCGCCGTCTGTAGACAGCGCGAGGTAAAATCTATTGGTGTAACCACCTTCCACAAAGCGGGGTTTTTGGGGTAAAATCTGAGTTGTTTGGTGCTGGTTGCCGGACAAGCCTCTGTAAGGGAGTTATTATGGCTTTGGTAAAACATTTATCTTCAAAGAAATTTTTTATTTTCAATTTGGTACTGTTGGGGGCGCTTTTTGGCTTTTCGCTGGCGTTTCTGTCATTTTCGTGTTCCCGGCTTTTGCCGGGACAGGCGGATAAAGGACAGGCAACAGGCGTAAGAACGGCGCAGGCGCAGGAGGCGGCACCCGTCCCCAAGAATTCGCTCGAAGTGGCGCAGAATTTGCAAACGGCGTTCAAAGCGGTCGCGGACAAGGTACAGCCTTCCGTTGTGGAACTAAAAACCACATCAACCCGCCGCCAGCAGATTCCCAACGGAATTCCATGGGAATTCTTTTTTGGTCCTCAGGATGAAGGACCGGGCAGAAGAGAGCGTGAATACCGCTCGCAGGGATTAGGCAGCGGCATTATCGTTCAAACAGACGCAAAAACAAACACCTACTATGTACTAACTAACGCCCATGTTGTAAAAGACGCGGACGAAATAGAAATTGACGCTCAGGGCGAGCGCACTTACCCCGCAAAACTTGTCGGTCAGGATGAACGCAAGGATTTGGCAATGGTTTCTTTTACCACACAGGACAAGCATCCGGTGGCGGAACTCGGCGACAGCGATGATGTAAAAACCGGCGACTGGGCTATCGCGGTCGGCAATCCGTTAGGTTTTATGTCCAGCGTAACTATGGGCATCATTAGCGCGGTCGGGCGCACCAACGGACCCGGCGGCAACATAAACGACTTTTTGCAGACGGATGCTTCTATAAATCAGGGCAATTCCGGCGGAGCGCTTGTAAACATACGCGGCGAAGTTATAGGTATCAATACATGGATAGCGTCCAATAACGGCGGCGGCTCTGTCGGCTTGGGCTTTGCCATCCCGATAAATAACGCAAAGCGGACTATAGGCGAATTCATCAACAAGGGCGAAATTACCTACGGCTGGCTTGGCGTGTCCCTCGCCGAAGCGGACAACGACATCAAATCGGCGCTCGGCGTAAGCGGCAAACAGGGAGCGCTTGCTTCGATGGTCTTTGGCGGTTCTCCGGCAGACAAGGGCGGCATCCTGCCCGGCGACTTTATTACCAAACTGGACGGCAAGGATGTCCGCGGCGTACAGCAGCTTCAACTGGCGGTCGGCGACTTGATTGCCGGCACTCAGCACAACTTTACTGTGCTGCGGGGCGGCTCGTCTGTCGAATTAAAGGTAAAAATTGAAGAACGCACGAACGATGTGGCATCCAACAACGCGAAACTGTGGCCCGGCGTAATGATTTTGCCGCTTACCGATAAAATCCGCGAAGAATTGAAAATATCCAAAACCGCATCCGGCGTTATTGCCTTACAGCCTGTCGATAAAAGCCCTGCCGCCGTAATGGGTTTACAGCGGAACGACATTATCACCGCGCTAAATGGCGAGCCTGTCAAGGACATGGCTGGTTTCTACAAGGCGCTCCGCGAAAAAGCGGGCAAGGAATTGTGGTTCGATGTTCTACGCGGCGACTCCAAACTTGAAATGCCGCACTATAAGAGGTAGGATAACGGCATGGCAAATTTACGGGATGTACGCTTACGGATGAGGGCTATTGCCCAGACCTTGCAGGTTACCAAGGCGATGAAACTCATCTCTACTTCAAAACTCCGCAAAGGGCGGCTCTTGCTGGAAGACACAGAGCCGTACTTTAACCGGATTCAGCGTACAATGTCCGATATTTTGCAAGATACCGGCAGCGTCCAAAGCCCCTACCTCAAAAAGGTCGCAAACGGGCGCACAGCCGTTATCGTGGTAACAAGCGACAAAGGACTTGCCGGCGGGTACAACGCAAACATTTTCCGTTTTGTGCAGAGTATCTGCGAAAACCTGAAAAATCCGATACTCATACTGATAGGTCAAGTAGGGCAGCGCTACTTTGTAAACTCGCCTTACCTCGTGCTGGAAAACTTTACCTTCAATTCCCGCATTCCCACTGTGGAGGATGCGCAGGATTTGGCGGACTATGTAGTTTCTCAGTTTGACTGGGGCGTTTTTGCAGAAGTGCGAGTTGTCTACACGCACATGTACAATGCGCTCAAACTTGTCCCCACAGAACGGGAAGTGCTGCCGCTGGACGAAACAAAGATAACGGCGGCTGTGCGTCCTGAACTTGCCGGTCAAAAAGTAAAGGATGAGCATTTTGAATACTTACCCTCGCCTGAGGCTGTATTTGACACGCTTGCGCCGCTCTACATAAAGGGCGTAATTTACGGCTGTCTTGTCGAGGCTTATGCCAGCGAGCAAAGCGCCCGCATGAGCGCAATGGACGAAGCATCCAAGAACGGTGAAGAAATGCTTGCCTCTCAGCAACTTTCTTACAACCGTGTCCGGCAAGCGGGCATTACACAAGAAGTAACCGAAATAGTCTCCGGCGCAATAGCGCTGTCGGATTAGTTTACCCGCTCCGTCTTGCCGCCAGCGCCATAAGGAGCGCCACATCGCCCTGCCGGACGCCGGGTATACGCGCCGCCTGTCCCAGCGACAGCGGGCGCACCAGCCGCAATTTTTCGCGCCCTTCCGCCGACAGTCCTTCAATGCCGCTATAGTCGCCAGCCCATTCCAGCCGTACCGCGTCCAGTTTTGCCCG
>JAIROZ010000191.1 GCA_031257255.1 Spirochaetaceae bacterium | reverse complement strand
GAACTTGAATAGGATGTTCAAGCGTTTGCTTTTCCGGCTTTTCCGCGATAACGAAACAAAACTTCACGAATTAAAGTATCTTTTTTGGGAATGTACAACGCGCTGCAATCTGCGCTGCCTGCACTGCGGTTCCGACTGCGGCGGCGCGGACAGCGCCCCTGCCGATATGCCTTTTGATGATTTTTTGAACGCGATTCTGCCGCTCAAAACTGTGTATCCGGCGCACAGCATAAGCATACAAATAACCGGCGGCGAACCGCTTATGCGCCGCGATTTGGCGGACTGCGGCAGGCGTCTTGCCGCGCATGGTTTTTTCTGGGGTATAGTTACCAACGGGCTTATATACACAAAAGATATACATTCAAAACTGCTTGACGCGGGAATGAGTACAATTACCGTAAGCCTTGACGGGTTAAAAGAAACGCACAATCATCTGCGCGGCAGGACGGATAGTTTTGACGCGGCGCTGAATGCGCTCTGCTTAATAGCGAATACGCGGCGAAGCAGCGGCGCGCCGCGCCTTAATTATGATGTTGTAACATGCGTACATAAAAAAAATATACAGGAACTTGAAGCGCTGCGGGATTTGCTTATATCAAAAAACATAAAGGCATGGCGCTTGTTTACCATCGCGCCCATTGGACGCGCCGCCGGAGTGGAAGATTTTTCATTAAACAGCGCCGAATTAAATACACTAATGCGGTTTATCAAAAATGAACGCGCCGCCCGCCGTATTGGCGTTACCTTTAGCTGCGAGGCATATACCGGTATATACGAAAACCATGTGCGCGATTCTTTCTTTTTCTGCCGGGCGGGAATCAACATTGCTTCGGTACTTATTGACGGCTCTATTTCCGCCTGCCCCAATATTAACCGCGCCTTTGCGCAGGGCAGCATTTACCGCGATAATTTTCTTGATGTATGGAACACCCGTTTTGCGCTGATGCGTAACCGTAATTGGATGAAGCGCGGTCTTTGCGCCCGCTGTACTTCATTCGCCGACTGTAAAGGCGGCGCGTTCCACCTTTGGAACGAAAACCGCGCCGACATCGTGTTCTGCCATAACAAGACGCTGGAAGGGCGCGAACACGACAAGCGGACTAGGAAAGCACTGTCCTAACCTTCTTTTACTCCCAGAATTTCCTTTCCACGCGGCAGGGCATCGGGCACAATGTCTTCAATCAATTCGATAAAATTCATCTCGGAAAGCCGCAGAGCGCGGTTTACAAGGAGGGGAATAGGGCTATTCGGTTCCTCACGCTGAAAATATTCTGATGCCTTTCGCAAAAGAAGAAGCGCTTCCGCCCTGTTTTCCGGTTTATAGGAAGCAATCTTTATATTTCCACGCTGAACCGGAACCTCCGCCGAATCGGGGCTGTCGCCGTTTTCCGCCTCGGATGGTTCGGCTGTTGCCGTTCCGCCGCCATAGGATTCCATATAGCCGGTATAGAATTTACAAAGCCTGTCTACCTCTACGGATAGGGATAACATACCAAGAGAATAGCCATCGGAAAGTTTTTCGTTGGCGGCGGCGCAAATTGCCTTAATGGTTTCCTGAATATCCCGCGCCGCTGCCGCCTGTTTTTCTATCTCCGTTAGCGGAATTCCCATCATTTCGGCAGTAATGAGATTGGGGTCAATGGTTTTGCCGTCTACAGTTTCCAGTTCATCTATAGAGATGAGATGGTCCCGCAGCGTATACGGCAGCGGGGGAGACAGAAGCATAGCCCGAAACTTGGAGAGGAACATTACCGGGTCGTTAAACGCGCCCGGTTCGGGAGAAAGCATTGCCATAATATTGAGCCGCTCGGTGGGGTCGTTGTCATCTTCCGGGTCAAGGCGCGGGTACACCGGTTCCCACATGTCCCGAATCAAAAAGAGAAGCAATTTGAGCGCATCTGCGCAGTCCGCAAGCATTCCGCCGGCGGTTTCCGCTACCACAAGGTAGACCGCTATCCGCAAATCCCTTGTTTTTTCCCAGAGCGCAAGACAGCGCTCTTTTAATTTTTTCCAGTCGGCGGCATGACCTTCGATAGATGAATTCCCAATCTGACTGCCCGGCGTACCAGCCGCCAGAGTGTCCATTTCAAGATAGCGCGGGTCGTAGGATAAATCCTCGCCCGCCGGATTTTCTCCCTCCAGAGGACGCGCCAATTCTTTATAAACAAGCATACGCAGTATCATAAAACATCCGCCGCACACTGTCCATATATGACAAACAATGCGTACCTAGACAGTTCTTAACAGATATGCTATGCTAAAAATCCGTGGCAGGAACCATGCGAGTTGCTGCCGGTGAACCCCGCCAGGTCCGGAAGGAAGCAACGGTAACTGGTAAGCGTTGCGCCGTGGACACTCCTGCCCGGATTTTGGACTTATACCATGAAATTTCGTTTGTTACTCATTTTTTCGGTGGTTTTTTGTATTGCGTGTCTAAAAAATGGTGAAGTTTCGATTGACCGTGAAGAATTATGGACATTCAGAATAGGTAAACTTGAGGATGAACTCGACCTTTTCAAACTGCAAGGCGAGCGCAGCGGAGCGCGGACTGCGCTTGCGATGAGGGACGGGCTTTTTTACATAGCCAACGGCGCGGGCGCTAAGGTACTTCGTTACACTTCTTTCGGCGACCTTCTCTTTATGATTTACAATGATGAAACGAACCCCATCCCCCTCACTCTAAAGGCAAAGTCTGACACGATGAGCGCAACCCGCTGGGCTGTCGCGTGGCCACTTCAAGAACCCGGTGTTATTGCCGTTGATTCGCGCCGGAACATTTATGTAGCAGATAAACTTTCTTCCGAACGCCATTCATACGACAGCGATGAACGGGCGCTCCTTGCATGGACAGTGCTTCGCTTTGATGTAGATGGTAATTTTGTTGACTATCTAGGACAGGAGGGTCCGGGCGGACGCCCATTTTCGTATATCGAAAATGTTTATACATCTGTAAATGATGAACTTGCGGTAGTGTGCAAACTTCCCCATGGCGCGGTTATCTACTGGTTTGACAGCGCCGGCATACTCATTTCTACAACAAAAATACGAGATTCGGCGCTGCCTGTTCCGCAAGACCGCGACAAACTGTTAGCGGTCTTAAACGGAGTTGCCGCCGCGCCGGATTCCCGTACCATATACCTAAAAATTGATTATGACCACGAAATTATTGATGAAATAACGCAAACCAAAACCGGCAGAGAACCCGACCGCTCGGTACTCTGGTCTATTGATGCCGCCACAGGCGAAATCAAGGGCAATGTTGATATTCCATTCTACGAAGGCAGCATCACTGTAAACAACCGCCGCAGTACAGAAAATTTGCTTTATACAATGTTTGGCGCAATGTCCGGCGGCTCGGTTTTTTTCTACTTTCCTGTAGACAACGGCTTTTCGATACTCGTTTTAGATAGTCAAACGGGCGCAGAAAAAGCGCACGGCGCCATCCGCGTAGACAACAGCGAACTGCAATTTTTTGCCTTTGATGTGTCCGCAGACGGCATCATTTCCGCGCTGCTTGCCGGAATTTATGAAGCAAAACTTGTTTGGTGGCACACAGACCGTCTGCTAAAATAATCAGGGGGCATCGCACGGGGTCTATGTACATTGGGCATCCGAGCGCTCGCTAGGTTGCTGTCGCAAATTCGCCATCCGCGCCAGACAGGGCAAAAACATATTAAAAATAATATAGGCTTTTGCCCTAGAGAGAGGAAGCCGCCTGTCCAAACCCGCCGCGCTTATGACGGCAGTGGAGAAGTGGGCGGTATATTTCCGGTATTTGACGGACAAGGCAAAACGGGATAAGATAAACGAGATAATAGGGAAGGAAGAAGGAATTAAAATGGCAAATGATGTATTGATAACGATAAGCCGGGACGAAGTAGAGCGAGCGCGGCTTTTGAGTGAATACAAGTACGAGGTTGACCGGCAAAATGACCTGATAAGCGCCCGCAGAGAAGGCTTAGCGCAAGGTATCTCGCAGGGCTTAGCGCAGGGTATCTCGCAAGGCGTAGCGCAGGGGCAAAACTATGTACTCTCCCTTCTTGAACAAGGCTGCTCTCTGGAAGAAATAAAGCGCCGTCTAAAATAGCACTTTTTAGTAATAACCTTACCTGCTGATAATAAATCCAAATGGTAGGCAAAACTGCGAGCACGGCGGAATGGAGGCGGCACCGCCCGCATCCATAACTAACACCCATCCCCGCCAACGCCATTTATTGCGCGGATGGCGGATTTGCGACAGCAGCCTAGCGAACACACGCATACGCTCACGCCCAATGTACATAGACCCCGCGCCAATGTCCCGCTAAAATGTACGATAATGAAGCATTTTTTCCTTCTATTATTGATACTGATGAGCGGGGCGCTCGGCGTATCCGCAATAAGTTTTAACGATGATGTCCCGCCGGAAGAACTTGCCGAAAACATACTGAACGCGATGACGGACGAGGAAGCCCTCGCTCAAGTCTTTATGTTCGGTTGGAAGGAATGGATGACGGGACCGGAGCCCGCGATAACGGAATGGATAAGCCGGAGGGCGCTCGGCGGGGTAAAGGTATTCGGCTGGAATACAGAAGACAAGCAAAGACCGGTCAACACGGAGCGGCTTGCATCCACAATAGGCGGGTTCCAGCGGCTGGCTTTACGGGGGCGCTTCAACATTCCGCTTCTTGTGGCAACCGACCAGGAAGGCGGACCGGTGCGCCATGTAAAAGGACAGACCAGTAAGGCACCCGGCGCAATGGCTGCCGGCGCGTCCGGTTACCCGCAAGATGCCTACCTTTCCGGCTATTATATAGGCAGAGAACTTGCCGTGCTCGGTATCAATATGAACTTTGCCCCCACGGTAGACCTGTTTACGAACCACGACACGATGATTGGGGCGCGTTCCTTTGGGGACGACCCGGTAAAGGCGGGGCTTTTGGGCATCGCCTTTGCCAAGGGGCTGGAGGCGGCGGGTGTTATACCGACCGCCAAACACTTTCCCGGACACGGCGACACACCGCTCGACTCACACAAATTCCTCCCCAAAATCAATATTGACTTTGATACCCTCTGGGAACGCGAACTTGTGCCCTACCGTATGCTGGCAAAAGAGGGCGTACCCGCGATAATGAGCGGGCATCTCGCATTTCCCAAAACCGAAGCGAACGAAACGCCCGCAAGTCAGTCGCGGTGGTTTCTGGAAGATGTGCTGCGCGGCAAAACCGGTTTTAAGGGCTTGATAATTACAGACGACCTTGCCATGGATGGGGCGACTATGAGCGCGGGCAGTTTGTCGCGGGCGGCGAAGGCGGCGTTTCTTGCCGGCAACAACATTGTAATGATGTCCCAGACGCCGGCTATGGACGAGGCAATTTGGGTCAATCTGCTCCGCGATATGGGGACGGACAAGGAATTCCGTTCCCGTGTGCGCGAATCGGCGCGGCGCGTCCTCATTGTAAAACTCAAATACCTTAAAGGAGAGAAGGCGGTGCCGCTTATCCCGAATCCTGAGCGTGTACGGGAGGAATTGCCTGACGCAGAGGGGGCTAAATTCTTTACGGATTTGGCGGTGAGGGCTGTAACGCTTGTCAAAAATGAACGGAATGTCATTCCGCTAAAATCGAGTCAGACTGAGAGCCTGCTTTTTGTGGGGGACACAAAGGAATTTTTTAAGTTGAGAGATACCGCTTATGCCGGCGCGTCCGGTTATGGGGATTCCACAGTAAGTGCCGGACTTATGAGCCGCGCCGCCGCCGCCGGAACAATAGTTTTCTATCTTAATAAAGATGCCGGGCTTGATACCCTCCGCGCATTTCGCCCGCTAGGCAAGCGTATTGTAGTTATTTCGGCATTAAGCCCTTCGCGGCTGGAACGCATGGATTGGGTAGACGCGGTAATTGCTGTTTACAGCGACACTTACGAGTCGCTTGCCGCCGGCTTTTCCGTTATGGCAGGCAAACTTGAAGCGCGGGG
Source organism: Spirochaetaceae bacterium (assembly GCA_031257255.1). GTDB lineage: Bacteria > Spirochaetota > Spirochaetia > Treponematales > Breznakiellaceae > JAIROZ01. Next base: position 27,780 of record JAIROZ010000191.1, on the reverse strand, counting down.
CAGCATACCATACAAAGTAAAGTAAAACATACCGGACAGCCTGCATAACCAACAAAAAACCCCGCGTTAGCGGGGTTGAAAATACTGAAATTTATCCGTGCAATATATGCTGATAAACCAAAGTTTATCAGCATTGTACTAGCGCAGACGGATGATTATGCTGTCGGCGCGTTCTTTGTAACGGTCGGGCGCTACACGGGCTGCTTCTTGCAGATAAGTTATAGCCTCGTCATTGCGTCCGGCGGTAGCCGCGTTTATACCAAGAGCATAACTCACCAGAGCGGCATCGGCACCGTACTGGACGGCGGAACGATAATAGCGCTCGGCAAGGTCGTAGTCCTTCTGCTCGTAGGCAAGAAGACCAAGATAGTAGTACGGCGCATAGTGAGTGGGCTTTTGATAGAGCGCGCTCAGGAAATAGTTCTCTGCTTCCTTCCAATTTTTATTGGTGTAGGAATCCTGACCTGCCTGTACCAGTTCGGCAAATGTTTTGCGGCTGGCTATATAAGCAAAGTAGTCGCTTGTAATCTGCTGGAGCGTGGTAAAACTGATAAGTTCGTTAAGAACAGCCTGCGCGTTATCGCCGGCAGATTTACCCGCGTTAAGCACCTTGAACGAGTCGGTAAGAGAGCGGAAATAGTCGCCGGAACCGCCGTTATTTAGCAGGAACGATACAACCGCCCAGGAAATCGGCTGAAAGTATTCTGGAGCGCCTTTTACATCCGCCAGGAATACCTGCTCCAGCGAAGGATGCTGGTTGCCAAGATTCTTTACTGTTTCGAGCCACGAAAGATTTTCTTCGTAACGCAGTTCACGGGAATCTTTGTCGTACTTTAATGTGTTAAAGTATATGGCAAAGCCCTCGCGCATCCATGTGGGCGGATACGGAATAAACGCCCGCAAATACTGAATAAACGCCTGATGAGGCAGCATGCGCTGCTCTTCGGCGCTTCCTCTGTGAACGACAAGTTCACGTTTGTCCGCCTGATTGTAGTGCAGGTAGACCGCCCCGTCCCGTGTGGAACCTAACTTCGACTTAATGTAGTCGTCATAGGCGGCTTTGTCGGTAAACGCGACAACCTTCAACGGACCGGCAAGCGAATCGCGGTTAAACCTGAACAGGCGGTTGTAAACTTCAAACCGCTCTTCAAGTTCACGGCACAACGTTTCCGCGTCATAACTGCCCCCATCAGAGACAACCTCGAACAACGCTGTGGCAATTGATGCCCTTGTCGGACTCACTTTGCTCTGAGCAGACACCGGAACCAATACCAGCGCTGTCAAAAGCACAATCCCCAAGTACTTCTTCTTCATTTTCTACTCCTATTCTGAGGGAATCCTACTAAAGCCCCTTCAGCTTACAAAGATTTTGTACAAGTATACTACATCTCTAAAGTTTTGTCTATAATAACAAGCGCTTTTGCGACCAAAATTCCTGTAAAATGCTCAATATTTTCTACAATATAGGCGCTAAGCCCGGTTATCGTATTTTCCAGTTGAGTGCCGAGCGGAATATCGAGCGTTATTACCACCTGGCAGCCCGGTTTTGACTCGGAAGAGCCTTCCGGCGACCGCTTAATTTCTATGCCCCGGACGGCGAACTTGGGGTTGTACTCGTCAACACAGTTCTTCACCATAAGGCTTAGCGCGGTTTCCGAAATAAATAATTCGTTAGGGCGCGAGTATGAGGGCGTTACCACCGATTTTTCGTGCGATTCGGGAACGGTGAGGGCTCCGGAAACCATTTTTCTTCGGAATATGCGGATAACCTCAAAAAAGATGGACGGGTAAGCGCGTTTTACTTCGACACCCGGAACGGGTATTACATGCTTTCCTTCTACGGCGCGTATGCGGCGCGCATTTTCTATGTCCTTTTGGCTGGTTACATCTTCTATTCTGATAATTTTTGAGGGAAGCGGCAGTTGTAGACGCGCCGCTATCTTGTTTACCATTTTTTCTGAAGTGCCGAGTATCAGTATGCGTTTGTAGCGTTCATCCTGAAGGACGCGGGCAACTTCATCGCGCCGCGTCTTATCGTCAAAAAGCGCCGCCTTAACCGCCGCCATAAAACTTTTTTCTTTCTTTGCCGAATGACCTGCCAGTATGGACGCATGCCGTATTAAAAGTCCGTCATCGATGATAAGGTCGATACGCTGTTTACGCGCCACAAATTTTGCCTGAAAACTTTTTCCCGTTCCGCTTGGTCCCACAAGCGCGAATGTTTTTACGGCGTCCGGCTGGAAGATAAAGTCAAGTAGCATAAGTTATTGTAACCGTTTCTGTTCCTACACTGTAGTAGGGTTTACCTACTGGGGTAAAAATGCCGAAAATTTAAGCAGGACTATGCGAAAATCACTAACCTATATAATAACGGGGCTGCTCTTGGCATTATTTTGCGCCGTTCCGTGCGCGGCGCTCGACCTGAGCATAGGACTGGGCGGATTTTACTCGAATACCGGAACAACAATAAAGAATGTAGCGGGCGATTCCCTGCATAGTACTTTATTAAACAAGCAGGTAAATTCCGGCGGCGGCGGGTTTTTATTTTTTGACGCTAAATTTGTCGAATTAAATGTAGATTTTGGGCTGGATAACGGCTCCTTTAGCACAAAAGACGCATTTTGGACGGAAGGTCCTGTTTATGATGCCAGCAGCGGAAAGAATTATGAAAAAGGCGAAAGCGTTTTTCCTGTAGATAAAATCGCTTCTACAGGGACTTTAGGCTGGAGTCTTTTTGTAAAGATTCCTGTTAAGGTCTGGCGGTTTTCTTTTTTTCCGATGCTGGGGGCAAATTTTAACATCTTTCTTTTTGGGCGCAAGGAAAACGGCGAGTTGCTTACGGCGGCTAGTCCGCTTACGATGCAATATATGACTCCGCAGGCAGAACCGGATGCCTTTCCGCAAGGAGAGCGGCGGATAATGTACGGCGCGGTTGGCGCGGGCAGTTTGAACAATCTTTGGCTAAAGGCAGGCTTGGGCTTTGATTTTGACATTACAGATGCCTTTTACTTCCGGTTTGAATTTTTGTACGGTGTTCAGATGTTCAATATGTGGGAATTCTATTCGTATCAAATTGTTTTTTTGGATGGGGGCGGTACTCAAAGTATAGAAGGCGCTCCAAAAAATCTTTCCGTTAAATTGGGCTTAGGTCTAAAACTAAAAAAGCGTTACAACTATAGCGGCGGCGGCGCGGGGGGCGCTAGTACAGACGGCAGCAAGAATAGCGGCGGTGGACAGCGTGTTAAGGCAGCCCCCCGAAAGTAACACAGTTTTTCCGCATATTCCTGTAACACTACTTCTCTGTTAAGTACTCACTAAATTTTCCTCTAAAAAAAGAGCCGAATTCACTAGTATCGGCATTGACACTTTTTTTCTTTAGCGTAACAATGGAAGAACAGCGGAGAAAAGTGGAGATTTGTGGATAAGCAAACACTGAGCGGCGGCTATAACAGTACTCTGGACGAAAAGGGAAGGTTTACCTTTCCTCAGCGTGTGCGGGACAGCATATCGGATAAAGACCATCCGTGCGCCGAACTCGTAATTACGCGGGGTATAGACAAGTGTTTGTGGGCATATTCCCCGGACAAGTGGCAGGAATTTGCCGCAAAACTGGAGAGCGCCAACGCGATGAAGCAGGATGTCAGGCTTTTACAGCGCCATTTTCTAGGCTGGGCGGTTAATATCGAATTCGACAAACTGGGGCGGCTTGCCGTTCCTCAGTCTTTGCGCGAATGGGCAAATTTGAAGCGTGAATGTGTTGTCATGCGTTTGGGCGGGCGTATCGAGATTTGGGATGCGGACGCCTACAGAAGTTACTCCGGCGAAGCGGACGGCGGCGGCAAGGTTGAAGCCGCCGCGGAAGTGCTTGCCGGTCTCTTTTAACGATGACTATCATCCATACGCCGGTACTGCTTGCCGAAACTCTGGAACTGTTGGGAGCGGTTCTGGAAACGGCGGGAACGGACGGCGCGTCTGCGGACGCGGACGCATGGATGATTGACGGCACGGTAGGGGAGGGTGGGCACAGCGAGGCATTTCTGTCGCGCTTTCCGGCGCTCCATCTTACAGCCGTTGACGCGGACGGCGCGGTTCTGGAACGGGCGAAGGCGCGGCTTTCGCGTTTTGGAAGCCGTGTTCAATTTTGCCGGTGCTGGTCGGAAGATTTTTTTTCCGGCGAATGCGCCTGCCGAAAGGCGGATATTATCCTCATTGATTTGGGGGTGTCCCTTTTTCATTATGAGCAAGGGGGCAGGGGGTTCAGTTTCCGTAAGGATGAGCCTTTGGATATGAGGATAGATACCGGATATGGGCGGAGCGCTGCGGATTTGCTTGCCGTTCTCCGCGAGGATGAGTTGGCGGATTTGCTCTGGCATAACGCCGAAGAGAGGCATAGCCGCCGCATTGCCTCGGCAATAGTGAAGGCAAGGGCGCGCTCAAGGATAGAAACTTCAGCCGCCCTTGCCGCCATTGTTGCCTCCGCCATGCCGGGCGGCGTCCCGGCGCGAGGCATGCATCCGGCAACGAAGACTTTTCAGGCGCTCCGCATAGCCGTAAACGGCGAACTGGAACGCCTTGAACGGCGGCTTGAGGCGGCTTTCGGGGCGCTCAAAGCAGGCGGGCGCATGGGTGTTATCAGTTTTCATTCGTTGGAAGACCGTATCGTTAAGAACTTCTTCCGCGAAAAAGAGCATAGAAATATGCCGATAAATAAGAGCGGGGAGTGCCGTCTTGTTACCAAAAAGCCGGTAACGGCAGACGGCATAGAATTGCGTTCAAATCCGCCTTCCCGCAGCGCCAAGTTGCGGGTAGTGGAGAAGACAGTGAACAGTGAACAGTGAACAGTGAACAGTGAACAGTGGACAGTAGTTCAGTTTGGCATATCAGTACTAACAAAGTTATATGCGTTAGTATTTGGTTTTCTTCCAGAACTGAAACTGTCCACTGTCCACTAACCGCTGTCCACTAATAAGGATATATATGAAGAAGATTTTTGTTTTATATGCGCTTGTTTTGAGCATACCGCTTGCGTTAGGGGCGGCGGCGGCGCAGGCGGACAGGTTTGACGCGCTCAAAAAAGAGATGGCAAAACTGGAAGCGGAACAGCAGGCGCTTGTCGATACAAACAAGCAACTGCTAACCGACATCTCCGGGCTTACCTCTCCCGTGCGTATCGAGGAATTTGCCCGCGATACGCTTATGCTCGATAAAAAAGAACCGGAAGAAGTACTGCAAATCCATATTTACGGACGGCGTAATGGAAACTAATGCCCTGCTAAAATTCGAGGAATTGCGCGGCGCGGGTTTTACGGCGCTGCCTTGCGGAGATAACGCGCCGGATTTTTTTACAAATGTTTGCATAGACTCGCGTAAGGCACAGGCAGGCAGTTTGTTTTTTGCCCTTAAAGGAGAGCGGGCAGACGGGCATAACTTTGTACCGGACGCGGTAAAAGCCGGAGCGGCGGGCGTTGTTATAGAAAAAAATAAAAGCGATGTACTAAAAAATATAAATGCAAAAATCAGTATTATATATGCTGATGATACACTTGCCGCCCTGCAAAAAATCGCGGCGCTGTATGTATCAAAATTTGATACATTATTCAAAATTGGCATTACAGGCTCATCCGGCAAAACAACGGTAAAAGAAATATGCGCGTCAATTTTTGCGCGGGAAAAAAATATAGTTTACAACGAAGGCAATTTGAACTCCGATTCCGGGCTGCCGCTGTCCGTATTCAATATACGCAAAGAACACGAGACCGGCATCTTTGAAATGGGAATGAACCGGCGCGGCGAGATGGCGGAAATTGCCGCCGTGCTAAAACCGGATGCCGCGCTTATTACAAATATAGGAAGCGCCCACATAGGCATTATCGGCAGCCTAGAAAATATAGCACGCGAAAAAAAAGATATATCCATAAAATTTACAGGAAACGAAACGCTTTTTGTGCCGGACAATGTACCATTCCCCGATATATTCAAAAATGAAGTACAAGGCAATGTAATTTTTTACAATACATTAGAAACATTTACAGGAAAGGTAGAAAGTCTTGGACTCGAAGGGAGCGTTATTCACTGGGACGGGCGCAAGGCGCGTTTTCCGCTGCCGGGAAAGCACAATGCCGAAAATGCCATTGCCGCCATTGCCTTAGCCCGCTGGAGCGGCATAAGCGGCGGCGCTGTAGCGGCGGGCTTGGAGGCGGTAAAACCGCTCTTTGGGCGGGCGCAGGCGCTGGAAGCGCAGACAAAGGCGGGCTTGCGTTATATGCTTGTGCGCGACTGTTACAACGCAAATCCAGCCTCTATGGAAAAGGCGCTTCTTATGTGCGATGAATTACAGGCGGCAGACGGCGGCAAGTATCCTCAAAAAATATACATTATAGGCGCTATGCGCGAATTGGGAGCCGAAACAGAAAGCGAACACCGCAGACTGGGAGAGCGCCTTTCGGCATCCGGCGCGGACGCGGTGTTTCTATTTGGAGAAGAAACAGAAGTTACCGCCGCGCACATGGCGGAATGTGCCGCAAAAATGTATATGTATCAAACAAATGATATAGACGCGCTTATTAAAAATGTACGCGCCGTCCTGCGAACCGGCGCTTTGATTTTATTAAAAGGCAGCCGTTCCTGCGAACTGGAACGGGTGGAGAAGGGGCTGTGAATGTTCTATAAATTTTTATACCCGCTTTACAAGTACTGGACTGCGTTTAATGTTTTTCAGTATATAACATTTCGCGCCGCTTATGCCGCGCTTACAACACTGCTTATCTGCTATGCGGCAGGTCCCGCTATAATCGAAAAATTGCGGCGCTTAAAAATAGGGCAGACTATACGCGATTGCGGTCCCGCGACTCATTTGAGCAAGGGCGGTACTCCCACTATGGGCGGCGTACTAATAATTCTTTCGGTGCTGGTTTCGGTTTTATGCTGGCAGGATATAGAAAGCGAGGTTGTATGGATAACGGCGGCAAGTTTTGCCGGATTTGGCGCTATAGGTTTTATTGACGATTACCTCAAAATAAAGGCAAAAAATTCAGACGGGCTTTCGGCAAAACGAAAACTCATTATGCAGTTTGCGCTTGCAACCATTATTGTCTGCGTATTGTATTTTCGCCTGCATATATCAACGGCAATATATATACCATTTTTTAAGAACCCGGTAATTGATTTGGGCGCATTGTGGATTCCGTTTGCTGTACTGTTAATTGTGGGAGAAAGCAACGCCGTCAATTTAAGCGACGGACTTGACGGGCTTGCGGCAGGGCTGCTTATATTTGTTTTTATTACACTTGCGATATTAACTTACGCGACAGGGCGCGTTGACTGGTCAGGCTATTTGGGGATTCCATACATTGATGACGGCGGCGAACTAACAATTTTTTGCCTTGCCGCGATAGGCGCTTGCGTGGGCTTTTTGTGGTTTAATGCCCATCCGGCGGATGTTTTTATGGGTGATACGGGCAGTTTAAGCCTGGGCGGCGTTATTGCCGTTATTTCGCTCTTGATAAAAAAAGAAATATTGATGATAATCATAGGCGGTGTTTTTGTACTGGAAGCGGCATCTGTAATTATACAGGTGTTATGCTATAAGGCGTCAAAAAAGCGCATATTCAAAATGGCGCCTTTACATCATCATTTTGAATTATCAGGCTGGGCGGAAACAAAAGTGGTAACGCGCTTTTGGATATTGGGCGCTCTGTTTGCCATCATCGCCTTGTCGACATTAAAAATTCAGTAGGGGAAGAATTTTGTTTGCTTTAGAAACGGCGCCTTCAAACCGCGCATACTGCGACCATATATTTGTAGCGAGTGTACTGCTCCTTACAGGCGCGGGTTTGGTTACGCTTTGGACAGCCTCGACTCATTTTGCGGAAAAAATATTTGAAGGAGATACTCTGTATATTATTTCCCGTCAAAGCGTCCTCGCGCTTGCCGGCATTGCCGTATTTATTATTCTTTCGCGTATCAAAATTGAATTCATAAGAATGTGCGTGCCGTTCCTTATATTTCTTTCCGCTGTACTCTGCATACTTACATTTATTCCCGGCATAAGCATGCAAAAAAACGGCGCTACACGCTGGCTCCGTTTTGGTTCATATTCTCTGCAGCCGTCAGAAATTGTCAAGGTTGCGCTGCCGCTCTATCTTGCTCATATATTCGATAAAAAACGCGATAGACTGGATAGTTTTACAGCGGGTATACTGCCGCCTACTATTGTTACAGCGCTGTTTTTTATTCTGATATATTCGCAGAATAATTTTTCGGACGCCGTATTTATTTCGATAAACGCGCTCGCCGTATTCTGCATATCCGGCGTAAAGATGCGCTACTTTGTAAGCGCCCTCGCCATACTGATACCGGTGTCGGTACTCCTCGTTTTAACAAAAGAGTACCGCCTCCTCCGTGTAATGAGTTTTCTTTGGCCCACAGACCCGCTCGGCACAGACTATCAGGTCAGGGCATCTGTACTCACAATAAATTCCGGCGGTTTCTGGGGCAAGGGCATAGGGCAGAGCACCCGCGCCGTGGCAAGCGTCCCGGAAGTGCACTCGGACTTTATTTTTGCCGCCTACTGCGAAGAAGCGGGCTTTGCCGGCATAATAATGTTTTTTGCGCTTATGCTTGTATTTGCCGCGCGCGGCTACCGCGCCGCCGCCCGCGCATCTTCTAATTTTTCGGGCATTGTTTGTTTTGCTTATATAACGCTTTTGGTATCACAAACTCTGCTGAATATAGCGGTTGCGGGCGGAGCGGTGCCGGCAACAGGCGTACCGCTGCCTTTCTTTTCCGCCGGAGGGTCGAGTTTGCTTGTAACGCTTGCCGCCTGCGGAATTGCTGTCAATGTTTCGCGCCGCCCGTTTGTAACAGCCGGAGAGAATGCGGCGCATGGAAATAACGCACATGCGGAGCGCCCCGCAAAGGAAAATATATGAAAGATAAATATATTCAAAATGAAGACATAGAGGAAGGCGCAAAAGAGCCTTCATTTAAATATGAAAAAGCGCTAAAAAAGTTTGTGTTTGTCCTATGTATACTTTTAGGCGCGGAATTTGTCTGGCTGTTTATAGTAAGCCCGTGCATGCCGCTGTCGCGGATAAATGTATCCGGGATGGATACATTTCCAAAATCGCTCGTTTTAAGCGCGGCGGAAATTACGGCAGGCAGTTCTTATATGTCAATAAATGAAAAACGCGCAAAAGATAATCTAGAAAAATTGCCGCAGGTAGAAACCGCTGTTGTTTCAAAACGCTTCCCGGATACGCTCAATATAAAATTGACGCCGCGCCGCGCCGCCGCGTTCAGTTTAACGGGCGCTGGAAAATCATTGCCGGCGCTTATTGACGGAAACGGCGTTGTGTTTTCGATTGGCAAACCAAAGGACGGCGCTCTGCCGGAAACTCCGCTTATATCGGGACTTTTTGAAGGCGATGTAGAAACCGGCTATAAAGCAGGCGATGAATATAAAAGTTTGCTGTCAAACTTATTAACATTAAAGGAAAATTCCGGCGAATTGCTTGATTCAATTTCGGAAATATATATAAACCGTAAAGCGTCGGGTACCTTTGACTTGATTGTGTATCCAGAGTATACTAAAACAAAAATAAGGATGTCCGCCCTTAACGAAGACAAACTCCGCTATATGCTGCTTTTGCTCGATGTATTTGCGGAAAAAAATATGGATGTAGAGGAAATTGACTTTCGCACAGGAACGGCATCTTACAAAATACGCGGGCATGGCGGTAGTAATTCGCGTACAACATACGCGCTTGAAAACGTATATGCCGCCGGCGGGGGGACGCTATGAGCGATGATTTGGTCGTGGGTTTAGATATAGGCACATCCAAGGTGTGCGCTATTATCGCGGAAATAAACGAGTCTGGAGCGCTCGAAATAACCGGAGTGGGCGTAAGCCCGTCCACAGGGCTCCGCAAAGGAGTGGTGGTAAATATCGAAGCGGTCATAGGCTCCGTTACCGCCGCCATAGAAGCCGCCGAAATGATGAGCGGGCGTGTTGTTGAAAATTGCTGGGTTAGTATAGGCGGCGGACATATCGAAAGCCTTATTTCGCACGGACAGGCGTCTGTTTTGACAGTGCGGAATAATCAACGCGAAGTGGGGCGGGACGACATCGAAAGGGCGCTCGAAATTGCCAAAGCGCTCAAATTCGGCACGGACAGACAAATCCTTGATGTTATTCCTCAGGTTTATTCGCTCGACGGGCAGCCCGGCATACGCAATCCGCTCGGTATGATAGGCGTGCGTATAGAATGTGATGCCAACATTGTTACCTGCTCGATAACAAGCGCCCAAAATCTTGTAAAATGCGTAAACCGCGCCGGTTTCCATGTGGAAGGGCTTATTTTACAGACACTTGCGGCGGGACGCGCCGTGCTGACTCAGGAAGAAAAAGATTTGGGCTGCGCCCTTATCGACCTGGGCGGCGGCACAACAAATATGCTCGTTTACCATCAGGGGGCGGCTTGCGTAACGGCAAGCGTTCCCGCCGGAGGGGCGCAGGTCTCCGCCGACATTTCCATTGTAAAGAATGTCAGCGCCGAAACAGCCGAAAAAATCAAAATTGAGGACGGCTGCTGCTGGGATGCTTTGCTGGAACCGGGGGATGACATCATAGTGCCGGGCATGGGGGGACGCTCGCCGTTTCCTGTGCCCCGCGCCGAAATCTGCGCCATTATCAGGGCGCGTATGGAAGAAATCTTTTTAATGGTAAAAGAAAAATTGGCGCATCTTACAGGGGGCAAACCGCTTGGAGCGGGTATAATACTCACGGGGGGGGGCGCAAAATTGCTCGGCGCGGCGGATATGGCATCGTCTATCTTCCACATGCCGGTGCGGGTCGGCGTTCCGCTCCCAGTGCCGGGAATTACCGGCGAATTCCGCGACAGTTTGTACGCCGCCGCTGTGGGGCTTGTGCTGGAAGCGCGGGACAGGACTGCGGACAGGGGGGCTTCGGCGGGAAGCGCCCCCGCCCCTGTGGAAAAAACAAGAGAGCCGTTTTTCGGCATTTTTTCCAAATTAAGAAATTGGATTCGCAATGAATTTTTTTAGCAAATTGGCGCAAAAGCGCTTTTTGAGGGAACCGGTAATACTTGAGGCTATTATTTGTTCCTATAATATATTTTTGAAAAATCCGGGAGGGATATATGGATTTTGAGGTTTTAGAAGGAGGGCTGCCATCGCGCTGCCCTACAGTAGTCAAAGTTATTGGAGCGGGGGGCGGCGGGTCTAACGCCGTAAACCGCATGATAGAACACGGCATAGAAAATGTGCAGTTTATCGCGGTAAACACGGACACGCAGGCATTGGACAGATGCCGCGCCGGAAGCAAACTCCCCATTGGACGAAAGACTACGCAGGGACTTGGCGCGGGCGGCAATCCAGAAGTCGGCAAAGAGGCTGCTCAGGCGGACGAGGACATGATACGAAACGCCCTTGCCGGCGCTAATATGGTCTTTGTTACAGCGGGAATGGGCGGCGGTACCGGCACGGGGAGCGCTCCGGTTATCGCGGCGCTTGCCCGTCAGGCGGGAGCGCTCACTGTGGGCGTTGTTACCAAGCCGTTTTCGTTTGAGGGCGCCCGCCGTATGCGTATAGCCGAAGAAGGCATAAATGAACTTAGAAAAAATGTTGACACGCTCATCGTTATTCCCAATTCAAATCTAATGAAGTTATCCGACAAGCCCCTTCCCGTAATGGAGGCGTTTCGCAAGGCGGATGATGTACTCCGTGAGGGTATAGAGGCTATCTCGGATATAATAACCTGCGCGGGCGAAATAAATATCGACTTTGCCGATGTTAAGGCGGCAATGAAGGACAAAGGAGATGCCCTGCTCGGCATAGGCTTAGGGGCAGGCGACAGACGCGCCGCCGCCGCCGCCAATGACGCGATAAATAACCCTCTTTACGAGTCGAGTTCTATAGCGGGCGCAAGCCATGTTCTTGTAAACATAGCCGGCGGGCGCGATTTTTCGATTCAGGAATTCCAGGAGATTGTGAACATAGTTACCGAACAAGCCGACCCGGATGTCGACATAAAGTCCGGCTATGTTATTGACGAAAACATGGAAGACAAGGTTCAGGTGACCGTGATAGCGACCGGCTTTCGGGGAAGCGCCGCGCGCGATACCAAAACCGGCGAGGCTGGAAAAACCGGCAGCGAATTGTTTGATTACGATAAAATCTTTCCAAAGATGGATGCGGATAAATACGGTGCCGGGCACAGATTGTCCGGCACATATCAAGCAGTGGAAGCAAACCTCGATGTTCCCCCATACCTCCGTAAGGGTTTACATCTTGTTGAAGATGACAGACGGCGGCTTGCGTCCGGCGGCTAAAACTATCGCTCTAACCTTAGCGGGACATTCTGTCCCGCTAAGGAAGAGTCTGATACACATGAGGCTGTTGCAAAAGTCGGTTGCTTTTGCAACAGCCTCACATATTCGCAAAAAATATATTATAGTAGAAATATGAGCGAAACCCGAAATTATAATGTCAGCGCGCTGCAAGCCGGTTCTTATTTTACAGACGAAGTATATTTGGACGAAGGTTTTTTGCTGGCAACTCCAGAAATAAGCATAACTAAAGGGGTGTTGAATGCTCTTTCCGCTTGGAATTTTGACACCGTTTACAGCGCGGGAGTGCCAAGAGATACCTTTCAGGGAACAGCCCGCGAACAGCGTGAATTCACTCAGAATGACGCGGGCTGCGTAACGGAAGCCGAGCGTTTTTGCGCTCTTCTAAAAGAGTGGACTGGCGAATTGTTTGAATCCGCTTCCCTAAAACAGCAGATTCGTTTTAGTGATGTGGCGGAAAAAATTAAGGATGTTATCAGCGCGATAAACAAAAACCGCCGTTTTCTGCTGCAAGTACTCAAAAATATTGACAATGTTGCCGAGGAAAGTTACCAACTATCCCATGCCGTAAAGTGTACTATTATCTCTCTTGTCCTGGGGCAGTCGTTCAGGCTTCCCATTCACAGACTGATTGAACTTGGCGCGGCGGCGCTGGTTCACGAAATCGGGATGGTGTGCATTCCTTCCAAAGTTTATCTTAGCGATACAGAATTGACTTCCGCCGAAAGAGAAATGATTTATATGCATCCCTCGCTTGGCTATGATTTACTCCGCGCCAATGATTTTCCACTTTCGGTATGCGTTCCGGCTATGGAACATCATGAACGCGAAAACGGCTCTGGTTATCCTTCAAAATTGAATGGAAACGGCATAGGGCTCTATTCAAAAATCATTGCGGTTGTCTGTTCGTACGAAGCGATAACCACTAACCGCCCGCACAAGGATGCGGAAGACGAGTACCACGGAATGCTCCGTATGCTCCGTAACGAAAACAAACAGTACGATGACAGTGTATTGAACGCGCTCGTCCGTAACCTGTCGCTTTTTCCTATAGGCTTGTATGTGGTTTTATCAAACGGCAAAAAGGCGCAAGTGGTAGACGCAAATCCCGCCGACCCGCGCTGCCCCATTGTGCAAGTGTTTGATGAACAGACGCCGGACGGCAGAAACAAAATCCTTACAACCGACTCAAAGGGAATCTACATTACTCAGGTACTAGACCGCTCGGATATGCAGGACGGCGCTCCGTCTTTACGCTGACTTTTACAGTCCGCGCAGACCATTTCCAACGCTTGCGGGAGTATTATCCATTCCGCTTCTTCCATTACACGGCGCTGCAAAGTTTCCGGCGTATCATCTTTGCGCACTTCCACCGCTTTTTGCAGGAGGATTTTGCCGCCGTCCGTTATTTCATTTACAAGATGAGCGGTAGCGCCTGTAATTTTAACGCCGCGTTTTAGCGCCGCCTCGTGAACAAACAGCCCGTAAAAGCCATCGCCGGAAAAACTTGGAATAAGGCTTGGGTGTATGTTGATAATCCGCCCCCGGTATGCCGAAAGCACAGGCTCGTCAACTATGACCAAAAAACCCGCCAACGCTACAACATCAATCTGTTTTTGGCGCAATAGACTGAGCAACTTTTGCGAGTATGCGTTCTTGTCAAAATAAGCGTCTTTGTAAAAATCGCTTTCCGGCAGTACAACTGTTTCGACTTGCGCCTTTCGCGCCCGTTCCAGCGCGTAAGCGGCAGGTTCGGAAGAAACTACAAGCGAAATTTTTGCGTGTGGAAGTTCACCGCGCTTTTCGGCATCAAGTAAAGCCTGAAGGTTAGTGCCCCCTCCCGATACAAGAACGGCGCAGCGTTTTATGTTCAATTTATGTTGTTGAGGGGGCGCTTGCGCCGCTTGCGGAAGCAGTAGGCGCGTCTGCCGGTGCCTTGCCGGCAATCCGGTTTATCAGTGTTTGGCGCACACCTTCGGCATCGTGATGTTCGGCGAGCGCGGCTTTCATTTTTTCTTCGTCCTTGCAGACTACGATTTTTCCGTGAACAAGGCAGCCATAATCAACCTGAATACGGCGCGTTATCACATCGCCTACCACTAACCCTGTAGAAAGAAGAATGAGCCTGTCGGTTGCTATTACATTGCCGTAAACGATGCCGCCTATAGTTATGGAGGTGCCGCTTATGCTGCTTTTTAGGCAGGCTTTCTCGCCTATTACAATGCGTCCTTTGGCGGAGAGGTCGCCGTGCAGAGCGCCGTCTACGCGGGTAAAGCCGCCTGCTTCAACATCGCCCCAAACGCTGGTGTTCGGACCTATAATGGTATTGAGGGAATAGTCTGAACGATTAACTTTTGCCGCCATTGCCAAGGTTCACCCGCCCTGCCGTTGAACGAATATTGAGGAATTTATATGGGTCTACAACATCGGAACCAATGTGGACTTCATAATGAAGATGAGGTCCGGTCGATTGTCCTGTATTACCTATATAGCCTATAGTCTCGCCTTGCTGAACGCGCTGTCCAGCCCGGACTGCAAACTTCATTAGGTGTCCGTAACGGGTATAAAAGCCGTGTTTATGCCGGATAATAATGTAGTTGCCAAAGCCGGGGTCTACATCTACGGTAACAACCTGCCCGTCTGCGGTCGCCACAACCGGGTCGCCCTGTCTGTATGTGGAAAGGTCTATGCCTTTGTGTACATAGAGTTGACCGGTAAAGGGGTTCGGATTTTCACCAAAAAACATAGAAATATGCCCAATTCCGCCCTTGATGGGCCAAATATTAGGCACCTCGGAGAGTATCGCGCTTTGAGAGTCGAGTAAGGTACCCATCTCTTTGATAGGCTCAACAGCCTGAGAGAGATAGTTGGCAAGATTTTTTATTTCGTTGGTTTCCCGCAATCTGCCGTCCGCTGTTTCGTGGGTATCGAAGAACGAAGAGAGGTCGCCGGAACTAGCCTGAGTTTCGCTGTCGCGTATGGGGTCTATGCCGAGCGTGTTAAAGACGCCGGAGAGCGCCTGCTGAAAATTCCGCGCTTCCTTCCATAAAGAAGCCATTTCGTCCCGCAGTTGGTCAAGGCTTGCCTGAGTATTTTTGAGTTGGGCGTCTTTTTTGGAATAAACATCGCGTTGAACGCGGTAAGAAGCCGTGTACCAGAAGAATGATGCCACAATACCGCCTAAAATTACAACCGCCACGCAGAGCGAAGCAAAGGTAACATGCAGATTATATACTTTACGCTCTGAATGGGGAACAAAAACAATAGTATAACGGCGTTTTAACGCATTAAACAAACAAGTGAAGAACCATGCAACGGCATGCCCCGATGAGATGAACAGAGACTTAACTTTTTTTACAAAGTTATTCTCCATTCTTTTATAGTCGTGAATTTTCATCATACCGCAAAATCCCTTGTAACTATCGGCATTTTTCTCCAAAAACTTAAAAACAGCCCAAAATTTTTGCCTTTTTATAGTCTGCATCAGATTATATCAAAGTAAAGAAAAGCGCAAGCCCCCTACCCAAACCCCGCGTCTGTCGTTAGACTAGCATAACGATTTAGGAGGCGTATAGATTGAAATACGTTAATAAATACTTTGCCGCGCTTTTTTTGTGCGCGGGCGCTCTTTTTGCGGAGGATAATCAGCTTCCGGGGAGCGAAAGTTTGTGGCTTTACGGGCATCCGCGCTTTATTACAAGCGCCAACTCGGCGGCGGGCGGTCCGTTATTTTCGGCGGGCTCGTACTCACTCATTATGAATCCGGCGCTGCCCGCCGATTTACAGTGTCCGGCGCTAGACTTAGGCTACGCCGGCATACTGAATGCCTTTGTTGAGGACGATGTTACACACGCCGTTGCCCTTAGGCTTGGCGGAAGCGTCCCCACAAGGCTCGGTGTTTTTTCGCTCGGCTTTAACGGCGTTATGGGCGAGGAAGCGCTAAGAATAGGCAATGCCTTTGCCGGAAGGCTCGGCTGGGCGCGTGATGTAACACGGCACTTCTATCTGGGGCTGTCGGTAACAGGAGGCGCTCTTACCTATAAAGAAGACTTCCGCGACTTTTATTTTGCCGCCGATGTAGGCGCATGGCTCCGTTTTGAGCAGGTCGCGTTCTTCCGGCAGTTGCGCTTCGGCGTTGCCTTGCAAAATCTGGGCAAGACCTACAGCAATTTTGGTCCAAAACCGCCGGAAGGCATAGACGAGATAAAAATCCGTATGTACCCCGGCATTATTACGCCGAAGATAGGCGTTGCCGCTCATCTTGTAGAAGCAAATAATTTTGCGCTCGGCATTTCTATGGACATAGCATTTCCCGCTTTTACCAACTTTGCCTTTAACGCCGGTTTGCAGGCTTTGGTTGCCGAATTCCTGTACATTTCCGCAGGCTGGGATTTGAACGCGCAGGAATTGGTATCGGATTTTAACCCCGATAAGAGCATTCATTTGCCCTACATCGGCATAGGCGTCAAGTTCGCGGTGAACACATCGGGGAGCCAACTCTTTAAGAAACGCGGTTTTGACCAGACGGACATAACTGTAGACGGGGTATGGCAGATGCGCGAAAAGGATGTTCATCTCTATTCGATAGGGGCGGCGGCAAGTTTCGGCGTCCGCGACACGATACCGCCGGAGATAAAAATCGGCAATATAAAGAACGATTAAGGAGTTAATATGAAAAATCAGAATTTGCGTAACACGCCGAAAGGCAATACGCCGGGTTGTACGCCCTATGCAATGCCTGCGCCGCTTGCAACGCTTGCAACGCTTGCGCCGCTTGTCCTTGTAACGGTGTTCATTTCGCTGGGGGCAACTAAGGCAGCCGCGCAGGAACGCTACTATATATCGCCTAACGGCGATGGCGTAAAGGATGAACTCTCTATTCCGTTTTCGATAACGGACAGCCGGTTTATCTATTCGTGGAAATTTGTTGTTGCCGACAGCGCCGGGCGCGAGGTGTATACTCAGGACGCAAAAATTGACGAGCCTGCAATCGACCCCAAAAATGTAAAGGCGATACTTGCCGCTTTTATCAAGCCGAAAAAAAGCGTTCCCATCCCTAAAAATGTCGTCTGGAATGGAAAGACGGCTGCCGGGGCGCAGGTTCCGGACGGGACTTATACCTTTTATTTTTCCGCTGAGGATGATAACGGCAACTACGGCGAATCTCCGCGCTATACGGTTATAGTCGATACAACGCCGCCGTCCATTACGCTCAAACAGCCTACGGACGCGGAAAAAAACTTCGGGCAGTCCGCCAAGCCGTCTCTCGCTATAGGGCAGTCCGGCAGCCGCGAAGACTTGTGGCATGGCGAAATCGTAAACGAAGCGGGCAAAACGGTATGGTCGTTTGACTGGCGCGATGCCTCGCCGCCGGCTGTAGTCTGGAACGGCACGGACAACGCGGGTGTATCGCTCCCGGACGGCATTTACACCTACTCGATAAGCGCCGTTGACTTGGCAGGCAACAAATCTCCGCCGGCAGGCGTTACAAACATACGCTACGACCCCACGCCTAAGGAAGCCGAAGCGGGACGCGCCTTTGCCGAAGTAGCGCCGCAAGGTAAAACCAAATCGCAGACCTTTACTCTCAAGGCAAGCGATGCCGGAAAGATAGACTCGTGGAATTTTAAGGTAGTGCCGGTTTCCACAGGCGGCACGGCGGTTAGCGGCGGCGCTGGGAATGTAACCTCGGAGGCTGTATTTTCCCGCCCTCGCGGCAGCGAAAAATTCCCTTCAAGCGGGCAACTCACCTTTGATTGGAACGGCAAACTTAGCACCGGCGGCATAGCGATGGGTAGTTTTGTAGGCAAACTGGAAATTACCTACTCAAGCGGCTCCACTGTTCGGGCGGAAACTCAGCCGTTTGCCTGCGGCGCTCCGCCTATTGCCGCCGTTACCACAAGCCCGGAGCGTTTTAGCCCGGACGGGGACGGAAGCAACGACATACTCAACATTAAACTGGATGTACAGCGGCAAATCCCACTTGCTTCGTGGAATTTTGTCATCCTTGACCCCACCGGCAAAACCTTCTGGACGGCTAACGGCAAGTCGGACATTCCTTCCGCCCTTACATGGAACGGCAAATCCTCAGACGGCAAAGAAGAGGTCGAGTCCGCGATGGACTACCCGTACATTTTTACCGTGCAGGACACTCAGGAACAGACCGCCGAAGTTAAAGGGATTATTACCGTAGATATCCTCGTCCGCAGAGACGGCAACCGGCTCATCATCCGTGTACCGGCGATTACCTTTGTGGAAAACAAGGCGGTCTACGACAAACCCGGACCGGGGCTTAATCAGGCTGGTATCGAAAAAAACATTCGCATACTTGACCGCGTGGCGGAAGCGCTTCAGCGTTATCCCGAATACCGCGTTACTGTGGAGGGACACGCGAACAATGTAACGGGAACCGAGCGTGAGGAAAAACAGGACAATCTGGGACCGCTGTCGCAGAGCCGTGCCGATGTTGTGCGGCAGTATCTTGTAGACCATGAGGTAAAGAACCGCCTTAACGCGGCGGGCATAGGCGGCACAAGACCGGTCGTTGACCGCAGAGACAGCGCCAACCGCTGGAAAAACCGCCGTGTAGAATTTGTATTGGAAAAATAGTGGACAGTGAACAGTGAACAGTGAACAGCACCGGTTCAACGCGATATGGCGGAACTAACGGACAGTTCTTCGTTAGAGAACATATATCGACCTGAACCTGCTGACCACTGACCACTGACCACTACCCACTAACTAGGAGATAAATTATGTTAAGAAAATTTATTTTATCGGCGGTTTTGATAACTGCCGCATTTAGCGCCTGCCAGAAAAAAGAGCAGGCAAAAGCTGCTGGAGGCGGGGATTTGACTGTCGCGCTCCTTATTAACGGGAGTCTGGGAGACAAGTCTTTTCAGGATTCGGCTAACAATGGAATGGCGTTAGTCAAAAATGAACTGGGGCTAAAAACCCGCGCCGTTGAAATGGGTTATGACGAATCCAAATGGGAGCCCGCATTGCGCGACCTCTGCGATGAGGGCTATGGCATTGTGGTCTGCGGCACATGGCAGATGACGGACATCGTTGAGCGTATCGCTAAAGATTATCCTAATCAGAAAATCATCATGTACGATACAAGCGTAAACTACGCAGACGGCGCCAACAAAAATGTCTACTCGATGGAGTACAAGCAGAACGAAGGCTCCTATCTTGCCGGCGTCCTTGCCGCCGCGATGAGCAAGTCCGGCATAGTCGGCTTTGTCGGCGGCACGAACATTCCCGTAATCAACGACTTCCTTGTAGGCTACATTCAGGGGGCAAAAGCCGAAAAGCCGGATGTTAAGGTCATTCCCTCCTATGTAGGTAACTTTGAGGACACCGCCAAGGCTAAGGAACTCGCGTTTGCTCAGTACAACATAGGCGCGGATGTAATATTCTCGGTTGCGGCGCGGGCAGGCAACGGCGCGATAGAAGCCGCCAAAGACAGAGGGCGCTATGCGATAGGCGTGGACAACGACCAAGGTATGTTCTTCCAGTCAAGCGACCCGGCAATGGCGCAGCGTATCATTTCGTCCGTGCTAAAGCGCGTTGACCAGTCGATACTCCTTGCCGTCAGCCGTGCCAAAGAAGGAACGCTTCCCTGGGGCACACGGGAAGTCCTCGGCATAAATGAGGACTGTATAGGGCTTGCCGACAATTCTATTTATCAGGCTGAAGTCCCCGCCGCCATCCGTGAAAAAATCGGCGGACTAACAGAGCAGATAAAAGGCGGTCAAATAAAGATAGACACCGCCTTTGGTATGGACACCGCCGCGCTAAATGCCTATATCGGCTCGGTGCGCCCATAACGCCGGAAATATTGACGCAAAGGCGCTCAAAGAATTGCGCGCCTTTGCGGGATTTTACTGTTTATTGTACAAGTCCATTGTTTTATAAAAAAATACTATGCCAATAATTGACCAAGAAACAGAGCAAGAAATTAAAATGAATGGAACAATCCGTAGTATATCAATATCCTCAAAGAAAATGAATTTCAAACTGATAAGCCTGAAAACCGCTACAAAGAAATCCATATAAAAAAAGAAACACAAAAATATATTTCTTATTTTTGGACAAAATCAGCGTCAATCTGTGGACTATATAAATGCTTTTGCTCTGCCAAAACCGGCAATCTTTTTTAAGAAGACTGCGCGGTTTTCCGATAATCATATTAAACCTATGCCGAAATTTCAGTTTGGATAAGGTTTATGAATGTCATGAGAAGATTTTCGGGAATCGCGCTTTATTTGATTGTTTTTGCGGCGCAGGCGGCGCGGGGCGGGACGCTCGCCGCCCTGGACATAGATGCCGGCATTGGTCTGGATTTTGGTTACAATTACACCGGATTAACACTGGTAAGCCGTCCTGAAGGTGAATATAAACAAGGATACGGCGTAGGCGGCGTAGGTCAATTTCTTTTTGTAGACGCTACTTATGTTGAAGGCAGCATCAATTTTTTCTTTGCGAGTACATCTCTCAAATACAACGAAACACTTAAATCTTACAAAGGGTTTGCCGGCGACTATAATCTGAGCGGCGTCTATATAGGACTGGGTTTGCTGCTCAAATATCCTTTTTATGTAGGAAAGGTTACATTTTTTCCGCTGGCAGGCTTTGAAACAAATCTCTATATTTCTCAGTCTTATAGCAAAGACTATGATGAGTTTGCCGACACAAAAGAAGGAAACGCATTTGGAAAACCATACTATTGGAACGCTTTTTGGTTCAGGGTAGGGGCGGGCGCGGATTATCAACTTACAGAGCATATTTTTTTCCGGGGCGAACTCCTAATGGACATTAAATTGCCTTCCGGACTCGATACCGAATATATGAAAAATACAGAGTTTACAAATGCGCCCGAAGATTTTTCAGACCCGCAATTTTTTGGATTGGGCGTTTCTTTCAGGCTGTCGTTTGGCATAAAAGTGTCGAATCTGCTGGGCTATCCTTCAAAACCAAGAACGCCCGCCGCGCCTAAGCCTTCTACCAAAAAACCAGCGCCGGAAAAACCGCCCAAAAGAAAGCCCGGCGATTTCTATCCGCCGGAAGGCGGGTATTAACAGGATGGGACTCTTAAACCGCGCCCAAACCATTCTGAGCGGAAAGCGGACGCGGCAGCCGGCTGCGCGGCAAATCCCCACTCCTTTACGGCGTCAGACTCCGCAAACCCGGACTGAGCAAACCCGTACAAAACGTTCAATAATGCTTAAACTTGTAAGCATTATTTCGGTACTGCTCGTAGTCTCTCTGGGGGCTATAACAGTAATGGTGTCATTTTTATTAAGCGCCGATATACGTCTTACTGCGGAAGATGTCAACTTTAGCGTAAACCGGCGCAACGCCCATACCGTATCACTCATACTTCACAATATCCGCTCTTCGGCGCAACTCTTGCTTTACACAAACATCGGCGGAAGCGCCGCCGCCAATACCGCGTCTTTTTTTGCGGAAAATCCTTTTGCCGCCTGCATAGTTGTCGCGGAGGAAGACGGAAAAATAAACATTTATCCCAATATGCCCATGCTTAGCGCCATTTTTGTAAGCGAAGAAAGCATAAGGGCATACATAGAAGAAGCGGATTTTCTAAAAGAGGTACGGGCAGGACGCGCTCTTGCTAAAAATGCCTCGCCTGCTTTGGGCGCTCCGCTTGCAGCTTTTTTCTTTCCTCTCAACCAGCGGACGGCGAAAGCCGCAGTTGTAAAACGGGACGCCGCCGCCGTCATTTTTTCCACGACCTACATTACCCAAAGTTTTGGCGGCGGGGATAATATCAACATTCTATTGAACGAAAATGCCGAAGTTATCGCTCATCCTGACCTTTCGCTTGTACTAGGCGGCGTAAATATGGCAAGAGCGCCGTATATCGCCGGAATTATAGGAGAGGGGGGAAACGAAATTCAGAGTTTGCGCAAAGATGAAAACGGCGTTACTTACATATCCGCCCATCAAAAAATTTCGCTAAATGATTCACGGGGAGAGGGAGAAGTACTACTGATAACCTTGATTTCTTCGGATGTGGTACTCAGCGGCATTGCGGCTACAACACGGCGCAATCTGTTCTTGGGTTTTGCGGTGCTCGCTCTGTCTGTATCGCTAATAGGTTTATTTTCGCGGACACTATCGCGTCCGCTAAAAAAATTAACTCAGGCGGCGCAAAAAATAGAAAACGGCGACTATAACTTCAACCTAAAGGCGGACAGCAAGGACGAAATCGGCGTACTAACAGAAAGTTTTATCGGTATGCGTTACAGCCTTGAAAATTTTGAGCGCTTTACCAACAAGGCGCTTGTAAAACTTGCCCGCGAACAACGCCTTACCCGTACCGGCATAAACCGGAATGCCACAGTCTGCTTTGTATTTATCAGAGATTTTGAGAATATGACCGGCGGACTTAGGGCGCGGACGGTGGTAGAATTTGTAAATAAATTTTTAGAGCGCATAGTCCCCTGCATAATGAGTACCGGAGGAATAGTAGACAAATTCCTAACTCAAGGCGGTGTTGTAATAATGGCGCATTGGGGGGCGGCGGATGTGGACGGGAGCGCTTTTTTTAATGAAGAAAAATGGGCGCTAAGTTGCGTCCGCGCCTGCCTTATGATGCGTTTTGCGCTCTATAATTTGAATGCGGAACGCTTTGAGCAATTTTGGCACCTTGCGCCTCCAATTAAAATGGGCTGCGGCATCAATTCCGGCGAGTTGATAGCCGGACAGATAGGCTGCGAAACGCGGATGGAGTACACCGTGATAGGCGACACGGTGAATCTGGCATCCCGGCTTGAAGGACCAAACGATGTGTTTGATACCGATATACTCATATCGGAAAAGACCCAAAATTTGCTCGGCGGCGCGGTACATACCGCCGAAATGCCCAGCATTATGGTAAAGGGTAAAAATAAGCCGCTTCGTGTATTTGCCGTGCTAAATATGAGTACGGTAGAGGATTCGATGAATCTGTTTGAGGAATGCGGGCGCATTAACGGCATGGAAATTCAAGATGCGGCGCGTGGGAATATGCAAACTCTTGCGTCTGTAACCACTATCAAAGAACTACACGCCGCCCTGTCCGCAAACAGTGTTTTACATTAAATCATTTCAATGGTATCTTAGTGATATGGTGTTTGCGCGTCTTATTGCTGTACTTCTATTTGTATTCTGCGCTTTTCCTGCCGCCTCCATGGGGAGTAAAGAAAAACAAGAAACAAAAACAGACCTTGCCGCCGCCGACATACTGATAGCCGAAAAAAATTACAAGGAAGCGCTAAAATTACTTGTTAAAACAGCCTCGGAAAAAAAAGACCATTTTGACAGCGCACAAAAACGTATGCGTTCAATCTTAATGCTCACTCAATCTTACGATACGCTTGCCAAAGTCCTTATGGATACCGCCGAACAAAACCCGGAAGACCTGGACAAAATCCTTGCTATAAGCAAAAAATTGCGGGAAATAGAAGCGGCAGCCCGCAGCGATAATACGCGGAATGTCGTAAACCAGATTTTTATTTCGGCGCGGTTTTCCCGCTACGGACGCGACCTTAACCGCATAATGATAGAGGCGCGGATGCTTCTCGATAAGGGTGAAATTAACGCCGCCCTGCTCAAATATCAGAGCGGTTTTAGCCTATATGCCGAAGAATTCCGTGAGGCTAAGGTCGGAGACGAAATCGAAAATACAGTCCGGCAAAATCTGCAAACGCTTACATCCGGCACGGAAACTCTTGCCCGTACAGCAGCCGCGCTGCGGAATTCAGCCTCTCAGGCATCGCGGCTGGAAGACGGCATTGCCTCAAAAAACGGGCTCCTCGCCGCTTCCCGTCTGGCTGCGGATGCCATGAACGCCCTCATTACCATAAAAAATCAGGCGGAGGTAATAAAGAATTACTTTGAAACTGAAGGCGAGGCGCTTACAGAAGCCGGAATCGGCAGGAATGCGGTAAGCCGGCTTTTTGTTATCTCATATCTGATAACCGGGCGCGAATTTCAGAGTGTCCGCGAAGGTATGCTTGGCGCGTACGATGCCTACTGGAATCTTGTCTATCCAATTCTGGAAGAAAAATATATCGCCGCGCTGCTGGATACTCAGGATAACATCTGGCAGGAACTTTCGGCGGGTAACTGGAACGCCGCGCTGCAGACGGCGCAAAGCGGCGCGGAAATTGCCGCCGGGTTTGAGGCGCTGGCTCAAAAGTACATTTCTTTTACCGCCGGGGATGATAGCGCCCATATTAGCATTTTTGATTCGGCGGTTCCCGCCGCAAAGGCGGAAATATACGCAAACAGCCGCGCTCTGGCAAAGGCGGTCAACTACGAAAACGGCGCGGCGCAGGCGGGGGCATCGTACAGCGCATTTACATCCCGTCAGACTTTTTCCGACTCCGTTATCGAAGTAAAAGAAGGACGCCTTCCCATAGCGGACGCGCTAAAAATTGAAACACAAAACCGCGCCGAACTTACAGAAATGGCAGGTATTTTAGATGACGGGCTTAAAGGGGTACAAGCCGACATTACCGCCATCGGCAATATAGGCGCGGGCGTTGACATAACCAATGGCAAAACGGCGCTTGTAAATGCGCGGTCAATTATGCAGGGACTCTCCGGTCAAATACTAAAGGATGAAGAGACAAGCGTAATCCGTTACTTTACCCTGGTAGCGCAAAAGTTAGGTGTAGAAACCGCCGCGCTGGAAAAAGATAAGGCGCGGGCGGATGCTTTTTTGGCAGGCGAGAAGAAAAAAAACGAATCGGGCGATGTATATACCGCCCGCTATCCGGCGCAGGCGCTTGCTTTGTTTAGTGGGTTTTCCGGCAAACTAAAAACAGCGCTGGAAGAAGCGGAAAACGCCGGCGCCGCGTTGAATAATGAGCCGGAACGCATACCGCGTGGAAAGAATTTTACCGCTCTTCAAAAGGAATTAGACTCTTTGATAAACAGGCTTAGGGCGTTAAGCGAGGACTCCGGCATAAAAAGCGCCGAAGCAAAGGCGCGTGTAACGGAGGCGGAAGCGCTAAAGCGTGAAGGCGACAGCCGTCTTGTACTTGCCAGAGAAGCGCTAAAAGCGCGGAATTTTGACAAGGCGCGGGAAGAGACGGGGAAAACGGCGGAACTTTACAACTCATCGCTGGAAATTCAGGAGTCTGATGCCATACATAAGATTTGGGACGAGCAACTTGTGCCGCTTAACGCGGAAATTGCCCGCATAGAGTACGAAATGGTCATAGGCGAAGTACGCGCTATGGTAACTAAGGGACGCGCCCTCTACTTTGACGGGGAGTACGAGAATGCCGAGGAAGTACTTATGCGGGCTTCAAACCGCTGGGCTGTCGTTAGTACGACGCCCGAACCGGAGGTAGCGTACTGGCTTTCTCTTGCGCGGGGGGCGCTTTCGCTGCAATCGGGGCGGACTGTACCTCAGACTTCTCCGCTTTACAAGACAATGAGTCAACTGCTGAATTCCGCGCAAAAGAATTATGATGACGGCATTGCGCTGATAGGCGCTGGAAAGCGCGGGGAGGGCGAGCAAAAACTCCACGCGGCAAAGGGGCAGATAAATGAGATTCGTGTACTCTTTCCTATAAACCGCGATGCCGGTATTCTCGACCTTCGCATAGACCAGATTTTGGAAAAAGAAAATTTTGAAAGAGCCTTTAGCCTCCGTCTGCAAACGGCTATTGCGGAGGCAAAACGCGGCTCGCGGGAAGCGTACGCCGATATGCAAAATCTTGCCGAAATAAAACCGGATTATCCGGGCATACAACGCGCTCTTTATCAGGCGGAAATTGACATAGGGCTCCGCGTTCCGCCTCAGGATAATTCGGCTGTTACCCGCGCCGATGCGCTTGTCCGCCGCGCAAAAGGGCTTATGGGTACTCCGCCAAGATACGAGGATGCCTTGGCGCTTATAAACGAAGCATTGCGCATAAACCCGAACAGTACGGACGCAATGGCGTTAAAAGACCGTTTACAACTGGCAACTGCGCGTCAAAATGTAACGGTTATCGACCGCTCAACCGAGCAGAACTACATACGCGCCGTAAGCGAACTTCAGCGCGGCAATACCATCATCGCGCTTTCTATAGTACAACGCTTGCTGCAAAATCCCGCAAACCAGAATTCCGTAAAAATCAACGACCTTCGCCGCCGTATCGAGGCTATGATGTAGCCGCCGGGACGGGGCTAAGAAAGCACACTTAAAGGAACGACAATCTATGTATCGCACTGCGGGTGTTTATCTTGAATCCTGTGTCTTTAGGGCAACGCTGATTAACTCGGCAAGCCTTTAGTTTTTGAGGCTTGCCGCATCAGCGTTTCCTTAGAATTAGAAAGCCCAGCCTAAGCGAAGCCCGCCGATAAAGCCGCCCATAGAGGGTGAATTGTATCCGCTTGTATAACCGTCCGGTTTTATTATGCCAATGCCGACCCTGTAACCTATGTCAACTTCCGCTACAAAACCCGGACCGAGAATGAATTTCCAGCCCGCATAAATTGGAATGGTAAGCGCTCCCCAGCCGTAGGTTTCTTTATCGGAAAGACCAGTCCATTCGTATGTCCAACTATAGTAGGTAAAGCCAAGCCCGGCATTGATAAAGAGTTTATCTACAGCGCTTCCAAAGAAGTAATAACGGGCGCTCGCTTCTGCGCCAAAGTCGACGGCGCTGTATTTGTAGAGCCAAAATTCATCTCCATAAATACCAAACGCGCCGTTTACAAGCCATGTCCAGTTTTTGTTGACTTTCTGTTCCCAGCCCGCGCCCAAACCAAAGCCGCCAAGCATTAGATACCCAAGCGTGTAGCCAAGGTCGACAAACAAGACGCCGTTTTGTTTGGTAGGTCCGGATTTCAGGTTAAACAACCTGCCTTTCCAATCGCCGCCGTCTTGCGCGAAGACGCCGCTTCCGATAAAGGCGGCAAGCATTGTTACCATTAAACCTTTCTTTAATGCTGCCCTCCTTAAACCGTTGCCTCGCGGCAGAGCCGCCGTGGTTTTGCGCTCTCCGGCTGGAACATTCGCAAAACCGCCTCCAATTTTGTTGTGTAACATGTTACACTCTCCTAAAACTTTGTTACTTTTGGTAACTTCATTACCTCTGTACAAAGTCACTGATACACGGCGGGGTAAGTTTCCTACGCTATAGCCTGCCGTGTATCGCTTTTTATTAACGCCTCCCTACGGAGCGCGTATTTTAAGCCTTCAAGCGAAGGCAAAAAACCACTGTTAGTGGACAGTGGGTAGCCACTGTACTGTTCAATATATATGAACGCTTGTCTGAGCGGTGTTTTTTTTGAGTGGGTAGTGAGTAGTGCGTAGTGGGTAGTTTTTTATCCGATATATGCTGATTAGCGGAGTTAGAACCGTTAAGTTTGATAAATATATGAAAGAGAATAAAGAACTCTA
>JAIROZ010000066.1 GCA_031257255.1 Spirochaetaceae bacterium | reverse complement strand
AATGTTTACGCGCAGACGGGTGATAAATGGTATTATAGTTTACCCAAAAAGGCGGAATGGATTACGGAAGGTACTTTAATGAAAATAGGGAATAAAAATTATCATGTATACAATTCGTTTGACCCCATCGCTCCAAAAGGGGGCGAACGCGTTATTGATTTTGCCGGAGTATTAAATTATTATATGTGGACATTCAAAAATCAGGATGGATTTTCAGTGGCTATAATCGATATGAAATTAAACATTTTCTACTATGACGAAGAAACTGAAAAATATACCAGTCCCGCAGGCGATATTTTTAAAGAATTATAACTGCCATAGAAGATAAAATTGAAGCAACCGGTATTAGAACGCCCGGTTTTTGACAGTCCCGCTCTACTTATCCTCCCATCCTAAAGAATGTTTTGGCTATTGAAAAATAGATTACCAGCGATGAGGCATCCACAATCGTTGTGATGAGGGGGGCAGCCATTATCGCGGGGTCTATGCGGAATTTTTTGGCGACCATGGGCAAAAGGCAGCCTACGCTTTTTGCCATCAGGACGGTAGCAAAAAGGCTGGCGGTAACTGTAACCGCCAGCACGAGGTTGTGTCCGTTCATAAAGTAGATACGCGCCATATTTACCAAACCGAGCGCCAGTCCGCAGAGCGCTCCGATGCGGATTTCGCGCCAGAGTACCTTTGCGGCATCCCGCAGGCGGATTTCGCCTACCGCCATGCCGCGGATTATCAGTGTTGACGATTGCGAACCGGCATTTCCGCCTGTGTCCATCAGCATCGGGATAAAGACGACAAGCACGGGGAGGACGGAAAGGGCGTCTTCAAAGCCTGATATAACGGCACCGGTTATAGTCGCCGAAAGCATAAGGACTAAGAGCCAGACGATGCGGTTTTTGGCGAGGCGGAGTATGCTTGTTTTTAGGTAGGGCTCGTCTGACGGGGCAAGGGCGTTCATCTTTTCAAAGTCCTCGGTATTTTCTTCTTCGATGATTTGCATTACATCGTCAACGGTGATGATGCCGACGAGCCGTTCTTCGGTGTCAACTACGGGCATTGCCAGAAGCCCGTATTTTTGGAATTCTAGGGCGACCGCTTCCTGGTCGTCTGAGGTGTGCGCAAAAACGAGATTTTTGTCCATTATCGCGCCTATGCGCTCGTCCGGACGGGCGAGGAGCAGCGCCTTTGCGGAGACCGCGCCCACAAGCGTACGGTCGCCGCGAATCACATAGCAGGTGTAGATGGTTTCCTTGTTGACGCCGTAAGTTCGTATGTTATCGAATGCCTGCGCGACTGTGGCATCTTCACGCAAATCGACAAATTCGGTGGTCATCACGCTGCCTGCGGAGTCGTCCGGGTAACGGAGCAGTTGATTGATGACGCGGCGTTTTTCGGGGTGGACATTGCGGAGCACCCGCGTTACCACATCCGCCGGCATTTCTTCGATAAAGTCAACGGCATCATCGGCAAAAAGACGGTTCATAATTTCGGCAACTTCGCTGTCCGCGAGCGCCTCGACTACCGCCTGCTGCTTGTCCGGCTCTATGTAGGCAAAAACATCAGCCGCCTGCGTTTTGGATAGAAGCCGAAAGAGTTGCAGCGACTTCTCTTTTGGCAATTCGTCAAGCGCTTCGGCAACATCTGCCGTATTCATCTGCGGAAGGAGCGCCTTGAGCCGTCCCATATCGACAGTCTCCGCTCCCTCAATGAACATTAGTTCCAATAGTAAATTTTTCATTTTGTCCCTCCACAATAATAGGTCTGTAAAGAAGGACGATGACGCTTAATGGTGAGTAGATGCGGGAACGAGGCGGCAGACGCATTGAGCGCGAACCGGATGTTCTATCCGCCTACTACCGTAAGGGTCGCCGTCCGCGTCTTTTTTCGCTCTCTTCATGCCTGCCTCCTGATAAGATAAGGAAGTTAGACTTCCATGACGCTATCCTACATTTTTGGGACGAGAATGACAAGAGCCCGTGTTGAAGAATTTGGGAAATTACCCTAAAAAAAGCCGGCATGGAAGTGATGTTAAGGCTTCAATTTGACCTATCATCAGTTCCGATGCCGGTTTTACAAACTATCCCGTCCGCCTGCAAGAATAGGTAAAGCGGGCGGTAGCGGCGGCTATTTTAACACCGGTCGCCCCAGCGCAGGCACGGTGGAGAAGTCCCAGATGGCTTCAGACCAGCCGAGTCCGCCTGAACCGTCTGCTTGGGCGGCGTTTGTCCAGAAAGTGGAATTTGTAAAATTGGATGGGTCTACGGCTTTACCTTCGATAGTTGTTGCGCTGCCGGGTGTAGTATTTGCCGTTCCGGGTTCGGCTGTGCCGGTTATCATACCGGAGCGGACAAGCACATTGGAATAAGTTTGAGTTCCAAAAAATCCGCCGGAGCCGCCGCCGCTATTGTTAAGTCCGCCCAGTATCCTGCCATTTTTTACAAGATCCATGTTTGCGCCCGGTCCGGCAATGGTAAGGACTTTTTCGCTGAGCGCTATGGAATTACGTATTGTAATGTTTGCGCCCGTCCTTATGCCGCCAATAAATCCGCCGGCGGATAATTCCCGCCCGTTAGTCCATGTTCCCCTGCTGCTTTTGTTTATAACATTTCCAGAAGCGTAGCAATTTTCAAAGATAACAGTATGAGTTACAGTGGCGCCTTCTACTCCGCCTATGCCGCCTATAAATGCCCCGGCGCGGTTGTGTTTGTCAATGTTCTGCGTTACATCTATATTTCCGGTAGAATAGCAATTCTTAAATGTAACTTGACCGGCGGTGCCGCCAGTATATGAACTACGGGCAGTGCCTATAAAGCCGCCGAAGGAGGTAGTATTTGCGGTAACAAGAGAAGCATTGCGCAAAGTAATATCAAGTTCGGAAGAACAATTTTCCAGTGTTATAGTGTAATTACCGTACTCCATTCCTCCAAAAAAACCGCCAATGTTCAAGTATGTGCCATTATGGTTGTTAAATTCCAGCGAGCCTTTTACCTTTATATTTTTTACGGTCATAGAAAAGTTCTCAGTCCATATAGCCGGTAAATCTCCTATAACGCCGCCAAAATACAGGTTGCTGACATTGCCTGTTCTAATAGTGTTTGCCGTTGATACCAGCAAAGTAAAGTTTTCTATTATTGCGCCATCACCAAGAGTTTTGAAAAGTCCTACAGCTCCGCTTGTCTGCGCCAAAACGAGATTTTTTATCGTATAGCCGTTGCCGTAGAAATGCCCCGAATACCCCGCAGGACCAGTCCAAGCGCCCCCGCTATAGTCGTTCAAGTCTATGTCGTTGGAGAGCGAGTAACTTACAGCCCGGTTGCTCTGGTCATTCAGCGTAGTAAAAAAACTGTTGGCGCTGTCAATTATGTATGTAAGTTTATCCCTGGTATCTATATTTATAGTGATGGTTTTGGCAACTGTGTCTACAGTTAAGCCATTTGTGCTATTAATCGGAACGCTTTGCATACGGAATCCCCCTCCGTCAGTAAACTGAACAAGGGCGGTTTTCGGCTCATAAGTATTTGGCGCTTCCATTGTAAAAATTGCCGGAGAACTAGCGCCCGGAACAAGCAGTCCTGATTGAAAATTCCGGCTTTCATTTATAAGCACCAAGCCGGGTTGTATGGTATAGCCTGTAAGGTAATTTACAGTTCCAGTCCACCCGGTTATATCAGACGGCGGATTTATCGTAACGCTCCATTCGGCGCTCTGTCCGTCATCACGCGCTACTTTGAACTTTAGCGTCCGTTGTTCCGTATCCGGCATAGCCACATTGCCGCTTATGGATGCCGTGCCGCTTCCCGGCATAGTTCCCTCTAATCCCGTGTAAGTTGCGGTTATCGTAGAACCCGGTTCAGATTCTGCCGCAAAGTAAATGTTTGCTCCCACACTAGGGTCTCCGATACTTGGTGAGAGTGTGTATTTGCGGGTAGACGAAGTGAATGCCTTGGTGCCCGTAAGTTGGTTGCCTGTATCAACATCAAGTATGTAAGAAACTTTAAGACTCGTGAGCGTATATCCCACGGGGTCTGCGGATGCCGGAGGCACCAGCGTTACGCTGTATACATTCTTTTTTTCTTTGCCTGAATAATTTACTTCTATATTTACAGACCGTTGATAGCCGTTCGGGACATCAGGCTCTGCCTCGTAAGCCCCATCCGCCGCCGGCAGTTCCGTCTCTGCCACCCCCGGTTTGCTGCTCTTTAGCGTAACCTTTATCTCCTGCCCTTCTACCGGAATAGGCTTTATTGTTACCTTGTTGTCCGTCTGTCTCGCGGTTATCGTGTAATCCGCCTGCGCCTTTGTGTACTTGATAAGTTCTTTGGTGTCATCAGTTTTTTCTGAGGTATACCGGACGCTTAAGCCGTCCAGTATGGGAGTGGGCGTTGTTACCTTAACGGTTATCGTGTCTTTGGCTTCCCCATCCCACGAGCCTATTCCACATTCAAATTGAATTTCGACATCGCCCCCATCCGTAGGCAATGGAATATCCGAAACCACAGCGTTCTGCTTTGGAGAGGGCATAATTTTATTAAAGTCTATCCCGCCCGCCTTATACTTTATTTTGATGGTAGTATTTCCCGCTCCGGTAGCATCCGCTACCAAATCGCCCTTTGTTTCGTCTTCTATAACTATCGTGTAAGTCTTGGTCTCCGGCTTGTATTCCAAAAGGTTTTTGCCGGCGCCTTCGCTTTTGTGGTAGACCGAAAGTATATCAATCTTTACAGCGTTAGGGTCTGGCGGACTCCCCCCCCCCCCCCGTTATCATTCACATTTGAAGAACAGGACGCAAGATTTATGGCGGAAAATACCGCCGCCGCTAGAATTAAAGGCGTAAAGCCTAATTGTCTGGATAGTTTCATAAGAATCCTCCTTGTTTGATAGATAATCGCGGGCAAAGTCAAATTTTTGCCCTCTAATTTCTACTAAAAGTAATATTTTAATAGAAAAGTGTCAACAGAATTGCCGTGTTTGGAAATTTCAATTTTTTTAGGGGTATCTATAAACTCCGTTTTTTAATTTTCCGATGATTATACTATGCGGAATATTATCAATTCACGGAAGATTTTACCGCCTACATTGCTGTTGATAGGCGTACTGAGTTTTTCTCAGACCCGTCCCGATGCGTTGTCCAACTATCGTACAGGACGCGACCTTGAGGTTCAGGGACGCGCCGAAGAAGCGGAAAATTATTACCGCGAAGCGGTGCGTATATGTTTTAACGAAATTAACGAAAAAACCGCCACTATCGAGACTTACTCAACTCTTACGGCTACATTGCTGCGGCAAAAAAAGTATGCCGATGTAATCACATGGGGCGACCAAGGCTTAAAAACTCAGAATGACTACCGCATAGTCGAAACAATGGGAGAGGCATATTTCTATCTGGAAAATTATACGGCGTCAATTCGCGCCATGCAGCGCTATGTAAATGCGCTTCCCGAAGGGGAACGCGCCGGAAACGCCTACTTCTTTATTGGTGAAATATACCGCCTGCAAAAAAAATTCCGCCATGCGGATATTGCCTACACTACCGCCGTAAAACTTCAGCCGTCCTCCGCGTTGTGGTGGTACCGGCTCGGCATAGCCCGCGAATCGGCGGGCGAATTGGGTCCGGCGCGTATAGCATACGAGCAGGCATTAAAAATAAATCCGAATTATACTCAGGCAAGCGAAGGACTTGCCCGCGCCAGAAGCAGCGGATAAAAAAAACGGATGAACTTAAAGTTCATCCGTTTTTTTTGTGGTTTTACGCTACTGCCTCCAGTAAGCCGGCTATGGATGCGGCGTCCCGGACGCGGCGCAGTTCCCTGCCGTCTTTAGAAAGAAGTATGGCTGTCGGCGTTGATAAGACATTCATCTTAGCCGCTTCCGCAAGCCCGGCTTCCGTATCGGCATCTACTGTGTCTACAGGGATGCCCAGTTTGCCGGCGGCGGCTTTTGCGCCCGGACAAGCGGGGCAATGCGGACGCACAAACAATTTAAGGCGTTTGTCTGCGGCGGATGTAACTGTAGATGTAGACGCATTGCCCTGAACCAGCGGTTCCTCGGCTGCGGCGTCTAAAGGTATTGCCGCCTCGGCTTTTACAGCGCAGTTTCCGTCAAGTTGGCAGGC
This sequence comes from Spirochaetaceae bacterium, assembly GCA_031257255.1. Taxonomy (GTDB): domain Bacteria; phylum Spirochaetota; class Spirochaetia; order Treponematales; family Breznakiellaceae; genus JAIROZ01. The sequence continues at coordinate 4,100 of JAIROZ010000066.1, read as the reverse complement.
ATTGTCTACTTCAAACAATTTACGCTCGCCATACTCCTCGCGCTTGCCTTTGTTCCAATTACGCACAGAACGGTAATAACCTACAATTCTGCTGTAAACCTCAGCCTGGGTCCCCGTAATGTTTTCGGATTCCTTACGAGCCAGCGCCAAATCGTTTTCGATTTCTTCTAAGTTTCTCATATATTCCCTCCACTTAGGTAATCTTAATTTAATAAGATACAGAAAAAAACGGCTGCTTTTTTTGTACCTGACGCTATATATAGTGCCCTTTGAAAAGATTGTCAAGAGGGGGCACTAGGGAATGTCAAGCGCCGGCGTCAATGCGGGGGCTATATAAGAGCGCTGCTTCCCGCTAGACTGTTCAATATGGATAAAAAACCGGACGAGCAGGATGCCGTCAAACTACCACCCCTGCTCGGCATGCGACCGGGCTGCTATCTGACGCTCTTTTACGGTGCCGTCATTGTAATCGTTATTTTTTCTATTTTCTTATTTCCCGGCATTGCCCGCAAAGGGAGCATTTACCGTTTTACGAGCGAGCCTGCCGGCGCGGCTATCCGTGTAGACGATGTATACTACGGGTATACCCCCTGTGAATTCGTTGTTCCCGCCGGTAAGCGGCTGGTCAGCGCGGCGCTGCCCGGTTTTGAACAGGTTGATACCGAAGAATCTGTTAAGGCGCGGCTTTTTGTCCGCCGTCCTTTTGCCCGCGCCGTCAAGCGGCACATTATGCTGCGCGAGGAAGCCCCGTTTGCCGCCCTTGTTTCCGGCGCTAATGATTATGCGGAATGGTCGTTCATAGGAGAGCCTTCCGCCGTCTATCAGCAGCCGCATAGCCTTTCGACAGGTATGATGCGGAGCGCCGCCGCCTTGCGGGATTTTAACGCCGAAAAAAGCCAAAAGGCGGAGGAAATTCTTATATCTTCTTTTAGATTCACCACGACCAACTTTGCTATGGCGGACTTTGTACGCGCCCTTGTTTATTTGGAGAGCGGCGGTGCCGCGCCTTCTCCGGCGGCTCTTGCCTCGGCTATAGACCGCGCAGCCCGCGCCCTTGAACGCGACCCGCTTCTTTCGGTTGTTCCGGCATCCATACTCCCGCAAGATATGGCGGCTCTCATCCTTAATAGCCCGCTTTACCCCCGCGAAGCAATAGACTTTAGCGCGGAAAACCGCATCGTTGACAGCCGCCGCGCTTTGTTTGGCGAAACAATTACCATTGGCGCGGAGGGCAAATACGGCGGGCTCAAATTTACCGCTGTAGAAGGCGGTGAATTCGTAAAGGCGGCGAATTTTCCGCATACTGAGGTTATTGAGCCGTTTTACATAGCCATAAACGAAATCACTACCGCCGGATGGGCTGCCTTTACAGACGCCCGCCCGGAATGGCGGCTGGAAAATGCCGCAGAACTAGTCCGGCAGGGGCTTGCCGGCGAAGGCTATCTGCAAACAAGCCCCGCAATGCGGGCAAGTTCCGCTGCCGAAAGCGCCGCCGCTATAAGCGCCTTTGCCGCCGAAGCCTACTGCGAATATCTTACCGGCAAACTTCCCCCGTCTCTTTCGGATTATGAAGTACGCCTCCCCACAGAGGCTGAGTGGGAATATGCCGCCAAAGCCGCCGCCGCGCTTGCGCCGGAAGCCCCCGGCGGCGCGTGGAATCCGCGTCTGCCGCAAAATATGCTTCCTTTAACAAGCATCCCCGGTCCGGCAAATGCCGGACTTTGGGAATGGTGCGCCGATGACTTTGCGCCTCAAAATTTCTTTTCTGTAAAAAAAGATGCCGCGCTTGCCGTCCGCTCGCCGGAGCGCAATATCAGGGGCGGCTGCTGGGTAAATCAGCCATACGCGATAACGGCGGAAACCCGCGCCTCGCTGCCGCCGCTGCTCTGCTCGACTTTTGTGTCGGCGCGTCCTGTCATTGCCCGTAAGCGGTAACCCGTAAGCGGTAATATGAACGGATATAAATGCCATTTTTGCGCCTTATGTGACGGCTCAGGGTGCATTGGGGAATTGCCCGGAATGGGCGGCGTACGAAACAACGCGCTCTTTAGAAACAACTGCTCATCATGGAAAGACGCCGCGCTGCTTACCCGCGCAAACGAATTGGCAAAAAAAACAGACGGGCAAAAAAAGTGCGCGGTAAGGCTTGGTCCCATTACCGGCGCGGTAGAAAACATAGGCTGGCGCGATGAAATTTCGTTTTATTATGAATTGATTTTGGCTGCCTACAATGCGGGCATCAATGTAACGGCAGGAGACGGCTGCCCCGACATCAAACTGCAAAGCGGCATTGCCGCGCTTAACGCGCTGCCCGCCCGTGGAGAAACGGCGCGTCCGGCGGTGTTCATAAAGCCCTACGACAATGCCCGGATTTTCGAGCGCATAGATTGGAGCCTTCCGGCGGCGCATATCATAGGCATCGACATCGACTCCTACGACATAGTTACCATGAGAAACCTTGTCCGCCTTGAAAAAAAAACCGCGCCGCAATTACGCGAAATTAAGGCGCATTTGCCGGCGCTGTTTGCGATAAAAGGCATTATCCTTGATACCGACATCGAACTTGTGCGCGAAGTAAAGCCGGACATTGTTGTGGTCTCCAATCATGGTGGACGGGTTGACAGGGGAAGCCCGGAAGCCCCGCTCAATTTTCTACTGAGGAACTATGACGCGCTGCGGAATCTGTGCGGCGAACTCTGGATAGACGGGGGGATACGGACAAGCGCGGATTTGGAAACGGCATCTATGCTCGGCATAAGCGAAGCGATGTGCGCAAGACCCTTTATCTCCGCATTATGCAAAGGCGGCGAAGATGCCGTAAAACAACTCGCGCATAAATTAAACAACAAATAAGTTTATCCACCTTCCTTGCCCCCCTAGACCTGTTTTACGGCTTCCCTTTGACGCCGAGAACGCCGAGAACGCGGAGGCGCAGAGAGCCCTCCGCGCCTCCGCGTGATATACTGCCGTATAAGTCTTTAGTTTATACGCTCATATACATAATGATATGTTATAGAGCCATTTTCAACATCACATTCAAATCCTGTCGCGGTTTGTTGGACATTTATAGCGGAATAAACATTAGTCGTTGTACTTCCAGACGCTACTGTTGTTGATGTCCATCCGTTAAATACAAATCCGGGCACAAGTTCCCTCGGCGCTTCATTCTGATAAACAGTGGAGGTAATTAATTCATCTGAAGCGTTGTAGGAATAAGTATTTGCGTTCCCTGTCGCCGGCACCTTGTAAATAGTGTACGAACCATCCGTAGCGGTAGATTTGTAACAGGCAAACGCGCCTTCCGCCGGCAGTGTGGTAATGGTATAAGTTGTGGTTGTATCGGTAGAGCCGTTTACATAACGAGTTGATTCAAGAATATATACTTGAGGGAAAATAGGCGCGTAGTATGTTACTGTCTGCGTATACGCTGTTCTGCTTTGCTCTACATTACTTGCGTCGTAAGTAATAGTTTCCGTAGTGGTAGTGGTTGTACTGCCGCTCTGTATCGCCGTTGAATTACTTGTTAAACGGCTTTGCACTTCAGCGCTTCCATTATATATAGTCGTCTCACTTGTTGTGGTTGTAGTATTACCGTCCCTTACCGCCGTGCTCTCACTTAGGTATGTTGAAGATGATGTCGTAGTATTTTGTGTGTAATGCTCATCATCAGTCCATTGCGAATAAGCCATTAAGTAGTATTCCGTTGAACTGTAATTGTACCCCATAGAAACCAGCCTGTACCTTGGAGTTTCCTCGCCGCCGGTTGGAGTTTCCTCGCCGCCGGTTGGCGTTTCCTCGCCGCCGGTACCTGTAACGCTTACGCTTTTGGTTCCCGATTTGCCGCTGTCCAGCGTGGATGCCGCCTTTACCTCAATGGAAGTCTTGCTCTCATCCGCCGCCACTGTGAGCAGCCCCTCAGTGTTGATAGCAGTTCCAGACGCTATGCCCGTTGTGGCAATGCTCCATGTTACGGACTGGACGGGATTGCCTGTCCCCGCTACCGCTGCGGTGAATTGCAGACTCCCGCCTTTGGCAACAGTCTCTGCCGCCGCCGTTACCGTTACGCCGGTAACCGTGGGTTTGGTGCCGCCATCGCCGTC
>JAIROZ010000058.1 GCA_031257255.1 Spirochaetaceae bacterium | reverse complement strand
GCCCAAACCATGCCTGTGGCAAGGGCTGCCAGAACCAAAACTGAAAATACTTTTCTCATTTGTATTTTCCTCCTAAAAATTTTTGCGCGTCCGCGGTGAGGATGCGCTTTTGCCCGCCCCCGCAAGGAGGCAGGCATATAAAAAAGCCGCTTCGCACCCCGTACGGGGCAAGCGAGCGGCAATTTTTCGTGTGAATATGGGACGGCGGGTATTTGTCATCAGGAAGCGGGGCTGCGCCGTCAGCCGTGCGCTCCAGTTGCGGTTTAATGCCGAAGGCACATAAACATTTAGTCCAGCCGCAAAGTCGCGCCTGTCTGCCTGCGCAACCCCGCTTATCAGGACTAAGTACCCGCCGTCCCACGCCCAAACGAGTGGGCGGTCAGCCCGCTTTGCGGGCTGAGGGGAGTACGGAATTGAAAAAATTGTTTGGTTGTTCGCGGGACTGGCAGACAGCGCCGTCCGCATTTCGAGACTAAGTACCCGCCGTCCCATGCCCAAACGAGTGGGCGGTTGGGAGATGTACGGGAATGCGGGAAATGTACAGGAGTTCGCGGGACTGGCAGACAGCGCCGTCCGCATTTCGAGGCTAGGCACCCGCCGTCCCATGCCCAAACGAGTGGGCGGTTGGGAGATGTACGAGAATGCGGGAAATGTACAGGGGGTTTGCTGAATGGGCGCGTGACGGCACGGAGACGAAAAAAGGACGCAAAACTGCCTTTCATAGGCGTTTTTGCGTCCTTCTTGAGTGAAGTTTGTATTATTTAATTGTGATGTTGATTTTGGTCTTAGGGCGTGACTATGACGTACTGTACTGTACTGTACTGTACTGTACTGTACTGTACTGTACTGTACTGTACTGTACTGTACTGTACTGTACTGTACTGTACTGTACTGTACTGTACTGTACTGTACTGAAGGTTATGTTATTTGCCTTCTTTATTCTCATTCCAGCCTTCTTCCTATTAGACAGGGCTTGCGCCCCATTCCTGATACGCCTTTCGGCGAATTGTCGTCAATATACAAGGCGTTAAAAAAAGTGTCAACCCCCCGCACAAGGGAAGTATGCTGCTTATTCCTCAGCCTTAAAGTTGTATACCGGTTTTATTATGTCAAGGATTTTAGCGGTGGGGCTAATGTTGGCAACAATATTGTCCATCGTTTTGTAGGCGGCAGGGCTTTCATCTAATGTGCGCCGGTTTACTGTTGTAGAATAAATGCCTTCCATAGACTTTTTGTAATCTTCCAGTGTAAGCGTCTTAAAAGCCATTCCTCGGCTCATAATTCTGCCCGCGCCGTGCGGAGCGCTGTAATTCCAGTCCTCGTTCCCAAGTCCTTCGCAAACAAGGCTTCCATCCCTCATATTTATTGGAATAAGAAGTTTTTCGCCTGAACGGGCGGAGACCGCCCCTTTGCGTAATATCATCGCATCTGTGTCAATATAATTATGTATCGTTGTCCACGATTCTTGTATATCACTTTCCGATATGTGTAAGCCTTCGCGTATCACATTCATCATGGCGCGGCGGTTCAATTCAGCAAAATGCTGCGTAATTTTCATATCGTTAATATAACTGTCAAACAGGCTGCCTTCGGTATACGCAAGGCTTTCGGGAATATCAACAATAATTTGTTCCTTCAGTTTTTTTACCTCAGTTTGAATTTCGCCATCACGCCCCTCATCCTTCAATTTTTGAATAAGCGCGGCAATATCGTCCTTCCGGTTTTTGTTCAACTGCTTCCATGCTTCCTGCTGATAATAATTGGCAATTTCCAGCCCCAGATGACGGCTGCCCGAATGTATAACAATATAGAGATTGCCGCGTTCATCACGGTTCGCTTCGATAAAATGATTGCCGCCGCCCAAAGTGCCTATGCTCCGCCTTGCCCGCGCAATGTTTGCCTCAGGGCAGCGTAATTGCTCAAATGGTATCTGTTCCGCATATTCATGTTCGGTTTTGCGGATATTGCGCCCGCTCGGTATCTGGCGGTGGATAATTTTGTCTAGCAGCGCCGGTTCAAAATTTTGCGCCTGCGGACTTTCGGCACGGAGCATAAGCGTTTCCATGCCGCAGCCAATATCTACCCCTACAAGATTCGGGACAATTTTGTCTGTAATTGTCATTGTCGTACCGATGGTACAGCCCGCGCCGGCGTGGACATCAGGCATAAGCCGCAAACGGCTTCCGGCTGTAAATGCTTGATTGCAAAGCAATTCAACCTGCTCCCGCGATTTTTCGTCAAGCGTATCCGTCCAAATTTTTGCGTAATTGTAAGCGCCCTGAATTTCCAGCATAATTTCTTCCCTTTCAAAAAATTCAGAATACAGCGCGGTTTACCTATCATACAAGAGGGGCGCTTCCTTCCTTACTACCGCCGTAAACATAGGTCCTGCGCCGCTTACATCCGGCAGAATAATGATGCCGGTTCCGGTACTTTCCGGCTTTAGACGGCTATCCTCCGCCGTAAGGATTGGCGGAAGATGCCGCGCAATTTCCGCAAAGTCCGGCGTTTCCATGCGGACAGCGCCGCTGTACTTTTTTTGCAAGCGCCGGATAATATCGTCATTTTCGGCTGGATTTACAGAACATGTCGCGTATACAAGAGTGCCGCCCGGTTTTAACAGCAAAAAAGTCGCCGAAAGCAGCGCCCATTGGCGGTGGGCAAGAGATGCCGGACGCGCCGCCGTCCACCGCGCAAGATGTACCGGACTTGCCAGTACATGACGCTCGCTAGAACAAGGGGCGTCAAGCAAAACGGCATCAAAACGCTCATGTTCCGTCTTTTTTGCCGCTATAGCCGCCGCGTCAAAGCCGCTAACTTTTACCTGTTCACGGATAGCGGGCGGCAAATGTTCATCCAGAACTTTTACAAGCCTGCGACGGCGTTCAGACGAAAGTTCATTGGCGGTAAGTGAAAAATTTGGCGGCATAAGACTGGAAACAACAAGCGCCTTCCCGCCCGGCGCGGCACAGGCATCCAAGATATGCCGACCGTCCGGCGATGCGCCTTTAGGCGGCACGGCAAATACTGCCGAGGCAAACGCTGCCGCCGTAAAAACAGACGCATTGTCGAGCAGGTAGGGTTTTTGGAGATTGTAGGAGTAGGCGCTTCGGCGCGGGGGTTCCAGCAGCGCCTTTGAGAGGACATTCCAGCGCTCTCCCCAAAGCGCGCGGTAAAAGGCGTCAAAGCCTTCCGCGCCGGTATATGGCGCGAGTTTCATTGCGCGGATGCCATTAGACGGCGCTCATCTCTGCGCGGATGACATCGCCGTTTTGATACGGGAGAGGGCGCAGTCTCCGGCGACAGCCAAGTCTTCGGCGCTAAAGGCGGCGGGAATGTTATCGTCAAAGAGTATCTGCGCCTGCGTGGGGAACTCATCATCACCTTCCCAAATAATAAATTCAAAGTGGAGCCCTGTCATAAATTCAAAGCGCCAGCCGGTTTTTTTCTCCAGTTTGACGGCGAAGGCGGCATTCTCAAAATAGGCGCAAAATGCCTCCGGCGAAGCGCCGTACATCCGCGCAAGCCGCTTTAGACAGCGCCCGTCAAAGTTGGCAAAGTAAGTCTCTCCCCAGGGCACCTCACGATACGAAAGCGTCTTGCCGGCAGCCGGCATCCACTTCCCCTCGCACAGATAACGGAGTACTAGCATTCGTTCAGGCAAGGACGCTTCCCGCGCTCCCTCCAGCGCTGTCATCGAAAATTCAGGATGAGTAATGCCGTACTCCTCCCCCATAAACCGGATGCGGAGTTTCCCGCCTTCCAGCGGGAGAGCGCAGCGAGATGCCGCCTCTTCAAGTTTGAGTTCGGCATAGACCTTTAGGTAATGCTCATAGCCCACTTCTTTCCAGTCGGCACGGGTGCCGGCGGCATTTTTTAGCAAGAAATTGTTTGTTTCCATTTTATTGATTCGGTTTTCCGCCGGAACGGTCGCTTACCGAAAGGCGCTTTTCTAAAGTTGAAGAAAGATGGCTCAGTGCTAGGATAATCACAAGGTACACTAGCCCTACGATAGCCCAAGTAGCAAAGGACTGCATCGTGCGCCCTATGTATATTTTGGCTTCGTAGCAGATTTCGGCAAGGCTTATTATTGAAATTATCGAGGTGTCCTTTAGGCTTATGATAAATTGATTCATAAGGCTAGGTATGGAAACGCGGAATGCCTGCGGCAGTATAACGCGGTACATTGCGCGGGGGTATGAAAAGCCGAGGCTTCGCGCCGCTTCCATTTGACCGGGGTCTACCGCCTGTATGCCGCCGCGAAAAATCTCGGCTATGTATGCGCCCGCGTTAAGGCTTAGCGTGATGATGCCCGCTGCGAAAGGTCCCAGCCGAAAGTTGACCCCCCACGACTGAATCAGTTGCGGAACGCCAAAGTAGATAAAGAAGGTCTGCACGAGGAGCGGAGTGCCGCGTATTATGCCTATGTAGCCTTTGGCAAGGTATTTGAACACTACCCGCTGCGAAAGGTTGGCAAAACAGGTAAAAAGCCCCAGAAATAGCGCAAAGACAAGCGCCAGAGCCGTTGTTTCCAGAGTTACGAGCGCCCCCCGCGCAAGCAGGGGAAACGCCTCGCCAATGACGGTAATAAAATCCATCGCCTTTAATTTGTCTTCGTGTATTTATCGAGTATGCGCTGATAGGTGCCGTTTGCGCGAAGATTGGCAAGCCCTTTATTGAAGGCATCCAAAAGCGGGGTATTCTTTCCTTTGAGTACCGCAAACCCATAAGATGAGCCTTTTTCCATACCGGTTACCATTTTTAGCCCGTTGCCCTGCGTAATGCCGTACGCCATTACCGGGTAGTCCTCAAAGCAGGCAACGGAGCCGCCCGCCTTTACTTCTTCGTACATATATGGCGATTCTTCAAAGTACTTTAAGTTGAAGTTGTACTGAGCCTGTATGCTTTCGGCAAATGTAGCGCCCTCTGTACCTGTTTTTACGGCAACATTGAGCCCGGCAAGCCCGGAATAGTCTTTTATTGTTTCGTTATCGGCGCGTATAGCCATTACAACACCTGAATCATAGTAGGGCGTGGAAAAATCGTACTTTTTCTGGCGCTCTGTGGTAATGCTCATTCCGGCAATAACGCCGTCCGCCTGATTCGACTCCAGCGCCGCTACCGCCGCGCTAAACCCTAGCGGTTCCAGTCTGTAAGCGATTTTCTGGTCTGCCGCGATGGCGGCAAGCAGGTCAATGTCTATCCCTACATACTGCCGGTTGGCATCCTGAAATTCAAACGGAGCAAAGGTAGTATCCGTTGCTATCACATACTCCGTTGTTTTCTTCGAGCAAGCGGTAAAAAGAGCCGCCGCCGCAAGCAAGGCGGCAATAAAAGCGCCGCATCTTTGCATGATTGTTTTCTTCATTATAATTCCTCCAAATGCGCCGCAAAATACGGCGTTTATTGATAAGAAAAAGTATAACGGACTCAGGACTGAAGGGCTAGTGCCGGCTGCGTCTTTTACTCAGCGGCAGCAGCGCCGCAAAGTACAAACGCTCGATGTACATCGGCGTAAATTTGACGATGAATGTAGTGTCCACGCTTTAATTATACCGCTGCTCCAAAGAGATATATTCTTTATGCTGCTGTACGCATTTGTATGCCGGGCGTATGATGCGGCTTCCCGCAAGCGCTTCCTCTATGCGGTGGGCGCAGAAACCCGCTACACGGCTTACGGCAAAAAGCGGAGTATAGAGGTCGGCGGGTATGTCGAGCATCTTGTAAACAAAGCCGGAATACAAATCCACATTGGCGCAGATGTCCTTGTTTATATTCTTTACTTTTTTGATGAGTTTGGGCGCAAGCCGTTCCACAAGGGTATACAGGTGGAATTCGCGCTCAAAGTTCTTTGCCGCCGCAAGTTTTGCCGCCTTATCGCGGAGGAGCAGCATACGCGGGTCAGACTTTGTATAAACCGCATGTCCAATTCCATAAATAAGCCCTGTATTATCGTAAGTTTCGCCGCGCAGGATTTTTTCGAGGTATGCGCCAACTTCGTCTTCATCGCTCCAATCTAAAACTTTGCGCTTTATGTCCTTCATCATTCCCATAACTTTGGCATTCGCGCCGCCATGCTTAAAGCCTTTAAGCGAGCAAAGCCCCGCCGCGATAGCCGAGTAGGTGTCCGTTTCGCTGGAACTAACGAGGTGCACGGCAAAGGTTGAATTGTTGCCGCCGCCATGTTCGGCATGAAGTATCAGGGCAAGGTCGAGGGTTTCCGCTTCCAGACGAGTGAACTGCTGGTCGCGGCGCACAAGCGAAAGTATTGTTTCGGCAGTGTAGCGCCCGTCTTTTAGTTGATGAATGATAAGGCTTTGTTTGTCAAAGTAGTGCCGTTTAGAACGGTAAGCATAGGCAACAATAGTAGGAAAACGGCTAATGAGTTCTATGCTCTGACGCACAAGGTTTTCTACGCCAAAGTCTTCGGCGCGTTCATCTTTTGAGTACAACGAAAGCACCGTATGGCAGAGTTCATTCATAATGTTCCTTGATGGATGCTTCATAATTACATCCTCCGCAAAACCCAGAGGCAGGGCGCGGAGTTCCGCCATAACATTGCAGAAAAGTTCGAGTTCATCTTTGGTTGGGAGTCTTCCAAACAGAAGGAGGTAGACAGTTTCTTCAAAGCCGTAGCGTTCTTCTTCTTCGGTATGGCGGACTATATCTTCCACATCGACGCCCCGGTAAAAGAGTTTGCCGTCTACGGCAATTTTTTCGCCTTCGCTTACCATGTAACCGTGCACCTCGCCCACATTGGTAAGCCCGACCAGCACACCCGTGCCGTCCGCGTTACGAAGCCCTCGTTTTACATTGAACTTGTCGTACAAAAGCGAGTCAATGTTGTTGGCATATCCGGCAAGTTCCGCCAGACGCGAAAAATCACTCATTGGAACAGTATGGCGGCGCGGACGGCGGCTGTCAATGGTTTTAGCCTAAAATGCCGCTGCCGGCGGTATACTGCCGGCGCAGCAGAACCGCCGCAAATGTCTCCACAGCGCGTCCTTTGCCGGTGTCTCCAAGACGCTCGCCGGTTTTTCCTTTTACATAGATACATTCAACGGGAACATCGAGCGCCGCCGCGATAGTTTGGCGTATCTGTTGTTTGTAAGGAAGTATTGCCGGTTTTTCGAGGCTTACAATGCAGTCGATGTTTGTTATTTCATACGCGCCGGTCTCTTTTATCCGCCGCCATGCTTCCTTTAACAACGCTATGGAATCCGCGTTTTTGTATGCTCCGTCTGTATCGGGAAACAACTCGCCTATATCGCCTGTCCCGGATGCGCCAAGGAGAGCGTCTATTATCGCGTGGGTAAGGGCATCCCCGTCAGAATGTCCCGCCTCTCCTTTGTGAAAGGGAATCTGTACGCCGCCCAATATAAGCGCCCGTCCTCTAACGAGTCTGTGAATATCGCGTCCTATGCCTATTCTTTGCATTTATTCCTTCCGCCTTTTCCATGGCAGCGCCGCGCATTCAAGCGCGGAGACTACGGCAAGGAGCGCCAGACTGAGCAGCATTACAAGGAGTATGCAGGCGAACATTTTGTCGAAGGAGTACGATTTGCGGACGCGGGTCATGTAGACGCCGAGTCCGGCGCTTCCCCCAAGCCATTCGGCAATTACAGCGCCGATTATGGCGTAACTTGCCGCGATACGGAGTCCGGCAAAAAATGACGGCAATGCCTGCGGCAATTTTAGCCAGCGGTAAATATGGAAGCGTCCCGCCCCCATCGACTTTAACAGCATAATGGCATTTATATCCGCGCAGTCAAAACCATTTACCAGCGAAACGGTAATTGGAAAAAAGCAAGTAAGAAAAACGAGCGCTATTTTTGGGGCGCTTTCGTAGCCGAGCCAGAGAACAAGAACCGGCGCGACCGCTATTGCCGGCATTGTTTGAGTAAGGAGCAAAAACGGCTGCAGCGCCTTTTTTAGCGGGCGGCAGTTGTCCATAGTAAGCGCAAGCAAAAAAGCGGCGGCTATGGCAAAAATGAGCCCGGCTCCCGCTTCAAAAAGGGTAACGCGAATATGGCGCATAAGGAGCGGAAATTCATTTACAAGCGACCGCGCTGTTTCGGCGGGACCCGGCAGCATAAAACGAGGGACGGCGTTAGCCTCCCGCAAAATGTGCCAAACAAGTAAAAATAAAGCCGGTGCCGATACAGGCAGCAGCGTTTTTGTTAGAAACGCATTTAGCCTCGGTATTTTATTCAATTTTTGATTAAGCATGATGCCTCCAATAACTTTACTAATTTTGCCTCTTCTCCGGCGGACATTTCGCCCGGCAATATGAACGGGTAAAACGGACTGGGCGGCGGCAAAAAACCGCCCGCAAGAAAGGCGCGGCAGAGCATAAGGTAGCGGGGCGTTATGCCGGTGTCTGCCGCCGGCATGTCCGCAGACACGCATGCGTCCGCAGATTCTTTGTAGCGCAGGTATATGCCGTCCCGCCGCCATAGCGAAGTTCCGCGTTCTTCCGCTTTTTTAAGCGCCGAATTTACCTTGCCAAACTGAACCGCGCCCCGCGCTCCGGCGGCAATCAAGTTATAGACGGCGCGGGTTGCGGCGGCAAGCAGGACAGGAGAGCAGGCAGCGTTTGCCGGCTCCGGTTTTGCGCCGCCTGTATATACGGCAACAACCGGCGCAAGCGGGAACGGCAGTACGGGTACAAAGACCGGTTCGTGGAGCGCCGCCTCATCTTCCATAGAAAAAGGACGCCAGAGCGGATAGCCCAAAACGGCTTTAACATCAAAAAGAGCGCAATTCAGTATGGAAAAACCGCTTGCATTTGGGAACAGAGCGCGAAGCGCCTTGTAAAAATGAGCCCCCGCGTAAGAAGGGAACGGCGCAAAAAGTCCGCGCTCGGAATGATTTTTTAGTTCACGGAGTACAGCATTTTGCGTGTGCCCCAAAAGCGCCCTGCCGCCGTCCTGCCACAGGTCTATGAGCCTGCGTCCGTCTCCGGTATAGAGCCGCCAGCCCCGCGCCCGCCGTATTATGCCTGCATCTGTAAGGAATTCTGCTTCCATGCCTTTCATTAAAGCATAATAGGGTTAATAGACCGGAAGCGCAACCTCACCCACTTGCCTTTTTTTCCGCTAAGCCCTAAAGTTTAGTTACCGACCGGTCGGTAACTAAAATCCTTGTAGGGAGTTTTTTCAGTATGATATATAAAATTATGGCGCTCATTTCGGCGCTTTCTTTGGGGCTTGCTTTTATCCCCGCGCAAAATGCCGCCGCGCAGTCCGCTCCGGCGGCAAATGCCGCGGCAAACACCGCCTCCGGCGGCGCGGAAACGGAGCCCGCAAAACGGACGCTTACGGTAGACGAGGCGGTACGGCTGGCGGTAGAAAACAACCTTTCGTTGCAATCGGAGCGGGTAACGCTCTCCGGCAAAAAGCGCGTCAGTGACCTTTCGTGGAATCAATTTTTGCCGGCTGTAGGCGTGTCAGGCTCGCTTGGCACGGGGTTTATTCCTACGGAATCAACGGTAGAAGGAATGAAAGCGGTAACAAGTATGCCGCTCAATAATCCATTGGGACTGCCTGCCGGAATGCCTGACATATACGGCGTAGTCCCCTACTCGATGGACACCAAGACAAGCGCGATGCAAATCAGCGTTGGCGGGCAAATCGGCTGGTCGGGGCTTAACATCGCCCTCTTTGAGGGCTTACGCAAACTGAAGAAAGACTACGAAGCGGGTGCCGTTACCTTTGACAAGGCAAAAATTCAGGTTGAACGGGATGTCCGCAAGGCGTACTACAACCTCCTCCTCATGCAAGAACAGATTGAACTCTTGCGCCAGAGTTACCGGAACGCCCAGCGGCAGGAAGACTCGGCGCGGGCAAACTATCAGGGCGGGCTTGCCCCGGAACTACAAGTAATGCAGGCGCAGGTTCAGCGCGAAAACCTACGCCCCCAGATGGAACAGGCGGAAAACGGACTCCGCCTGCAAAAGGCATCCTTTGCTATGAACATCGGCATCCCGTTTGAAGAAGACTTTGCGCTGGAAGGCTTAAGCCTTTCCACGGAATTTATCCCGCTTGACGCGGCGGAACTTATTAGCAGCGCAAAAAACAATAAGCCGGACATAAACGAACTCAAGGCGCAGTTGCTTGCCCTCCGCAGCGCCCGTAACGCCCTCAAATATCAACTGTGGACGCCGAGCCTTACCCTTAGTTGGGGGCTTAACCTTGGAACACGGCATACAAGCATAACCGCTAACGACACTACCACCAACACATGGGGCGACCCCACACTCAGCGATACATTCAGTCTGGGGCTTTCGTGGAGTCTGAACGGCTTACTCCCGTTTACCACTCAGTACGCAAACCTCCACGACCTTGACGACAACATCCGCAAAATGGACATCGGGCTCGCGCAGGCTGTACGGGGCGCGGAAATCGAAGTGTTTAACACCATCTCCAGCCTTGAACAGGCGCGTGTATCGGCGGAAGCGGGGCGTTATTCGGTACAGTTAGCCGAGCGCAGCCACCGCCTAACCAACGAAGCATATCAGGCGGGGCTTCAAACCCTCCTCGAAGTGCAAAATGCCGAACTACAACTGCGGCAGGCGCGGATTAACCTCGTTCAGCAGCAGGTAAACTTCCTTACAGGCGTTATCGACCTTGAGTACGCAACCGGCGTCCCCTTCGGCACTATCCTGGGGAAACACTGATTACACCGATTGCGGAGTTATCGGCGTTCCCCGCAGATTACGGTAATTCACCATGACCTATCCCGTCCCTCCCCTTTTGCGTGAGTTAGGCGGGATTTTCCGCGCTCACGGGAAGAAAGCGTACCTCGTGGGCGGCGCTGTACGCGATATGGTTTTGGGGCAGACGCCCGCCGACTACGACCTAGCAACGGACGCAAAACCCGAAGAAGTAACGCGCATTTTTAAGCGCGTCATCCCGACCGGCATCAAGCACGGAACGGTAACCGTCCGCCATAAAGGGCGCTCGATAGAGGTAACCACATTTCGGACGGACGGGCTTTACACGGACGGACGCCGCCCGGACAGCGTTAGTTATGCCGCCACTATAGACGAAGACCTCTCCCGTCGCGACTTTACGATAAACGCTATGGCGCTCGAACTGCCGGACGGAAATCTGATTGACCCGTGCGGCGGTCGTGCGGACATTGAACGCCGCCTGATACGCTGTGTTGGCGCGTCCGAAGAACGTTTTTCCGAAGACGGCTTGCGCCCCCTCCGCGCCATCCGCTTTTGCGCCCAATTGGCGGGCTTCGGTTTTACCCTCGATGATGAACTATTAGCCGCCATCCCCAAAACCCTCGACATTACCGCCAAGGTTTCCCCGGAGCGCGTTGCCTGCGAACTGACCAAAACCATATCATGCGCCGCGCCGCTGGAAGCCTTTCGGTATATGGAAAAAACAGGACTTATGCGCCTTATCCTGCCGGAACTCGCCACCTGCCGCGCCGTTACGCAAGGCGGGCTGCACCGCTTCGATGTACTTGACCACTCGCTTTACGCGCTCGAATGGGCGTGCGCCCACAACTACCCGCTCACCATCCGCCTTGCCGCCCTATTCCACGACCTCGGCAAACCCGCCTGCGCCCGCCCCGGCGCGGGCAAAACCACCTTTTACACACACGAAAAAGAGTCGGCGCGGCTCACGCGGGCGCTCCTTTTCAGACTCCGCTACCCGAACACCGTGATAGACGCCGTTACTCATCTTGTTGAGGAACACATGTTCCACTACACGCCGGACTGGTCAGCCGGCGCCGTCCGGCGCTTTATCGTCCGCGCCGGCGAAGACTCCCTCGAACCGCTTTTTTGCCTCCGCATGGCGGACACCTACGCCTTTACCCGCGAAGCCCCGCCTCAGGACTTACTCGCGGACTTTACCGCCCGTATCGAAACAGTCCTGCGGGAAAGCCGCGCCCTCTCCCTAAAAGACCTCGCCATAAACGGGCACGACATTACCGCGCTCGGCATTACAGACGGAAAACGCATAGGCGC
>JAIROZ010000111.1 GCA_031257255.1 Spirochaetaceae bacterium | reverse complement strand
CCGGACGGCGAAACCAAAGCGGAGACCTTGTAGTAATAGGTTGAATTGAGCGCTAACCCGGAGTCAGTATATGAATTGGCATCGCTTGTTGCCGCTTGTGTATATACCCCGTTAGCGGTACCTGAACGGTAAATTTTGTAACCCGCCGCGCCTTCAAATACATCCCACGAAAGAGTTACCGAATTAACGCTTACGCCGGAAAATAAAAGCCCAGTCGGTGCGGCAATTTCGCCCCCTTCGCCGCTTCCGTTTCCTCCGCCGCTTGCGGTGCTTTTGGTAACACCTTTTACAGCCGGAGATGGAACACTCTCTCCACTGCCATTTATAGAAGAAACCTTGTACCAGCAGATTGTATTGGGCGCTAACCCCTCGTTTGTAAAAGAGGCGGCATCGCTTATTCCCGCTTCGGAAAAATCTCCGTCCTCGCTGGCGGAATTATACACCTTGTAACTGGTCGCGCCTTCCGCCGGATTCCATCCAAGACTTATCGAGTCAGTCGTAGCGCCTGTAACGGTAAGCCCGGCAGGAGCGCCAAAGTTTGCGCCGCCTATGGTTTCTACCTCTGCTTCACAGGCGCTCATCGTAAAAACCATCGCTCCTGCCAATACTGTTACCAAAAAGGTAAGCATTTTGCTCGTCTTCATAAAAACTCCTTCCAGATATTTCTAAATACTGAATTTTCAAAATAATTGCATAAACATCGTCTATTAGTCAAATATATTTAGTATTAGACAATAAGTCAAGAGCGTCAGAGTTTATATTATTATCTTGTAGGCAAACCCAATGGAGAATCCCGATAATCTTAGAGAAATTTTGGCAAGAAATTTACGGAAAAACCGCCGGGAACGCGGTTTTTCTCAGGAAAAACTTGCCGAAAAAGCCGGAATTTCTACCCAATACCTTGCCATGATGGAAATTGCCCGCAAATTTCCCGCGCAGGAAGTCCTTGAACGCCTTGCCGGCGCAATGGAAATTAAGGTCTACGAACTTTTTTTGATTGAACATTCGCCCAGAGAAGAACTCGAACTGCTTCGCAAGGACATCATAAACGAAATGAGCAAAACCTTTAGCAAAATTGTAGAAGATGCTCTAAAATGTGCCAGATAACTATCGCGAAATACTGATGAAATTTAGGCGCGTTTTACCGTCTTGTTTTGCGGCGTTCTGTAACGCCTGTAATGTTAAAAAATTCGACGGCTGGTCCGGCGGGGGGCTGGAAACTGCCGGAAAAAAAACCAAAGATGCGCCGGACGGAAGCGCTCCGTAAAAAACTGGCGTAGTATTCGCCGGCGCTTTCTAGCGGGTCAAAACGCATAGACAGCCGCCCATCGCTGCTTGTAAAACGCCATGTGTTATGCCAACTTAGCGGAGAGGCAATAAAAGTAACATACTCCAGTTTGTAAAGATTGTCGTTTACAAAAAAAGCGTTTTCTGTGGCGCGGCTCGCGTTTACACTGCCGCAGCCTATGCTAAAACTTACGCGCTTGCCGCCGCTCTTGCCGGAACCGGATGCCCAATAATGGACATCGCGGGCAGGACGCGCCATCCGCCTCCACAAAAAAATTCCCCACGAACGCCCCTGTGAAAAAATAATATCTTTGTTTTCGTAACGCGCCGCGCCTTCGGCAAAAAAACAAGGACAGCAGCGCGTATATCTAAACCGTCCTTTTTCGCGGTTAAACGGAAGATTTGTTACAATAGAAGGCATACCGGCTTCCTGCGTAAGCACCAGTTCTCCGCGCAGGCTGTTATCGCCGCCAAAATGCGGTATATCAAATTTAATGATACGCGCATTTTCCTTCATAATAATAAAATGAACCTGAGAGAGCGCGTGTTTGATTCGTATCGAAGATGATTCGCTTTCTGAGGGAAGAAAATACAAACCGGAACGGTTATGAAGATATATTATTTTTGTAAATGCTTTTTTTTCGCGTATCGAAAGAGCGGTAATCGAAATATAGCGAGTCCAGCCTGAGTTTACAACTTCAAACAAAAATAAATGAGTGGTAGAAAAAACAATATAACAATCACTTTCTGTTATCATTGCGCGGGGGGCGGCAATTTGTTCGGCGTTGTAATTAAAGAGCGGACGGCGCGCCCAGCCGGATGTTTTGAAGAGCGCGTCGGCGGTTTCGCCGGGGGCAAGGTCGCGGAATACAGGCGTGGGCGTTGTAACTTCGGTTTGTATCATTATTTATAAACTGAATTTTCTGTTGTTGCCTGAACTATGCCGCGCAGATGCGGTTCACACAATGGTATATTTCTGGCAATAAATTCATCCTGAATGTTTTGAAAGAGCAGCGTAATTATGCGCGGCATTATATCGGCGCGTTTTGTATATGCGTTAATTTCATATACACAATAATAATCGCCCAATTCAGTCTGATTTACAAAAGGCGGCGGGTCGCTTTCTATGTATTCGGTTTTTAGCGCCGCGCTTACAAGCATTTCGTTTACAAGCCGCCAGTGTACGCCGTACCCTACGCCGACTTTTTTATATATCAAAAGCCCCTTTTCGGTCTCTGTAGAGGTATTGTAGTTGGTTATTTGAGATGTAAGCACCGTAATGTTAGGAAATGTAACATACTCATTTTTGACGGTACGAAGCCGCGTAACAATGCCGCTTTTTTCCACCACAAAGCCGCTTACATCTCCAATTTTGATAAAGTCGCCTATTTTGAATGTCCGCATATATGTTATTACTATGCCGGCTACAAGGTTGCCTATCGCGGAACTTGAACCAAACGAAACAACGAGTCCAAAGAGTACGGAAACTCCCCTAAAAGCGTCAGAATTCGCGTTGGGCAGGCGCGGATAAATTACAGCAAGTGTAAGCGCGTAAATAAATATTTGCAGAAGTTTGAATGTAGGCAGCGCCCAATCAGAATGGAAACCCGGAATTACAATATGATTTTTTTCTATCTGAAGCGTAAAAAATCTAACAATACGGATAATATAGCGTACAATAAAAATTGTAACGATGATAAAAAATAAATCCGGCAGGTAATGTACAAAATTACTAAGGAAAGTTTTTAACGGCTGCCATATATAACCCAAAAGTATAACCGCAAAACCCCGCGTAGGCGCAAAAAGCCCCAGTATCGCGGTAAGCGCTATGTAAAGAATTACGAGCATAGCGGTCAGTTTAAGTATTTTGATGATATAACTGATTATTATCTTTAGTTGTTCACGATGAAATATTTTTTCAAAAATATTGGTTTTGAATAAATTTTTTAGAAATGGTATTTTATCGAATTTGATAAATAAAAACTGCCTGCCTTGAACTTCCGGTTTTATGCTAAAGTTTTTTAGAAGACGGCTGCTCAGTTTTTGAAACAAAAAATTGATAAATCGCAAAAGCAGCGTAACCGCTACACAGAGCGCTATCGCTATCGCTATGCGCACAATTAGCCAGAGCCATTGTTTGTTTTCAAATAATTTTGTTTGCAGCGCATGTACCGTGTCAAGAAATTTCTCCGAAGGCGGATGCTCCACAAATTGCCCTATAGTCCGGGCGGCGGCAGACTCGCCGGACGGCGCGGCGGCATCAACAGTGTTGAGCGCCCCGCCGGCTTCCTTTGCCTCCCCGCTTTGCGCGAAGGCAAAGGACAGGGAAAACAAAGCAAGAAGAGCGGTTAAAAATGTTCTTTTAAGCATGACCTGCGGAGCCGAGGACATTCTTGTTTTTTGCGGCGTACATTTTTTTTAGTTCATCGCGGGCAGGTCCCAGGTATTTGCGCGGGTCAAATTCGCCGGGATTTTCGGCAAATATTTTGCGGACAAGCGCCGTCATTGCAAGCCTGCCGTCCGAGTCTATGTTGATTTTGCAGACGGCGCTCTTGGCGGCTTTGCGCAACTGTTCTTCCGGTATGCCCACAGAATCCGGCAATTTGCCGCCGTACTTTTCTATCGTTTTAACATACTCTATCGGCACAGAAGACGAGCCGTGCAGTACTATCGGGAAGCCGGGAATCTTCTTCATGATTTCGTCCAGTATGTCGAAGCGGAGCGGGGGCGGTATCAGGATTCCGTCCGGGCTGCGTGTGCATTGTTCCGGCTTGAATTTAGTACGCCCATGGCTTGTCCCTATCGAAATGGCAAGCGAATCAACTTTAGTCTTGCCTACAAAGTCTATCACTTCTTCGGGGCGCGTGTAGTTTGAATGTTCGGATGACACATCGTCCTCCACTCCCGCCAGAACGCCGAGTTCGCCTTCTACAGTAACATAGTCCTTTTGCGCGTGGGCAAAGTCGCAGACTTTTTTGGTCAACGCGACATTTTCGTCATAAGACAAATGCGAGCCGTCTATCATAACCGAAGAAAAGCCGGTTTCGATGCAGTCCTTGCAGAGTTCAAAAGTGTCGCCGTGGTCAAGATGAAGCGCTATCGGGATGTCATAACCCAATTCGTGGGCATATTCGACCGCCCCCCGCGCCATATTGCGCAAAAGGTTTTGGTTGGCGTACTTACGCGCCCCAGACGACACCTGCAAAATCACAGGTGACTTGGTTTCCACACATGCCTGAATGATGGCTTGCATCTGTTCAAGATTGTTAAAATTGTAGGCGGGTATCGCATAGCCGCCGGTTACCGCTTTGGCAAACATTTCTTTGGTGTTTACCAGTCCTAATTCTTTGTACGAAGTCATTTTTTCTCCTATTTACACTCAAGCGCCCGGAAGCGCTTTTTGCTCCGGCGCATTACCCGGCAGCATACCCATCTTTTGTTTGAGTTCCAAAAGAGCGCTGTCCGTGCTTGCGTCCGATTTTTCCAGTTTGGCGAATTTTTTGTCCAGGTCGCTGTCCGCGCTAAAGTCGGCAAGTTCCTTGGAAGCATCCGCCTGCGCTTCCATTTCGTCAACCTTACGCGCCATACGGTCAAAGGTGTCAAAAGAACCCTTGCTCCCCGCCATGCCGCTCATAGTATCCTGAATTTTTTGCTGAGCCTCGGCGCGTTTGGCGCGGGCTATAAGCAGATTTTTCTTGCGCTGGGCATCATCTATTTTGATTTGCAGTTCTTTTAAGGAAGATTTTAGTTTTTCGACAGCATCCTTTTGCGCCTGCCATTGCTTATCGTATTCAGTATAAGCGTTGTCGTAGTCTTGCTTGCGTTTTAGCGCTTCCCGCGCAAGGTCATCGTCTCCGGCATTGACGGCGAGCATAGCCTTGCGTTCCCATTCGGAGGCAAGCGCCCTTTGGTTTGCGGTTTCGCGTTCAAGTTTTTTTTCGTCCGCTATAGCCTGCGCTACCGCTTTTTTTGACGCTATCAACTGCTCGTTCATATCAATAAGCAGTTGATTGAGCATTTTTTCCGGTTTTTCTGCCTTGCCTATCAGCGCGTTGATATGCGAGGCAATTACCGTCTTTAGTCTGGAAAACATTCCCATTTGCGCCTTCCTTTTTATTTAGCCTAAAAATACATGACCGGTCTCATCGACAGCCAAAATTGTCTTGCATTCCGAGCAGCGGAACCGACCCGGTTTTACCGCCTTTAGTTTCTTGGCGCATATAGGGCAGTCAAAAATCTGCGGAAAGTAGACGCTGGATATTTCGCCGCTGCTCATAAAGTGCTGCTCCGCCTCTTCGGCATTGCTCTTTATCGTAAAAAATGTGGAAAATCCCAAAAGTTGAAAGACCTCAAGCACCTTAGCCTGCACTTCAAAGAGTACCAGCCCTCCTTTCTTTTGTTTGAGCATTTTTAGGAAAGTTGTGAACGAACCTATGCCCGTGGAGGATACATAGTTCAGCCCTTTACAGTCAAAGGCGAGATTTACAAAACCCGCATCTATGGATTTTTGCACACGTTTTTGGAAAGAATTTGAATTATAGGTGTCAATGTACCCGGTTAGAGAAAGAACAATGCCGTTAGACACGCCGTCAATGCGTTTAAGGTCGATTTTTAGGCTGTCATCTTTGTCATGGTCAAAACCGGGTACTATATCCTCGTTTGTCATACACATCCCCTGCAAATTTTTGTTGAATTCGGCTGTTTCCGCAAAATTCAATCTTATCCTTTCTAATATAGGTTGTTTTTGTTTTTTCTTCAAGAGACCGCATTGCCCTATAAATAATCTAGCCGGTATGAAAAAACCATCCTACATAATTCCGACACAATGCCGCGTTAAGTTACTTGTAGAGGTAATAAATGAAAATAACAACAAAAAATTCAGTCATTGTTTTTACCGCCTTGTTTGCCTGTGCGCCGGTGGTATTAAGCGTGATTTCCTGCGGAAATCTTGATGTGGTAGCAAGAGATTCCGAACGCTCATTCGACAATTTGCTTGCCGCGCTGCCGCCGCATAAACTAGACGGAATAGACGGCAAAGGCTGGGCTTTAGACGCGCCCGACAGAGCGGCTTCGTTTGAAATTCTTTTTGAAGGAAAAGCGCCTTCGGATTTTAGCCTTGCTTTGAAAATTGACGCTAAGCCTTTTTTGGACGCCGGATGGGATACCGGTAAATTAAACGGCTGGGATTTTGCGGACGGCAAACTCACCTATAGGCTCAATTTTGACAAGAACACGCCGTCCGTTTCCGCCTCACCGTTGGAAGCATATAAGCATATCCTAAAAAACTACCGTAGCATTGTCGGCTATCATGCAGCGCTTGACCACTATGGCATAAATTTGGGGGATGGCAATTTACTTGAATGGGCAAAAGATATGAGTATCAACGACAAAGACATTGTTTTTGTACTGAATCCCGAACCTTTTATTGCCGCCGGCGTTGACCCATCCCGTATAGAAGGCTGGTCTTTTGCTAAAGTAACAGTCGATGATGAAAACGGCAAACCGGTTCAGGTTGACAAAATATTAAAGCCTTTTGACTTGAACGGAAATATAAAATAAAAAAGATTTATATTTTGCGCATTGATAGCGGATTTAGGGTACCGTTAATTTCCCCTTCCATGGGAAATACCGGAGTTCACGCAGATGACCATCTCGTTTTAGATGGCGTATCACCTGACGCGCTTCCCTATCCGTCCAGCCTAAACGCGGAGACCGCGATAAAACATGCGCCGCCGCATCCCCGGTAAATGCCCGCTTGTTCCGCCGTATTAACGATACTACCGGCGCTTCTTCGCGTAACATGGCGCGGGCATCCGGTAAGTTTGCTGCGGCGCACACATCGCAACATTCGGTTTCGGGCTTTTGACCATCTCCCTCGTAATTGAGCAAAGCAAGGAGCGCCTCCCGGCGGCAATGCGAGACATCGCGGGCATAGTCCATCAGAACGCGAAGCCGCGCCTTGTCGTAGTCAGTTTTTGCGCGTTCCAGCACCGGTACATCGTCCGGTCCCCATACCAAAAAGGCGCGGGAAAATTTGCCGTCCCGTCCAGCGCGTCCTGATTCCTGCAAATACGCTTCCACAGAAGGCGGAATATCACGATGGATAACCGTGCGGATATTTGCCTTGTCAACGCCCATCCCATAAGCACAGGTCGCTACAAGCACTCCGCATCCGCTGTCAAAGAACCATTTTTCTACAGAGGATTTTTCAACCCGTTCTAACCCCGCATGGTAAAAACGAATCTCTTTTTCGTTTAGCGCCGCACGAAGGTAACGCGACAGTTTTTCACAGCCGGTTCTTGACGAGCAAAATACTATGGCAGGTCGCGGGTATACTTTGAGCAAATCGCGGACTGTAAGGTCGCGTAGTATCGAACCTATCGCCGCGTAACTGATGTTGGGACGGTCGGGGCTGCCTGTAATTTTATGAGCACCCAACTCGCCAAAAATATATTCACCGATTTTTTCCAGCACAGAAGTGGAAGCAGTCGCCGTAAACGCGGTTACAAGCGGCGCTCCGGCGGCTTCTACAATTTTGCCTACTTCAAGGTAAGCAGGACGAAAACTCTCTCCCCATTCACTTACACAGTGCGCCTCGTCAATAACGATGTGTACTATGCCCAATTCAGGCAGCATTTTAAGTACTGCCGGTGTAAGCAGGACTTCAGGATTAGCGATAATGAAACGGCTTTCTCCAGTTTTAATTTTTTGCCAAATCGCATTACGCTCCCCGGTAGTCTGTCCGCCGCGCAGAGTAACAGACGCAATATTTTTTTCGATAAGACGGCGTTCTTGGTCTGCCATAAGAGAAAGTATAGGGTAGATGACAAGCGTTGGTCCGTCGAGCAGCATAGCAGGAAGTTGAAAACAGAGTGATTTGCCCGCCCCCGTTGGCAGTATCACAATCTGCCGTCCTAAAGCGGCGGCATCTGCGCCGTCCGTGCCGCCATCAAATGCGCCATCTATTGGCGCTTCCATAGACTCAGCGTCCATTGCAGTGTCTACAAGCAGCGCATCATCTACATACTTCAGCCAGACATTTGCCGCTCTTGCCGCCTCCAGTATGTTGGAAACAACTAATTTTTGATAAGGAAAAAGATACGGCAAACCGAATAATTTTTTGGCAAGAACATCAATAAAACCCGCCGGAATCTCTTTTAATTGAACTGCGTTATTCATATCCATACTAGAGCGCGGATATACAGGGCGCATTGAATTTAGGAGTTACTTCAAAAAAGCCCGCCCTGCTTGGCAATGCGCACATAAACACACACAATACATTTATGAATGTCAAAGAAGTTTTAAAAATACTTCGTGCAGACGGCTGGCAAAAATGCGAACAGCACGGCTCGCATATACAGTTTGAACATCCTGTTAAAAAAGGGAAAGTTACAGTGGCTAATCATAAGGGAGATTTGCCAAAAAAAACGTTTCATAGCATTATGAAGCAAGCAGGATTGGAATAGGAGAAATTATGCGAAAACTAACATATAAAGCCGTATTGGAGTATAACGGCAAAGGCGGTTATGGGGTCTTTTTCCCGGATGTGCCGGGTTGTGTCTCGTGCGGCGATAATTTTGAGCATGCATTGGAGATGGCGAAAGAAGCGCTGGAACTTCACATTTACGGCTTGGAAAAAGACAATTATGAGTTGCCTGTGGCGGCAGGTGAATTGCCAGAACTGGAAAAAGGCGACTTAATTACGCTGATTTCTATTTATCCTGACTTGATAAAAGACACCCTAAATAACGCAAGAGAAAAAACGACAATAACATTGCCGCATTGGTTGAAATCTATCGCGGAAAAAGAAGGCGTAAATTGCTCGCGGCTATTAGAAACGGCGCTAAAAGAAGCTTTGGGCTTGGCGTCATAATTAAATCCCCCCCGCCTGCCAGCTATAGCGGCAAATTATGTTTTTTTAACTCTTTTACCGCTTCTACGATAATTGCGTTTTTTTCGCTTTCTGAGATTGGTGATTCCTGTTTGATTTCCGTTACCGACCAGTTGTCTGTATTTATATGGACAAGCCGTCCATCGTTTAACCTGATTGTATACTCTGCCATAATAGCCTCCAGTTTAATTATTGTAACACAAACACCTTCCACAAAGAAGCCCGCCCCCGCCCCCCGTCCGGTATGGACAGGACACCGCTGGCGAGGGCGGGCAAAAAATTACAAATACGCTCTGCTATTAGTACACCTGCACTGTAGTCCAGTACTGGTATTCCAGCGGAACACTTGCGCTGTTCAGCGTAGTCTGAGGATATTGACTGCCGAAATAGCAGCAATTTTACTTTTAGAAAAAGTATGATAAAGTGTCGCTATGGGACGGAACATATTAAGCGCGCAATTGAGCCTATTTGAAGAGATAGGCGAGTGTGTTGAAAGGAAGTTGGCATG
>JAIROZ010000049.1 GCA_031257255.1 Spirochaetaceae bacterium | reverse complement strand
ATATGAGCGGCCTCCCGCACCGGTGTTTCAGCAATATATCATTGACCGCCGCGATTTGCTGGTGCCGCAGAATATCCGCGAAGTAAAAGGCAGCTTCTTTACGCCGAAAATCTGGGCGGATAAATCGAAAGAATATCTGGCGGCAGTTTTCGGCGCGGACTGGCAGGACGAGTATTATATTTGGGACTGCGCGGCGGGAACGGGCAATCTGCTTGCGGGATTATCGAATGAATACAATGTATGGGCTTCCGATATTGAGCAGGGCAATGTTGAAACCATGCAAAGCCTTATTGATATAGATGAAAATCTCAATTTGCTTCCCGGACATGTGTTCCAGTTTGATTTTCTGAACGATAGTTTTGACAAACTGCCGGAGGAATTAAAAAAGATAATTGACGACCCGGAAAAGCGCAAAAAATTGATTGTATATATCAATCCGCCTTATGCGGAGGCGGGAAGTCCGCGTTCTGTAATGGGAACCGGCGAGATTAAAACAGGGGTCGCTCAAAAACATAAAACAAAATAAAATACCAGCCGTTTATCGGCGCCGCGACAAACGAAATATCCGCGCAATTTATGGCACGCGTATATCATGAAATACCTGAAAGCAAGCTCGCTCTTTTCTCAAAATTTACATTTGTTTGCGGTCAACATTATATTAAATTTAGAAAATTTTTTAACGCGGAATATAAGGCTGGTTTTTCTGTACGCGCAAATAGTTTTGATAATGTACAGGGGAATTTTCCTATAGGTTTTTCTATTTGGGATTTAAATGGCAGGCAATTTCCAAAATATATTGACACAGATGTTCTTGAATATGGAACGGTAAAACGCTATTGGGATGATTTTAATAAATCAATAAATCATTGGGTGCGAAATTTTGATAGCCCCCATGAAAATAATATTGGGCTGCTCATTTGCGAATCTCCAGATTTACAAATTATACATCAACCTTATTTTACATTAGATGCAGAAATAAGGAAATCAAGGCAATTCTTTTGCAATAAAACAAGCCTGCAAATTGCTTGTATCTATTTTGCCGTACGGCTTTGTATTGAACATACTTGGCTCAACGACCGCGACCAGTTTTTATATCCCAATGACGGATATAAAACCAATGACGAATTTCAAAACGATTGCCTTATATTCACGCTCTTCCACGGACAAAACCGCATTTCCCGCGGCAATGGAACAAACCACTGGATACCCTTCACCGAAAAAGAAGTTGGCGCGAAAGAAAAATTTGAAAGTAACTTTATGAGCAACTTTCTAAAGGGGTTAGGGATTAGGGAGCAGGGGTCAGTTGAATCTCTGGCTGTGTTAGACGCGGGACGGGAACTCTGGAAGTATTACCACGCGAAAATCAAGAACAACAAAACCGCCAATGCTTGCGTTAGCAAGCAAGTCAACGCCTCGTTTTACGACATCCGCGAATTCTTTCAGGGGCGCAAGGAAAGCGGAAGCGGCAATTGCCGGATGAACACAAAGTCCGCTGATGAAACCTACAACGCCCTAATCAAAACCCTGCGGGACGCGCACAAGGCGCTGGCGGAAAAGATAGCGCCGAAGGTATATGAGTACGGCTTTTTGCGGGAGTAGTGCGCCGGGCATAAATCAGTCTTTTATTTGGGGATAACAATATCCCTAAATTTATGATACCTTAAATAAAATGAATTTGAACGAAAAATACACAGCGCTTGTAAACCGCATTAAGGAACTGGGCAGCGCGGCTGTAGCATTTTCCGGCGGTGTTGACAGTTCTTTTTTATGCGCCGCTGCGGTTGACGCGCTGAAAGACAAGGCGCTGGCTATTACCGTTGTCTCTCCTATGCTTCCGCAAAGTGAAATCGACTGCGCCTGCCGTATAGCCGCGCTTACAGGCATACGCCATATCTTAATAAAAGAAAATGATATTGACGCGCAGGTTGCCGAAAATCCCCATGACCGCTGCTATCATTGCAAGAAAATTGAATTCGCTTCAATCATTAGCGCGGCAAAAAATGAAGGCGCGGCATCTGTACTGGACGGCTCCAATACAGACGACCTTTCCGACTACCGCCCCGGACTAAAGGCGCTCGCGGAACTTGCCGTTGTAAGCCCGCTGCGCGATGCCGGGCTTTCCAAGGCGGAAATACGCGAACTTTCCAAACAAAAAGGACTGCCCACATGGAACAAACCGGCGTTTGCATGTCTGGCGTCCCGCTTCCCTTACGGCGAAAAAATAACACGCGAAAAACTTGCCCAAGTGGAAAAGGCGGAAGACATCATGCGCGATGCCGGCTTTGTCAACTTCCGCGTCCGTTACCACGGGAATGTGGCGCGTCTCGAAGTCGCCCCGGAAGAACGCGCCCGCTTCTTCGATACCGCCTTTTTAGACGCGCTGTCGGCATCCATAAAACGCTGCGGCTTCCTCTATGCCGCCTTTGAACTGGAAGGCTACCATACAGGCAGCCTGAATGCCGCCCTAGGGAAACATACCCGCCGCGCCCTCTAGCGCTTTACCCGCGTTTCCTTTATAGTTTAGTACGCTTTATGAAAACCGCGATTTTTGCCCTATTCTGCCTTGCGCTTCCTGCCGTTTCTTTTGCTCAGATTGTTACGGCGGAGGATTACCTAAAGCGCGTGGAAGATACCTACGCCGGTTTTAGGGATTACGAGGCTAACATCACGATAAGACAGGGAAACAACACAATGGCGGGCAAGGTTAGCCACCTTAAACCGCAATTTTTGCGTATAGATTTTTCGCAGCCTACAAATCAAGTGATGGTTTTTAACGGCGAGCAACTTACCGTTTATCTGCCGGATTTTAGCGCCATACTGAATCAGACTGTTTCGGGCGGCAGAGGACCGAATATGGCAAGCGCGGCGGGCATAGCGCTGCTAAGACGCGCCTACGCGCCCGCCTATGTTTCCAGTCCAAACCCTATGCCGCTGGAGGATTCCGGCGAGCAGGTAGTAAGACTCAGGCTTACGCCGCGTTCAGGCGGTCAGACTTACAAAGAAATTCAACTTGCTATAAATCCTCAGACTCTTTATGTACGCCGTATCGAAGGGATAACATATTCGGGCGGCAGTACGAGGTTCGACTTTACCAATACAAAGGTGAATCAGGGCATACCGGAAGCGCGGTTCATCTATGATTCTCCGGCTTCCGCCAATGTTTACAACAACTTTTTGTTCAGGGACAGGCAATAGGCAGGACAAGTGATGACTATTATAGGTGAAAAATTAAAGGCGGCGCGGGAGGCTAAGGGCTATTCTGTAGAGCATGTAAGCCGCGAGACCAACATAGCAAAACGCTATATCGAAGCATTGGAAGCGGGCGATTTTTCCCATTTTCCGGCGGAAGCGTATCTCATCGGTTTTCTAAAGAACTACGGAGAATACCTCGCGCTGGACGGCAAGGAATTGCAGGCGCAGTACCGTATGCACAAAATTCAGGAACAACCGATACCGGTGGAGCAACTGTTAAAAGAGCCCTCCCGTATTCCCAATGTTATTATTACCGCCGTTATCAGTCTGTTTGCGGGCGCGTTCATCTTTGCCATTGTTTTTTACCTGATAAACCGCCCCCGTTGGAATAAAACCGAACAGGAGGGCGAGCGTAAACCTGTCGTTTACACGCTGACCGAAGGCATTTTTGAAGAGCGTATGTATGCCGGCGATTCGCTTAAAGTGCCGCTTGCCGGCAATGACTGGAACCTTACGCTGCAAAAGATTGGCGACATACTTACCCTTGCCGCGCCGGCAGGCGAATTGCTGATAGGGCTTAACGATACCGCTTTTGCCGACCTTAATGGAGACGGCGAGCCTGACCTAACGATACTGGCGCAGGATTTTTTGCCCGGTAAACCGGAAATGGGAGCGCAACTGCATATCGAGGCGGCAAGAGTAGGCGGGATGATGGCGGCGGCGCAAGGCGCGGATGGGCAGATGCCTGCCGTTCAGGTTCCCGTGCCGGAAACGCCGCCCGCGTCTTCCACTGGAGGGACGGCGGTTTTTACAGGGAACACGCCGTATCCGTTCAGTCTTGAGGTGCGGTTTCAGAGTTATTGTATGCTCCGCTGGGAGATTTTGCGTGAGGCAAATCAGGGGCGTAACGAGCGATACTTTGTAAAAGGCGATGTGCTGAACATACAGGCACAGAATGGCGTCAGGCTTTGGGTTTCTAACGCGGCGGCGGCAAAGACATTAGCCATAGGCGGCGGCAGGCAGGTCGCGCTTGACTTTGGGCTGCCGGGCGAGATAGTGGTTATCGACATTAACTGGGTGCGCGATACTGACGGGCGCTACAAGTTGATACAAACCCGTTTGGAAAGTTAGATGAAGAAGATTTTAGCGCGTCTTTGCGTATTTTTTATCGGTTTCCCGCTCTGCATAGCGGTTGTGGCATTATTGCCGCAGAAAAACCACCTTGCCGCAAATCTGCTCGTAACGGCGCTTTCCGCGCTCGGCGCGATGGAATTTTCCGCAATACTGGCAAAAAAAGGGCTTATGGTGCATAAAATCGAAGCATTTTTTTACGGGCTGCTTCCGCCGGCGGCTTTTACGGCGGCAGTCTCTCTAGGACAGCATTACAACATAATCTGGGGCGTCATAATGGCGCTTGCCGTATGGATAATGGCGCGGGGTTTTTGGACAAGAGTCAACGCGCTTGATGAACTTACAGGGCGCGTGGCAGGCAGTTTTGCCGTGCTTTTCTATCCCTCAATTTTTATATCGTGGATAATACTGTTAAACCGGTTTTCCGGCTCAACATTTATCCTCTGTTTTTTCATTTCTGTGGTGGTTATTACCGATTCGTTAGGCTGGGTTTTTGGTGTGCTGTTCGGCGCGGGCAACCGGGGTATAATCCCCGTAAGCCCTAACAAGAGCATAGCAGGATATGCCGGTTCTTTTACCGGCGCTCTTGCGATAAGCCTTGCCGCCGGCAGATTTTTTGCCGCCGAGTTTGAGGCATCGCGTTTTCCTCACTATGGAACGGCGCTTATTCTGGGGCTTGGCACGGCAATAGTTTCGCAGGCAGGCGACCTTGCCGAATCCGCGATAAAAAGGTCGGCGGGAGTTAAGGATTCAGGCGAAGTAATGCCGGGGCGCGGCGGCATACTCGATTCTATAGACTCGCTTGCTTTTGCCGCCCCGTTTTTTTACTTTTGCTTTAGGGCATTGTGCGGCGCTTTTTAGACCGCTGTAAAGATTATGGATATAGCCGGACTTTTTAAGAAACATGAGGACGAAGCAGTATTTATCAAGACAACGGCGCGTCCCGCCTGTGAGGGCGCTCTCAAGGTAACACTTAACAGAAAAGCCAATGTCCTTTACAACGAGGGAGACATCGAAGGGGCGCGTAGAATTTTTGTTACCACAGGATATACCGACGGGCTTACCCGCATAGGCGACCATTACAAGGCGCAGGGTCGGCTTTTGGATGCGCTCCAAATGTACCAGATGGCGCCTAATCCCAAAAGAATTACAGAATTGAGCGTTGAATTTGCGCTTATGCTCAAAGGGCTGCTCAAAGAAGAGGCAAAAGATGTATAACGCGGACGATACACGATGGGCTATGCGCCGGGAGAAAAGAAGCGTACCGGACGATATTCACTTTGACGATGACGGTGAATTTTCTCAGAATGGAGACGCTTCTATTATTCATACCGAACGGATAAATGAATTATCCAAACGCGGCTATCAACTGCTAAAAGAAAATTCCGGCGGAGAAGCGGCGGCTTGCTTTCAAAAAATTCTGGAAATAGACCCCACCAATAACTATGCCCTTGTCGGCATGGGTGATTGTTCCCGTAAACACCGACGCTTCCACGATGCGGTAGACTACTATGAACGCTGCCTTGAATACTACCCGGAAAATAACTACGCGCTCTTCGGGCTTGCCGACTGCTACAAGGCGCTCAATCATTTTCATAAGGCTATTTTGATTTGGGAAAAATACTTAGGGCAAGACCAGAACAATGTTACCGTGCTTACCCGCGTTGCGGACGCCTACCGCAAACTCCGCGACTTCAAAAATTCAAAATCGGTTTACGAAAAAGTCCTCAGCATAGACGCATATAACCCGTACGCAATTATCGGGCTGGGTCATCTTCATTATGACTTTAAGGAATACCGCGAAGCGCTGTACTACTGGGAAAGAATGTTAGAACGCCGCAATATGATTTCCGTTGACATTCGCGTACTTACCTCGATAGGGAACTGCCACCGCAAATTAAAAACATTTGAAGACGGAATCATTTACTTTGACGCGGCGGTGCAGCGCGAGCCTTCCAACTTCTACGCGCTTTTCGGACTTGCCGATTGTTTCCGCGGGCTTAATCAGCCTAAGCGCTCGCTCGATTACTGGAACCAAATTCTGGAACTTGACCCGCGCAATAAAGTAATTTTGACCCGCGCCGGAGACGCCTACTGCACTCTAAAAGATTATGACAAGGCTATAGAATATTACCGCCGCGCCCTCAGCATTGACTTCGATACCTACGCTATGCTGGGGCTCGCCATTGTCGACCGCGAACAGGGTCGCTGCGACAGCGCAATTTCTTCTTTGCGGACTCTCCTTGATAATGAGCCGAAAAACCACCGCGCATTCAAGGAACTTGCCGAATGTTATGTTCAGATGAATGACACAGCCGGCGCTATCGAAGTACTCCGCGAATTTCAAACTTTCGGTATAAAAAACAATCACATATACGATATGCTTACACGATTGGAAGCCGGACTTTCCGGGCTAAAGAGAGATGAAAATGAGCGCTATAATTAAACCCTCCGAAGTTATCACTGTTGACGAAACAAAATGTAACAATTGCCATGCCTGCATTTCGGTGTGCCCCGTAAAAACCTGCATAGACGGGTCGGGCGATAAAGTAAAAATTATCGCCGAACGCTGTATAGCCTGCGGACGCTGTATACCCGCCTGCTTGCAGCGGGCGCGTTCCTACCGCGATGATACGGCTGCCTTCTTTGCCGCCCTCAAAGCCGGCGAAAAAATCGTTGCCATTGTTGCCCCCGCCGCCGCTTCGGTATTCCCCGATATTCTTAAATTGAACGGCTACTTAAAGTCTCTCGGCATTGCCGGCATCTTTGATGTGTCATTCGGCGCGGAACTCACCGTCAAATCTTATATGGAGTACGCAAAACAACATCCGCAAACCATCATCGCTCAGCCCTGCCCGGCGCTGGTAACATACTGCGAACTCTACAAACCGGAGTTGATAAGACACCTCGCCCCCGCGCAAAGCCCCATGCTCCATACGGTAGTAATGATTAAAACCTTCTTCAAAAAATATGAAGGGGCGCGTTTTGCCGCTATCTCCCCATGCGCCGCCAAAAAACGCGAATTTGAAGAAACCGGACTCGTCCGCTACAATGTAACTATGCTCTCATTGCTAAAACACATGGAAGCGGAGAACATTCAGATTTCAAAATTCGCGCCCGAACCGTACGATGGTCCCGAAGCGGAACGGGCGGTGCTTTTTTCTTCTCCGGGCGGGCTTAGAGCCACAGTGGAACGGGAAGCGCCGGAACTTACATCCATCCGCAAGATTGAAGGGACTGAACTTGTATACAAGTACCTTGATGAAGTGCCGGAAATGCTTCACAAAAATGTTACCCCCGCGTTGATAGACTGCCTTAATTGTGAGGCGGGCTGTAACGGCGGACCGGGTACCGGCAACTACGGCAAACCGATAGACCTTCTCGAATCTAAGGTTGAAAAACGGGCGGAAGATGCCATAGCCCGCAACAAAAAAACCTTCCTAAAAAAGGGAATTCAGCGTTCCCTAAAAAAATACTGGCGTCCGGGACTTTATACACGCCTATATCAGAATTTGAGTTCGCTTGTAAAAGAGGTCAAAATGCCAAGCGAAGGCGAACTGGCAAAGATTTACAAGTTGATGAACAAGCATAAACCGGAGGATTTTCGCAACTGCGCCGCCTGCGGTTATATTTCGTGCAAAAATATGGCGCAGGCTATATTTAACGGGCTAAATAAGCCCGAAAATTGCAGCGAATTTATGCGTCTGCGGGCGGAACATCAGGCTACAAACAGCGAAAAGGCTATGAAACAGGCGGGCATACTGATAGAACAGGCGCGGCGCTCGCGGGAAACTCTGCTTGCCCTCCACGATAAGGTGCAGCGTTTTATTGCAATAACCGGCGAGCAGGATGCCGCGCTGGAAGCGGCAAGCGCAAAAATGGAAGATATGATTGCCCGCATCCACGAAGTTAGCGAACTGGCGGCGGCAAAACGCCGCGGCATTGTAACACTTGCCGAATCGACAGGCAGAGCAAAAAAAGATATGCGCGATATGCTGGCGTCTTTTTCCGAAGTAGAAAAAACCACTCAGGAAATTGCCGGCATAGCCGATGTTATTGAAGATGTTGCCACCTCAACCAACTTGCTTGCCATGAACGCGGCAATAGAAGCCGCCCACGCGGGCGAAGCGGGACGCGGTTTTGCCGTAGTAGCCAGCGAAGTGCGCTCTCTTGCCGGCACCACCGGCGAAAATGCCAATGTTATCAGCACAAACATTCAAAAAATTGTTAAACAAATTTCCGAGTCGCTAAAATTCTCCGCGCAAACCGAAGATGTCATGGGCGAAATGATTACCGGCATATCCAATGCTTCGTCAAGTTTTTCGGAAATAATAAAATCACAGGAGAGCATAAGCGAAAAAACCAAAGACGTTACCGGTGTCCTTGCCCAACTAAACAAAAGTTCCGCCACCCT
>JAIROZ010000028.1 GCA_031257255.1 Spirochaetaceae bacterium | reverse complement strand
ACAACAAATTCCAGTTGGATTTTGTTTGGACATTCTAGGTGTAAGGAGGAAATACCATGAAAAAGAATAAACTAATTTTAGCGCTTATAGCGCTTGTAACATTCGGCTTTGTCCTTGTTGGCTGTGGAGACGGCGCATACACTGAGCCTCCCGCCCCAGGTAAAACACCGGGCGGAAAAACTTATGACATCGATGAGTTGACAGCAGAGACAACCACGACAGAGCTTGCTGCTTTGTTAGCTGAGATTACTACTGCTGTTAATGAACTCGCCGGTACTGAGTATGGTACAAAATTTACAGCAATGTCAGGTACTATAACTACGGGCTGGGCGATGGGTAATGCTGCCGCGAAAGAACAGATTGCGGAGAATTTAAATGCATTGATTGACGCTATCAACGAAGGTAATGCCGATGATGTGAAGGCGATAATTGACGAGGCAATAGAGGAGCAAAGTCACTAACCCAATCTTACTTTTGTAAAAAACGGCGGGCAGGCGTGCGGTGCGCTTGCCTGCCGTTTTTTTGTTGGGTGAGCGCGGGGGCGAAAGCATTTAAGGCAAGGTTGCCGCGTCAAAGAGAGTTCCGTCATTATTTTGACTGGTAACGAAGCACCTTATCAATCGGCAGTTTAAGGGCGCGGGAAATCTGCTCAGGCTCCAACCCAAAATCAAAAAGGTTGTTTACATCTATAATCTCTTTCGCTTCACAGCCTTCCTCACGCCCTCTTCCAATGCCTGCTTCTAAACCTCATTGATGGTAATATCGACATCTAGCGGGAGGGCTAATGCATAGGCGGGGCTGGTACTTAGCCCTCATGCCGCCCAGTCCGCATAACTAACTCCCAGTCCTGCCTGTGTCTATACCTTAAGTCCGGCGCTTGCAAGGAGGGCGCGGGTGTACTCATGCTGTGGGCGGGCAAAAATCTCTTCCGCGCTTCCGCTTTCTACACATACCCCCGCCCGCATGATGAGCAATTTTGAACAGAAACTTTTTACCAGCCGTAAATCGTGGCTTATGAATATACAGGCTATTCCGTGCCTTTCCTGTAAGGCGCGTAAAAGCGCTATTACCTGAAACTGCGCCGTCCTATCAAGGCTCGATGTCGGCTCGTCCAGCACAAGAACTCGCGGTTCCAGCACAAGACTCCGCGCAATGGCAATACGCTGACGCTGCCCGCCGGAAAATTCATTCGGGTAGCGGTCTAAAAATGCCTCGTCTCCCAGTCCCACTTCGGCAAGCGCCGCCCGCACTTTTGCTTCCCTTCCGGTTTTTGACAGCCCTCTCTTGTGAATCAGCAAACCTTCACTCACAATATCCCGCACGGTCATACGAGGCGAAAGCGACCCGAACGGGTCCTGAAAGATAATCTGAATTGCGCTGCGGAGCGGACGCATCTCTTTTTCGTTTTTGGGCATAGGGGCAAGTTTCGCGCCTTCTCCCGGACGCATAAAAACACCGCCTTCACTCGGCAAAAGCCGAAGCAGCGCCTTGCCAAGCGTGGTTTTCCCGCTCCCGCTCTCGCCAACTATACCGAGCGCATCCCCCTCGTTCAGCGTAAATGAAATTCCGTCTACCGCCTTTATCCAGCCCGATGTCCGGCGCAAAAGTCCTTTACGCACCGGAAAATGTACCTTTATATCTTGCGCTTCAAGGACGGCAGGGCGGGTGCCGGGTTCCCTCGGCGTTCCGCTTAAATCCGCAGCAAGAAGAGCGCGTGTATATTCGTGATTGGGCGCGGCAAACAATTCCGCGCAACTGCCTTCCTCAACAATAAGTCCGTCCTTCATTACGGCAACTCTTCCGGCAAAAGACTTTACCAGCGCAAGGTCGTGCGTAATAAACAGCACGGCAAGCCCCATTTCCCGCTGTAACGATGAAAGCAGCGCAATAATCTGCGCCTGTATCGTTACATCAAGCGCGGTCGTCGGTTCGTCTGCAATAAGCAGGCGCGGCTTGTTGATAAGCGCCATCGCTATCATTACACGCTGGCGCTCTCCGCCGGAAAGTTCATGCGGATAAGCCGAAAGCCGGGCTGCCGCATCCCTAAGCCCTACATGCTCAAGGCTTTCGATAATGGCAGCGCGAAGGCGCGGGTCGCGCCGCCGTATTCCCTGATGAAGCGACAGCGTCTCACCCAGTTGCTGCTCTATCGTATGAAGCGGATTAAGACTTGTCATCGGCTCCTGAAAAATCATCCCTATCTCTCGCCCCCGGATGGCGCGTAATTTGTCCGCGTTCATTCTGAGCACATCCTCTCCGTTAAAGAGAATTTGTCCTTGCGGATAATGAATCCAGTCTTCGCTTTGCAGCCTTAGCAGCGCCTGAGCGCTTACAGTTTTGCCGCTGCCGCTCTCGCCCACAAGCGCAAGCGTCTCTCCTGCCGCAAGCGTGAGGTTTATTCCATGCACAACTTCGCGGGCATTTGCGCCCTTCCCAAAACAGGCGCAAAAATTAACATACTGAACAAGCGTTTTTTTCATAACTTAATAGATTCCCTTAGCGCCCTTTGGACAATTTCTTCCGGCAAAGGTTTAATACAGCCGCTGTTTTGCAGGCTGTCGAACATTGCGCGGGCGGAGGCTATGTCCGCCATTGCGCGGCGGTACACCTCGTCTGCGGGGAGGGGGCGCAGCGCTATCCCTTCGTCCATAGCCGCCTGCGCTACGGCGGCGGCTTCGATGGCAAATACTTCGGTTTCTTCCATTGTCGCGATGATGTTGTCCGGCGTAACGCCGCGCCGCGCCGAAAAATCCGCGATGGCATGGGCGCAGCGCACCGCCATTCCATCGGTAATTTTACGGGCGCGGACGGCAAGCGCTCCCTTCAGAATACCGGGGAAGCATACCGAATTGTTTACCTGATTGGGAAAGTCGCCGCGTCCTGTGGCGACGATGAACGCCCCTTCTTCACGGGCGGCATAGGGCCAAATTTCCGGCACCGGATTGGCGCAGCAGAAAACGATGGCGCGTTCCGCCATGCCCCGCACCCACGCCCGTTTTACGGTGTCCGGTCCGGGCTTGGAAAGCGCTATCAGCACATC
Organism: Spirochaetaceae bacterium; assembly: GCA_031257255.1. Classification (GTDB taxonomy): domain Bacteria; phylum Spirochaetota; class Spirochaetia; order Treponematales; family Breznakiellaceae; genus JAIROZ01. The sequence goes on along the minus strand of JAIROZ010000028.1, from coordinate 4,052 downwards.
CGCGCCGGCAAGCGCCGCCGCTTCGTCCATTACGCGGCGCGGATTTGTCCGCAGGCAGAGTTCCCATTTGCGGTATTCCCGTGTATCAGCCTGAATATCCGTCCTTCCCGAATGTAATGCCCCTTGTGAGTCGAAAAGAATGAGGTTTGCCGGATTGCCGCCGTCCGCGATAATGAGGCGGGCTATCGTTGTGTTTGCCGCGCCCGCCCCCAAGAGGACAATTTTTGCTTCGGCAAGCGATTTTTGCGCCAGTTTGAGCGCCGAAAGCAAGGCGGCAAGGGTAACACAGGCGGTGCCTTGCGCGTCATCGTGCCAAACCGGAATGGGACACTCTTCGCGGAGCGCGTCCAGCGCCTCGTAGCAGTTTGGGGCGCTTATATCCTCAAGGTTTACCGCGCCAAAGGACGGGGATACCATTTTTACAAACTCGATGATTTTCCGGGCTTGCGGCTTTCCGTCCGCGTCCCGCGAGTCGATACAGAGCGGCACGGCATCTATGCCGCCAAGGTACTTCATTAACAGCGCCTTGCCTTCCATTACGCCAATGCCGCCGGACGCCCCGCAGTCGCCATCGCCCAGCACCCGTGTAGAGTCGGAGACTACGGCAACGAGGTTGCCGCGTCCTGTAATGTCGAAAGAGAGTGCTGGGTCTTCGCGGATGGCTGTGGAGACTGCCGAGACGCCGGGTGTATACCACACATTGAAGTCCGGCGGGCTAAAGATGCCGCAGCGCGGGGCGGTTTGCAGTTTGCCGCCATAAAAGCGGTGCGCTTCCAGCGACAGGCGCTTTAGGAATGCCGTTTTTGCGCGGGCTTTTTGTTCTTCGCTAAGTCCCGCCGGAAAAAGCGCGTCAATATTGTCTAATGATATGGCTGCCATTGTTATCCTTTTGTTATCCTTTCAAAAATCCATATTCGTAAATTTTAGGCGCGATTTGCTGAGCCAATGCCTTTTGCGCGGCACGGAGTTCGGCAAGGAGGGTGTTGTAAGTTTCATCGGCGGATTTGGGGTTCATTTTTCCTTTTTCGTTTCTCATTTGAAAATACTCCCGTATATCATAGAACGAGGCATCAACCGGCGCTTTACGGCTGCCGCGTATTGTTTCGTGATAGTAACGAAAGAGCGCCCGTCCGGCGGCTAGGACAGCGGTTGATTCGGTTGTTGGCAACTGCTCCAAAAACCGGCTCATAAAGCGGCTCTTAAACTCGCCTGCCGCGCCCACTTCTTCTTCTGTAAAAGGAATCCAATGGTTGATGCCGTGCGCGGATGATATTCTATTTTTATCCGCAAGGAGCATAAATACGAGGCAATTGTTTTTAAATTCTTCATCTTTAATTATTTCTTCATTTGGATATAAAAATTGGTTGTTATGATTTATCCAAGTATGTTTAATAATATTACGAACCGAAAAATAAATAGCAGTCTCATAAATGTTATTATTGGTTACCTTAAAATGAGAACCGCCGCCGTGTGTTTGATTTATACAAAGCCAAACACCTTGATTGTTTTGAAAATCTATCCCTTTGGAATGAAGCACCGCAATTTCTTCGCCTGATTTATCCGCTTTACGCATCCAAGTATTTATATAATTATTATTGCTATAAAATGTTTTAACTCCTTGTGTCAAACATTCATTGTTCATAATATCAAGTTTAATTTTAGAGGGAAATTGAATGCCGTTTAAATTCCAAATAATAAAACCAATAGGAAATTCACCAGTAACATTTTCAAATGTATTGGCTTTGCACATAAAGCCGCATTTAAATTCAGCGCGAAAAAATTTGCGAAAGGCGGTAAAATTATATGAGTTGAGATATTTTAATGTTGAAAAAGTCGCAAGGCGCGCGTCCGGCAATTTGAACATAATTCGCGCAAAAAACTGTGAATAAAGTTCATGCGATGCTTTGCCTAAATCCGGCAAAAACCAGTCATGTGACTGGTGCGCAATAACAACTTCCGGTTTGTTTATGCCGCTGCCTATACCGGCTCCGCTTTCCGCGTAAGGCGGGTTGATATAAATGATTAACTTTTTTCTTTTTTCTTTATCGTTTATTATTTCATATAATCCGCAATCTTTTAATTTTTGGACATCCGCCTTCGCTTTTTCTATCGTCTCTTTTGTATCTTTTCCGGGCACTTCAAAATAATCATTCAAAAAATCAAACTGAAATATATGGCTCTCCCGCAAGGTATGCCTGTCCGCCGCCAGTTGTATCATATTCTTTACATTTGCGTTGGATATATCACTCGCCCATATTCTGTCCGGCTCCTGCAAGCCTACAAGCAAATTTCCGTTACCCGCGCAGCAGTCCCATATATAGTATTCTTTTTGCCAGTCATCGCCAAACGCCCGCGCCAGATACTCCTGCGACAATTCTACCCATTCAGGCGGCGTAAAAAATTCGCCCCGTATCTCGCGTATATTCTGGTCAACCAATAAATCGCGCCGCCTGACTATGTATTCCCGGTACTCCTCCGCAGGCGGCCGCTCATACTTTGCCCAAAATTTACGGTATGCCTCGCCGCCGTCCGTCCAGTCAATAGCCGTATGATACGGCAAATCATTTATAAGTTTTGGTATATCATAAGTGTCTTCGCGCAAAACTATTTCCAGTTTATCAGTTATCGAAGAAAACTTTTGCCGGCGCGGCTCGCCGCTGTTTTCAAGCGTAAGCGCTTCCGCGCTCATCATATCGGCACGGAAAAAATCGCAGTCAAATATACCCTGCTTTTTATATTCTGCCCAGTGCTTCTCGGAAAGATTGATGAACGGCTTTACATCTTTTACCCATCTGTAAAAAATATGTATAAAATTATTTTTATTTATTTTGATTTTTGCGCTGCGAGCCCCGCTATGTAAATTATTCTTGATAAATGCTTTTACATCGTCCGCGTCTGTCTCAAATTGAAATACCTCCAGATGCGCCAAACTAAGTTTTGTTACCTTCTCGCGTAATTTCTGAAAGTCCGCCGCGCTATGGTCGTGCGGCACCGCGTTCCAGTTTACATCGCTTTCCACAAAAAGCGGCAATATATCATAAAATGGAATAAACGCAATTTTTTGCGAATCAAAACACCCAAGATATGGCGGCGGCAGATGCAGTCCCCGGTCAACGGTTTTCCTGCATGTGAGTATAAGTTGCGTTAGCATATTCATTACATCGGCAGCGCCCTTCTTTGCTTCCGCCCAGAGCAAGTGCAGCGGGAACAACGCCCCCGCCGGCGCTTCCGGCGCGGTAACAACAAAGTCAATGTTGTCAATGTTAGGCGCATAGGCATGCTTGCCGCTGTCAAACAAGTCCGCAAAAATTTGCGCTTTTAATGTCTCTTCTTTCTGTATGCCGCTGTACTTTGACATTCACAACTGCCCGCTCACTGCCGCCCGCCCCTTACTTAGCCAATTCGCTAATGCCGGTAACAAGCCCGGCAAGGTTTTGGATATTGGAAGGAATGATAATTTTGGTTGCCTGCCCGTCCGCGACTTTTTGCAGTGCCTCCAGACTTTTCAGTTTGATAAGCGCGTCATCGGCGGCAACCGCCTTTAACATCGAAAGCCCCTCGGCGGTAGCCTTCTGCACAGCCAAAATCGCCTCCGCCTCGCCTTCCGCTTCCCGAATCTGCGCTTCCTTTGCCGCTTCCGCCCTCAGTATCGCCGACTGTTTCTCCGCTTCCGCCTTGAGTATCGCCGATTGCTTCTCGCCCTCGGCAACCAAAATCGCCGACTGCTTCTCGCCTTCCGCCCGTAAAATCGACTCGCGCCGCTCGCGTTCCGCCCTCATCTGCTTTTCCATTGCCTGCTGAATATCCTTTGGCGGCACAATGTTCTTTACCTCAACGCGGTTTACCTTGATACCCCACGGGTCAGTCGCCTCGTCCAGCACCGCCCTCATCTTTGTATTGATGACATCACGGCTTGTCAGCGTTTCGTCCAAATCGAGTTCGCCAATCAGGTTGCGGAGCGTTGTGGCGGCAAGGTTTTCTATCGCCATGCTGGGATTTTCCACGCCGTACGCGTACAACTTGGGGTCGGTAATTTGCAGGTAGATAACTGA
>JAIROZ010000146.1 GCA_031257255.1 Spirochaetaceae bacterium | reverse complement strand
CTTATATGGTAAGGCTTAGTACGGGGGGGGGGGGCCTGGCATTCGGTACATTTCTATTTTCATAGTGGAGTTAGACCATTGTAGGCGTGAATTTTATGCAAGCCCTCTGTGTTCATACTGTACATATTTATTTCGGTATTTTTTCAATGCGGCGAGCACGCATAGCTGCTATATGGTATAGGTATTTGATAAAATAGTACCATATAATAAACATCAGGAGGGCAATAATGCCAAAAACGCAAAATGTACAGGACTGGCAGGCAGCCGAGGCTAGAATCTGGGCGATACTGGAGGAGAGCGCCCGCCGTCAAGAAAAGTGGGAGGAGAAAGCCGCCCGCCGCCATGAAAAGTGGGAGGAGGAAGCCAAGCAGCGGGCGGAGGAAGACAAACGCCGCTATGAAAAGTGGGAGGAGGAGGACAAACGCTGGAAAGAAGAAGTCAAACAGCGGGATGATGAAATTAACAAGAAAATCGCCGCGTTGTCGGACAATATCGGCGGACTAAACCGCTCGACAGGCGAGTTGGTCGAAATACTTATCGCCGCCCATCTATGGGAAAAATTCCCCGAATACAACCTCCAAAGGGCATATCATAGAATTCCTATATATGACGAAAAGAACCAACCAAAAACCGATATAGACATTTTGCTCGTCAATACCGAATGGGCTATGGTAGTGGAAGTAAAGCGCTATGCGGAAGTCAAAGATGTTGACCATCATGTAGCGCGTATGGCGCGTGTATTAAAATATCCTCCGGCGGAATTGAAACTCGCGCCTAACTTAAAAATTCTAGCGGCTATAGCGGGCGGGATAGTAGACCCTGACGCGGCAGTTTACGCGCATCAATGCGGCTTTTTCGTCCTCGAACTGGCAGGGGAATCTGTAGTAAGAATACCGGAGCCGGCGGAGTTTCAGCCTAAAGAATGGGGAAACAAGCCGACGGCACCGGCTGTATAAAATGTACCGGACCGGCAGGCAGCCGAGGCTAGAATCTGGGCGATACTGGAAGAGAGCGCCCGCAGGTTATTGCGCTTTTTTTACATTTTCCCTACAGTAAGAGCATTTTACCGCACAATACGGAAGGAGTTTACAAATGAAAACAGCATTCAAACTAAACGGCAAGGATGGCGGTGGCGTACCTGCTGCGCAGATGCGCATAGCAGCGCTGGGGATAGCGCTGTTTTGCGCAATTACCGCTTGTAATGGCAGCATTACCGAGATAATTAACGGACCCAAGCCGCCTATGCTAAAGGAACTTTATTTTACTTTGGTAGACGAGAACGGCATGATAGGAATGATACCCATAAGAGTTTTGACGATTCGGGACGCGATTACGCTGGAGAAGGCTACAAAAGACGGCGAAGTCATCGTTGACATAGAAGACTTTAAGGTTATTTTGCCGTCATCGCCATACTACAAAGTGCGAATACACGCAATCGCTGACAACGCTAAGATTGAATTCAGCCACAATGGGATGGTAGTTTTCGGTGATATTAATGATGAGAAAAATGTTAAGAATATTTTTACACCGGAGGCAGGCGGGCACACAAAAATACTGGTAACGGGGAACAATTGGGTGCCGCGCCAGTATACAATTACCTACATAAACAAAGATATAGCGGATGTGGACGCGGACAAAGAAGGCGCTATGTTATCAAGCGTAACTGTTACGGCGGTTCAGCCGGAGCAAGTAAAGACGCTTAGATTGACGGACGGAGTATTTGAGAACGGTACAAAGAGCAATGTGGTAAACTTGAGCGCCGGGACAACATCGGTAACGGTTAGCGCCGAGGCTGAAGATGGCGGTAGTGTTACATACAGCCAAAATCCGGTCGCGCTCACTACGGGCGGAGTAACGGCGGTGTATATAAACGCGGCAAAGGAAGGCAAGAGTCCTTCTACATACACACTGCTCTTTTCGGCTCCGGCGAAAGGACAGAATATACAACCATCTATTATTGTTGTTCCGTTCAAGACTATGTACAAAACCGGCGAAAGCATTAACTCTTCTGAAGACCTTGCGGTATATCTGCGGACGGAAGACGGAGTAACAGAAAAAGTAAGCGGCGGATTTGGCGGCATACCGGCGGCGGTATTCACGGCTGCCGGCACACGGGAGATAACTGTAACCTACACTTACGCGCAGACCAGTTTGAGCGCAAAGTATACGGTATGGATAACAGACGCGATAGTAATTCCGAGTCTGCAGATAATTGGCGGTTATGACGCGGGCGGGAGTGTAGAGTTGGAATATGTAGACGGTGGGGTGCTGAGACTTACGAGGGATGCTGTGTCTGGAGAGATATTGACATATTCGGCAGAGCGGGGGACGCTTGCCGGCGGAGTGATACGGAGCGTCAAAATTGGAGCAAACCCGGAGATACTTTTGGGACGGAAAGACAGCGATGGGGTTATTACCTTAAAACTGAATTCTATTACCGGCGCGTTGGAATTCCGTGACGCGGACGCCGGCTATACACCAATAGGGAGTTACGCCGAGTTTCAACTTATCAGCACGGCAAGCGGCGGGCTTGCCGGCAAATACAAACAGGAAGCGGACTTAGACTTGCTGGGAAAAACGGACTACTACGGCGGAGCGCAAAACTGGATGCCTATAGGAACCGCCGGCACCGGATTTACCGGAGAATTTGACGGCGGGGAGCATACGATAGACAACCTATATATCGATACTTCAGCCCAAGATGTGGGGCTGTTCGGTTATGTGGGAGCCGATGGAACCCTAAAGAATATTCATATTGCAAGCGGTTCGGTAACCGGAGTCCGCTATACCGGCGGCATCGCGGGAAGCATCTTAGGCACCATTAGCGCTTGCTACAACACAGGCGCTGTGTCGATAACGGGAACGGTAGCAGACAGTTGTGCAGGCGGCATCGCGGGAAACAACGAAGGCACCATTAGCGGCTGCTACAACACAGGCGCGGTAACATACGGTGGCGTTGCCTATTCCTCTGCCGGCGGTATAGCGGGGGTCAACAGCGATGGAATCATTAGCGCATGCTACAACACAGGCGCGGTAACAGGCGGGGACAACACCTACACCGGCGGCATAGTGGGCGCGCAAGTGAATGGCGGCGCCATTAGCGCCTGTTACTGGGATAATTCCGTTGCGGACGCTCCCGCCAATGGCATAGGCAACCCTGCCGGCGATACAAACGCTACTCCTTTTGGCGGCGCGGCGGCTTTTCCTCCCGTTACCACCGCTACACATGCCGAGTGGGGCACAGGCGATGGTTCCGGCAGCGGCAAGTACTGGAAAGCCGGCACTACCGGCGGGGGACAACTACCGAAACTTTGGGTTGAGTAGGTACTGTATGGAAGCGGGCGAAGGCGGGTTATGTACATAGACCTCGTGCCGCGCCCGCCCGCTTCCATGGCTTACACCCCTCTTGACGCTTTCCTCATAATTCCTATAATCCCTAGTATATTACTATGAAAAAGGAGAAGCGTATGAAAAATGCTTACAAACACAATTTGGCAGGCGGGTTTGCCGTACTGTTAATGGCGGCTGTATTGACGGCGGCAGCCGGCTGCGCAAAAACAAAGAAGGCGGAGGAAAAAGACGGAGGCGCAAAGGCGGTGCTGCGGATAGGCGCGCAGCCTTTCCCGCTCTATTCTTCGATACTTGTCGCGCACAATCTGGGATTTCTTGACGAGGAATTGAATAAGGTAAATGCCGGCTATGTCTGGACATCTTTCAATTCGGGACCTCTTGTAAACGAAGCGGTAGCATCGGGAAACGCGGATATAGGATTTATGGCGGATATGCCGGCTATTATTGCCCGTTCCGTGGGGCAGGATATTCAAATTGTAGGTCATGTAGGCTATGGCGAGCGGGCACTTGCGCTCATTGTCAAAACCGGCTCGCCTATAAAATCACTTGCGGAAATTAAAGGCAAAAAGATAGCATTCGTTAAAGGCTCTTACGCTCAGCATCTTCTGGCGCTGCTGCTGGAAAGCGCGGGGCTTACCTTCAAGGACATCGAATCGGTGAATATCGGCGCGGGAGATATGCCGGCGGCTCTGGAAGCGGGTCAGATTGACGGGGCGGTTATTTGGGAGCAGTATATTTCCGCGCTGGTCGAAACAGGCAGAGCGCGTGTTCTTGCGGACGGCACGGGTATTAAGCGGGGCAATATGGTTACTTACGCGGTGCGTTCTTATGCGGAAGCGCACCCCGAAGTTATCGCCGCCTATTTGCGGGCGGGGCAGCGCGGGTCGGATTATATCAAATCGAATCCGAAAGAAGCCGCCGCCGCGATAGCCCCCGACCTTAAACTTGACGGCGCTCTGGTCGAAAAAATATTCACCAAGTTTGACTTTTACCAGAACCTCACGCCCGCCGACATCGAAGAAATCGGCAGGGTAAAAGACTATATCCTCAAGGAAAAAATTATCTCTAACGATATATCTATCGAAGATTTTATTACCACACGGTACATCAAAGAAGCGGGATTGTAGTATGAAAGCCCCCTTGGTCAAACAAGCGTCCGGGCAGCGCCCTACTCCGAGGCTGGGCTTTTTGTCCGCCTTGCCGTTGTATTTGGCGCTTCCCGTTGTGGTTATAGGTATCTGGAAGTGGGCGGACATTGCCGGCTACATAAAGCCCTATACGATGCCGCCGCCCGAAAAAATAGTTACCACAGCCATTGAATTCTGGAAGGAAGGCGCATTGCAAAACAACATTGCCGCCAGCGTTATTCGCGTGGGCGAGGGCTTTCTTATTGCGCTTGCGGGGGCGCTCTTACTCGGCATAGGAATAGGGCTTTCAAAGAAACTGGATATGCTAACGGGCATCATCATTCAGATACTCAAACCGATACCGCCTATAGCATACATACCGCTCGCTATACTCTGGTTCGGCATTGGCGAGAGTTCAAAAATATTCATCATTGTTATTGGGGCATTTTTTCCGGTGCTGCTCAATACGGTTGAGGGAATAAAAAACATCGACCGCAGGTTCATCGAATTGACGCGGGTTTACGAGGCGCCGCGGCGGCGGGTTGTTACCCATGTGATACTGCCCGGCGCGCTGCCGTTCATTATGGCAGGCGTCCGTATCGGGCTGGGAAACGCATGGATTTGCGTAGTGGCAGCCGAAATGATTGCCGCGACCAAAGGCGTGGGATATATGCTGATGGACGGCAGAAATCTTGCCCGTCCCGATATGGTCATTCTTTGTATGCTGATAATCGGAATATTCGGCAAATGTATGGATGACGGGCTCAAACTGTTTTCCCGGAGTATTATCAGGTGGAACTAGACGCGGGCGGCGACAGCCATATCATTATAGAAGGGCTTTCCAAAACCTTTACCAGCGGCAATGTACGGGTAGAGGCGCTGTCAAAAATTTCGCTGCGGGTGCGGAAAGGGGCTTTTGTTTCGATAATTGGCGCAAGCGGGTGCGGAAAAAGCACCTTGCTGCGAATCATCGGCGGCTTGGAGACGGAGTACGAGGGAACCGTGTTGTTTGACGGCAAGCCTATACGAGCGCCGTCTCGTGGCAGGGGCTTTATATTTCAGGACAACCGGCTTTTGCCCTGGCTTACGGTGGAAGGGAACATAAAATTCAGTCTAAAACATGATGAGCCGGATATGCGGGAAGTGATACGGAGAACGCTGGAAAAAGTTTCGCTCTCCGGTTTTGAAAAGGCATACCCTCATCAGTTGTCCGGGGGAATGGCGCAGCGGGTTTCCATTGCCCGCGCCCTTGCAAACCAGCCGCAGGCGCTTCTGCTTGACGAGCCTTTCGGCGCTCTGGACGCGATAACTAAAATAAAGATGCAGGAAGAGATGCGTTCAATTTGGGAAAGCGAGCGCATTACGATGATACTGGTAACTCATGATATTGATGAGGCGGTCTATCTTGGAGAGGAAATTGTTGTTATGGGCAATCAGCCCGGAACCATAAGGAACATCTACCATAACGATTTGCCGTCTCCCCGGAACCGCCTAAGCGCCGAATTTACGCGCCAAAAAGAGCATATATACAAAGAATTCTTTGCCACAGCGCAGACACCCTTTGTGTACAGCATATAGGAGAAAGCACATGTCGAAACAGGATTTGACGGTACCGTTGTCGCCGCAGGAACTGAGGATTTTGCGGGAAAACGGAAGCGCCTTTGCCGGCGGGGATTCTGCCGGTGGGGAAGGCGCGGCGGAGAGCCGTCCGGCGCGAATTTTGCGCAGGTTTAAGGGAACGACGCCCACTGTTGATGTGGAACGTGCCCTTTTCTGGACGCAGTCATTTAAGGAAACTGAGGGGCAGCCGCTCATTTTGCGCTGGGCGAAGGCGCTTTTGCATTACGCAAAGAATGCAACTGTCTATATTGACGAAGACCAACTGATAGTTGGGCGCGGCGGAGCGCCCGGACGCTATGGCATACTCTACCCGGAACTTGACGGGAACACGCTGGCGGAGGCAATTCGTAAACTGCCGGAACGGGAAGTCTCGCCCTTCAGCATAACTGCGGAAAATGCCCGCGTTATAGTGGAAGAAATCGCTCCTTACTGGGAAGGTAAAACCTTCCACGAGGATTTTGCCCGCTCATTGACCGAAGAAACCAAGCGGCTCACCTACAACAACGACAAAAGCCTCTCCTCGCGTTTTATCGTCAACGAAACCGCCTCGTTCCGCTCCTCGATACAGTGGGTGCATGACTACGAAATTGTGCTATCCAAGGGCTTTTTTAGGCTAAAAAAAGAGGCGTTGGCGTCTCTTGCGGCGCTGGACGAAAATAATCCGGTTGATTACACAGAAAAGCGCCCATTTTGGGAGGCGGTAATTACCGTTTGCGATGCGATAGTGCTTTGGGCTGAACGACATGCGGCGGCTGCGGCGGAACTGGAAAAGACCGAGTCTGACCCGCGCCGCAAGGCGGAACTGCGCCGTATTTCCGAAACCTGCCGCTATGTGCCGGCGTATCCGGCGCGGAATTTTTACGAGGCGGCGCAATCCCAGTGGTTTACCCAGATGTTTTCCCGCATTGAGCAGAAGACCGGCACGATAATTTCCAACGGCAGGATGGACCAGTACCTCTACCCGTATTACAAGCGCGATAAGGAAACGGGGCTGCTCACCGATGATGACGCGCAGGAACTGCTTGAATGTATGTGGGCGGCGATGGCGCAGTACATCGACCTCTACCTTTCCGATGCGGGGGGCGCGTTCAACGAGGGCTATGCCCACTGGGAAGCGGTAACGATAGGCGGGCAGACGCCGGAAGGTCTGGACGCGGTAAACGAACTTACCTATGTCTTTCTAAAGTCGAAGCGGGAATTCCCGTTGAACTACCCCGATTTGGCGGCGCGTGTTCACAGCCGGAGTTCGCGGCGTTATCTAGCCGAAGTCGCGGAGACTATAAAAGATGGGACAGGCTTTCCCAAACTGATAAATGACGAGGAAGTGGTGCCGCTCCTGCTTTCCAAAGGGGCGAATTTTGCCGAAGCCTACGATTACAGTGTTTCCGGCTGTGCCGAATGTAGGATGCCGAACAGGGACACCTACACGAGCCCCAATGCCTACATCAATTTTGCCGCCGCGCTGGAGATGGTTTTTTACAACGGCAAAATGCTCAAGTATGGGGGTGAGCGGCTTGGGCTTGAAACCGGCGACATAACTCAATGCGCTTCTTTTGACGAAGTACTCGATATGTATCTTAAACAGCAGACCTATCTGCTGCGGCATGCCTTTATTCAGCAGCACGAGATAATCCGGCTGCGTGCTTTGCATTTTGCGACTCCGCTTGGTTCGGCGCTGCACAAACTTTGCCGCGAAAATTGCCTCGACCTGCATACGCCGCAAATTCCGGGCGGCATCGACCTGGGCTATTTTGAGTTCATCGGTTACGGCACCGTTATCGACTCGCTTGCCGCCATCAAAAAAATTGTCTTTGAAGAAAAGCGCTTTACACTGGCGCAGTTAAAAGAAGCAATGAAACATAACTTTGAAGGCTATGAAACCATCCGCGCCTTTATGCGGAACGCGCCGCGTTACGGGAATAACGATGTTTACGCCGATGAAATAGGCAGACTGCTCGACCTCCACGCCCAGCAATTCAGCGAAAAGTACAGCAAAACGCTGGGCGTCCGGCTCGACCTGCGTTATGTGCCGTTTACATCCCATGTGCCTTTTGGCAAAGTGGTAAGCGCGTCTCCCAATGGCAGGCTTGCGTGGTCGCCGCTTTCGGACGGGTCAAGTCCGACTCAGGGGGCGGACGAAAATGGACCGGACGCGATTCTGCTTTCCAATTATGCGACAAAGAACTTTCATCGCAATGAGCATGCGGCGCGGCTTTTGAATGTCAAACTGAGTCCATCCTGCGTTAAAGGTGAGGAAGGGACGCAAAAATTGGTATCGTTTATCGAGACATGGCGCGACTTAAAACTCTGGCATATTCAATTCAATGTTATGAATCAGGAAACATTGCTGGATGCTAAACGTCATCCCGAAAATTACCGGAACCTTCTGGTACGGATTGCGGGGTATAGCGCCTATTTTACCGAACTATCCGAAGATTTGCAGAATGATATTATTGCCCGGACGGCGCACGGCTCGTTGTGAAACTGCGGGTTTTTAACATTCAGTACTACTCGCTCCATGACGGGGCGGGCATACGCACCGTCATTTTTTTGAAGGGCTGTCCGCTCCGGTGCCGCTGGTGTTGCAACCCCGAATCGCAGCATCCGGCGCCGGAACTTTTTTTTAGCAAGAAAAAGTGCATAGGCTATGATATTTGCGGGCTTTGCGCCGCCGCTTGTCATGCCGGCGCTATAAAACGCGGCGCGGATGGTACGCTCTCCATTGACCGTTCCCGGAACGCCGGCGGCTGTACGGGCGCGGACGGCGCTTTTCCCTGTGCCGCCGCCTGCCCTTCAAAGGCGCTTGAGGTAAAGGGGCGGGAAATGACCATTGATGAGATTCTTGCCGCCGCCTGCCGCGAAGAGATTTTTTACCACCATGGCGGCGGCGGTCTTACACTAAGCGGGGGCGAGCCGCTTATGCAGGGGGAAGCGCTTGTCGCTCTGCTGCGCGAGGCAAAACGGCTCAGGCTTAATACCGCTATGGAAACCTGCGGCTTTGGCGATTATGCGCTGCTCAAGGAAGCGGCGCGGTATCTGGACGCGCTTTTTTTTGACATCAAATCAACGGACGAAGCAAAACACCTCGAATGGACAGGGGCGTCTAACCAAAAGATACTGGAAAATTATGCCGCCCTCCGCGCCGGCTTTCCCGCCCTTTCCATTACGGCGCGGACGCCGGTAATTCCGGGCTTTAACGATACGCCGGAGGAACTGGAACGCATACGCGCCGCAGCCGCTTGCGGCGCTGCCTCCGGCTGCATTCACGAATTGCTGCCCTATCATCGTTTGGGCGAGTGGAAATACGAAGCGCTGGGACGGCGCTGCCTCATCTAAACCCGGAAACGGACACCCGCATTGCCAAGCGGCTGTTTTTATGCAAAAATGAGGGATATGAAAACACTGGTTTTTGGCTCACTCAATATAGACCTTATTTTTTCGGTTGACCACATTGTAAAAGGCGGAGAGACCATCTCCTGTTCATCTTTTAAGCGAAGCGCCGGGGGCAAGGGCGCAAATCAAGCAGCGGCGCTGGCAAAGGCGGGGCTTTCCGTATGGATGGCGGGAACCATAGGCGCGGACGGGCGCTTCCTTACCCGTCTTTTGGAATCGTATGGGGTGGACACGGAATTGGTAAATGAATACGAAGGGGCAAGCGGTCAGGCTTTGATTCAACTGGACAAAACCGGGCAGAACTCGATAGTTCTTTACGAAGGCGGCAACGGCGCTATATCTGAAGCGCAAATTGAAAGGGCGCTGTCCCGCTTTGAGGCGGGCGATATGGTCGTGCTTCAGAACGAAATTCGGCACACTGCCCTCATTATGAAAAAAGCGAAGGAACGCGGACTGCGCATCGCGCTTAATCCCTCGCCTTTTGACGAACGCATAGAAACTCTGCCTCTGGCGAATGCGGATATACTTTTTGTAAACGAAATTGAAGGGGCGGCGCTGGCAAATTTTAAGGAAGCAGGTGAGGGGGAGGGCGCGGATTTTAACGCGGTTCTAGACGCGCTAATGCGGCGTTTTCCGCATACCGAAATAATTTTGACCGCCGGGAAGCACGGGGCGTACTACGGCTTCAAAAATGTACGCGAATTCGCGCCTATAGTCCAATGTCCTGTAGTTGATACGACAGGCGCGGGGGACACTTTTTTGGGCTACTTTCTGGCGGCGCGGGCGCGTAACTTGACTGCGGAACACGCTCTTTCGGTTGCATGCAAGGCTGCCGCGCTTGCCGTCTCACGGGCAGGCGCTATGGAAGCGATACCGCAGGCGGACGAAATTTGGACATCTAAATGAATTGGAACAAGAAAGAACTTGACGGCGATTTGGTAAACAATCTTGCGGAAAAATATGGGCGCGATAAACTTATTGCTTCTATTTTGGCGCGGCGCGGGCTTATAGAGCCTGCCGCGCTCTTCTATTTTTTGGAAAATGACAAGCGCCACCTTCGCAATCCTTTTGAACTTGCGGGTATGGAAGACGCGGTCGAAAAAATCCTTGACACAAAAGAAGACGGCGGTAAAATTCTGGTTTTTGGAGACCGTGATACAGACGGCATTACAGGCACGGCGCTTCTTGTGCGCTATCTGCGGAGCATAGGCGCGGATGTTACATGGCGCGTCCCGGTTGGCGAGGAACCCTATGGACTTTCGCTGCAGGCTGTCGAGGACTTTGCCGGCGATTACGGCTCTCTCATCATCACTGTTGATTGCGGCATCACTTGTCAAAAAGAGATAGCCCGCGCTAACGAACTTAGACTTCAGGTCATCATTACAGACCACCACGAACCTCGCGGCGCTCTCCCGGATGCCCTTACAATAATAAACCCCAAATTGAGGAACGATGACGGCGGCTATCTCTACCCGTTTCAGGGGCTTGCGGGCTGCGCCATCGCTTACAAACTAACTCAGGCGCTCGACTTTGCCCAAAAAAGCTCGCTTTGGGGGCAGCGGGTCTGCCTGCTCAACTGCCGTCCGGGTAACGATGATACCTGGCATATTGAACTACTAAAACTCCGCAACCTTGTGGAAACTTCGGCGCTAACCGAAACATTCGTGGTGGATGGCGCGGATGCCAAGTCATCCGCAGACGGCAAGCCATCCGTAGAGGGCAAGTCGTCCGTATCTATAGCGCAGACGCGGCTTCCGGGATTTTTGGAGGGGCAGCATATTTACGCATGGGATGCCCCTCTGCAAAAAAAGGCGCTGGAGCGCATTTTCGGGCGCGGCATAGATTGGAGTCTGATTGACCTTGCGCCGGAAGCTGCCAAATTGCTGCCTTATACTGCCGGCAAAAGCCTTTTGCGCTTGCGGGAGATGTCGCGGCTTGGGCGTTACCGGCGCGAGCCGCTTTCGGAACTTGAGGTATTTGCCGGTATATTCCGCGCTGTTTTTCAGGCGGGGGAACATTTTTTTGAGGACGAAGATACAGCGCCGGCGCAACTGGCGGCAATCGGTTCCATAGCCGACATGATGAATATGGAAGACGAAAACCGTATTCTTGTGCGGAACGGGCTGTCCGCGCTCAACAAGAAGGCGGCGTCCGGGCTTTCCGACCTCATCTTCAAACTGAACATAAGCGGCGGCGATGTTAATTCCTACGATGTCGCGTGGAAATTAGCGCCCGCGATAAATTCCGCCGGACGTATGGGGAACGCCGCGTACGCTGTGGAATTGCTGCTGGAAGATGACCGCGCCCGCCGTGAGGAACTTGCCGCGCAAGTTATCAGAATGAATGATGAACGCAAACTTCTTACCGACAAGGCGATAGACATTGCCTTGCCAAAAGCCGAAAAGAGCCTGAAAGAATTTTACGGCAATCTTGTGTTTGCGGCAGACGAAAAAATTCCACGTGGAGTTACCGGGCTTGCCGCCGGCAGACTCGCCAATATTTTTAATGTACCGGCGCTTGTTGTTTCGCTTGTTGACGGCGGCGCGACAGGCTCTATCCGTTCAAGCAGGGGTTACAATGTACAGAATCTGCTGAACAAGATAGCGGAATTCTGTATTGACTGCGGCGGGCACGAATTTGCCGCCGGCTTTTTGCTGGATGCCAAAAATTGGGACGCCTTTGTTAAGCGCCTAAAGGATGCCGCCTACACTATGGAATTCGCGCCCTCGTCAGACTCCGTGCAGGCGGGAGAAGACGGCGCAACTTCCGAAGAAACCCTAAATATAGATGCCGAACTTCCGCTTTCGTATCTAACGCCCTCATTATTTACATTGATAGACACTCTTGAACCTTACGGCAAGGGCTGGTCAGAGCCCTTATTTCTTGCCCGCCGCCTAAAGATACTCGACCTTACCTTGCAGGGCAGACCGGAAGCAAAGCATGTAAAATTGACGCTGGACGCGGGGCGTTGCAAGTGGCCCGCAATGTACTGGAGCGCCGCAGACAAAGTGAATGTTGAATGGACTAAAGGAGACACAGTTGACGCGGTTTTTAAGGTAACGCGGGACAAGTTCGGCGGTAAAGTTACACCCACCCTCATAATAAGCGACCTCAAGTTAAGCGCATCCGGCGTTTGACAGCGTACAACATTGGACTTGTTCTGTAACCAGAACAAGTCTCCGCAAATGCGAGCCTTGTATTTTCCACCGGTTTTGCTATACACTAATAAGACATCTTGAAAAACGATAATCCGCGCCGCGTTATTGAACCGCCGCTGCGGGGCATCATTAAGCCCGCTTATTTATTAACATTTGGCATCTCTTTGCTTTGTACTCTTGCCGCATTTGCCATTGTCCCACGCGGCACGGCGCGAAAGCCGGACTTGCCGTCCGGTACCGGCACAAAGAAGGCGTACATAGTTTGTTCCGTTAAGAACAATATTGACGATAAAAATGTACTAAGCGCTCTGGAGAATGCGGGTTTTAAGGGCATTATAGCCTGCGCTAATCAAACGGTATATCTTCAGTCGTTCTCTTCTTTGGAACAGATAAGCCCGGCAGAATTTCTTGAACGGGTAACCGAATTCGACCCCCGTAACGACGGGTTTGCCGGGAAAGTCTACAATTTTTTTATTTCTGACGGCGAGAGCCGTTTTTACATCCCGCTTTCTGAATTCGGAATAATGCCGCGCCCGGAGTCTATCGAAAACCGCATCAGGCAGGCGCTCCGGCAGGCGGCTCCGGGCGGCATAAAACCGGCGTCAATTTCTTACCCCGCTATGCGGACAGCCGGCGCGGTCAATATATTGCCGATGCTGCCCTTTATTGCGGCATGGCTTCTTACATTATTTTTATACCTGCGCCGTACGCTGACAGCGGCAGCCGCGCAAAAAAACATTCCGCGCCTTTTTCCGCTTTTAGTTATGCTTCCCTGTTACAGACTGGGAGCGGCGGGTTGTCTTATAGCCGCAGCGCTGTTTGCGCTGCGCCCCTATCTGGCAACGGCGGGCATTGGCGGTCTCTTTTTTGGAAAAACCAACGAAAAAAAACACGGCGCTATGCGCGGAAAATCATGGGCGCGGCGCTATGGACAAGCCGCTTTAAGTGTATGTTTTGTGCTTGCGGTTAGTATTACAGGCGCTATAGCGCTGGACGCGGCGGAATTTGCCGCCGCAAACTATTTTTTTCCGCTGGCGCTTATCGCATTATTCACTCTTGCCGACCTCGCCGCGCTCTTTTTGGGAACGGCGCGTATCGCCCGCGTGAACTCAAAATTCATAGTCCGTCCGCGCTTTAGCCCCGTTCCCCTCCGCTCCGGCGCTTCACGACCGCGCATCGCTCCTTCCGCCGTTATCTTCCTAATAGCAGGCATAGTGAGCATCCCACTTGCCAAACTTCCGCACTTCTCTTTGGGTAATTCTAATGAAGGAATGACCGAAACCGTCCTGCCTTTCAAGAATACCGCCAAAACCGAGGGGCTAAGTTACAAGGATTACGAAGCGCATTATCGCTTTCAGCAAAATTTTGCCTTTACAAGATTGAACGGAAATAACGAAAAGGGCGGCTATCTGCATTATATAGCCGGTCAGGACGGGTTAATGGTGCCGGAAGCGGACGCAAGCATTCCCGATTCGAATGAAGCGCCGCCTGCGTCATATACTTTGCCCGCCGTGTTAAGGTAGGCGGTTGCAAAACTGAAGTTTTACAACCGCCCCTGCCGGCAAATTACCATCCTGCTTACCAGCGATAGTGTGTAAAGGCTTTGTTGGCTTCCGCCATTTTGTGGGTATCTTCTTTCTTTTTGAAGGCAGTGCCTGTGCTGTTGTAGGCATCTACCAGTTCGGAAGCAAGGCGCTCGTACATTGCATGTCCTGAACGGGAACGGGCGGCATTTATAAGCCAGCGCATTCCCAGCGCTTCGCGGCGGCTTTCGCGGATTTCTACCGGCACCTGATATGTCGCGCCGCCGACACGCCGCGATTTTACTTCCACAACAGGCTTTACATTTTCGATAGCCTTTAGAAAGACCTCCAGCGGTTCGCGGTCGCTTACCTTGTTACGCAGTTGTTCCATAGCGTTATGAACGATATGCAGAGAAACTGAACGTTTGCCTTCCCACATCATTCTGTTGACAAACTTCGACACGATAACGCTGTTATACTTTGGGTCGGGCAATATGCCCCTGTCTATAGTTTTTTTCTTGCGTCCCATATTATTCCCTTTTTAAGCCTTGGGGCGTTTTGCGCCGTAGCGTGAACGCCCTCTTTTTCTGTCCGTTACGCCGAGAGTATCCTTAGCGCCGCGGATAATGTGATACCGTACGCCGGGGAGGTCTTTAACACGCCCTCCGCGTACCAGCACTACCGAGTGTTCCTGTAGATTGTGCCCTATGCCGGGTATGTAGGCGGTAACTTCGGTGCCGTGCGAAAGACGCACACGGGCGACCTTCCGCATAGCTGAATTGGGCTTTTTTGGCGTCATTGTCATGACGCGGGTGCATACGCCGCGTTTTTGCGGGCAACTTCTGAGCGCCGGCGACTTCGATTTTGACGAAACCTGCTGCCGGCCAAACCGAACCAACTGATTGATTGTAGGCATGAACTCGTAAAACTCCTATGTAAGCCAATTCAAACTAAAGTCTGGATTCGGCTCATTTAGGTCTAGTCTAGCGCGGACAGCAAAAAAGCGCAAGGGGGTGTACTACCATAAGCGCAAATACCGCATTGAATTTTGAAGGACTATATTTTAGAGTACAGGAAATGCCAAACAGAAATCCGAATCTTACACGGCTAAAAGCCGGTTATTTGTTCCCGGAAATTGCCCGCAGAAGGCGCGAATTTGCCGCATCCCATCCGCAAGGAGAGCGCGTCATCAGTCTGGGCGTGGGGAACACCACAGAGGCGCTGCTTCCGCATATATGCGCCGGGCTGGAAGCGGGTGCCCGCGCTCTGGGATGCGCCGAAACTTATTCAGGCTATATGGACGAAGGCTTGCCGGAACTTAGGCGGCGCATTAGCAAAGTTTACTACGGCGGGCGTTTCGATATAGACGAAATTTTTATTTCTGACGGGTCAAAATGCGACATCGGCAGATTGCAACTGCTCTTTGGAGCCGATACACGAGTCTGCGTTCAAGACCCCTCATACCCGGTCTATGTTGACGGCTCGGTGCTGCAAGGCGTCGGCTGCAAAGAAGGCGCAAAGGACGGCGCTTCGGGCTATGGCGGCATAACATACCTCCCCTGTACCGCCGCCAACGGATATTTTCCCGACCTTAGCGCCATAGGACGGGGGAACTTAGTCTACTTCTGCTCGCCCAATAACCCCACCGGCGCTGCCGTTACAAAGGAACAATTGGCGGCGCTCGTCGGGCGGGTGCGGGAAACGGACTCCTTCCTTGTCTACGATGCCGCCTATTCGGACTATCTGCGGGACAGCGCTCTGCCCAAAACAGTTTTTGAGGCTGCCGGTGCTGAGTACTGCGCTATCGAAGTAAATTCATTTTCCAAATCGGCTGGTTTTACCGGAGTTCGTTTGGGCTGGACAGCCGTTCCCAAGACGGTAAAGTACACTGACGGGGGCAGTCTGAATTCGGATTGGGCGCGTATTATGGCGACCATTTTTAACGGGGCATCCAATATAGCGCAGGCGGGCGGACTTGCCGCCCTCGATGCGGAAGGCTTGCGCGAGATACGCTCCTTAACGGATTTTTATCTGGGGAACGCCGCCCTCATTCGTTCCGCCTTGCAAAAATTGGGCGTCCCCTGCATGGGCGGCTTCAATTCACCCTATATCTGGGCGGATTTTTCGCCGGAAAAAAGTTGGGATGTCTTTAACCGCATACTCGAAAAATGCCGTATAGTTACCACGCCGGGCGCGGGCTTTGGTCCTGCGGGCGAAGGTTTTGTCCGTTTTAGCGCCTTTGGACACCGCGCCGATGTGGAAGAAGCCTGCCTCCGTCTGGAACGGTTATAAAGCGCACGGAACAGACGTTCCGCTCAAATTAGGAGAAGATTATGGAAAATCTGCTTGATTGCAGGCGAAAGTTAATAGTTGAGTCTGTCGTTCTTAGTTACAAGGAATCCGGCGAAACCGAAAAGCCGGTAAGCGGCTATCAGATAAACCGCTCGGTTATTCACGATGTACTCGACAAACTGCGCGAACTTATGTTCCCCGGTTATTTTGGCAAGAAGAATTTGAATACCGGTTTTGTTGAATACCATGTGGGCGAACTTATCGAATCTATCGAATATGATTTGACGGCGCAGACCGAAAGGGCATTGCGCCACTACAAGAAGGGCGAAAATCTGCTGCCGGAAGGAACCGAAACGGCGAGTACGCTTGTCTTTGCCTTCCTTGCAAAATTGCCCGCCGTCCGTAAGATTCTATTAACGGATGTTGAGGCGACTTTTGACGGCGACCCTGCGGCATTCAGTCTGGACGAAATTATTTCATCCTATCCCGGCATTTACGCGATAATGGCATACCGGCTGGCGCACGAATTGTATTTGCTGCAAGTGCCGCTGCTGCCGCGCATCATGACGGAAAGGGCGCACAGCATTACCGGAATCGACATACACCCCGGCGCGAATATAGGCAGTTATTTTTTTATCGACCATGGCACCGGCATTGTAATTGGCGAGACAACGGTGATAGGCAAAAATGTAAAGATATATCAGGGTGTTACACTTGGCGGGCTTTCCACGCGGGGCGGTCAGGCGCTCAAGAATGTTAAGCGCCATCCTACTATCGAAGACAATGTAACAATTTATTCCGGCGCGTCAATTCTGGGCGGTTCCACAATAATAGGCGAGGGCACAGTGATAGGGAGTAATGCTTTTATTACGCAGTCCGTACCGGCGCATACAAAGGTAAGCATCAAAAATCCTGAACTGCAATTCCGCGACAATGGCACAACCGCCGAATTTTCACAAGACGGCTTTTGGGATTGGGTAATTTGATGCCCTTGTTCCGGCATTTACGCTTTTTTGTACTTGTACTGCTTCTTGCGTCCTGCGCTACAGGCGCGGGGCGGAAAAACACTAAGCCGCCTGCGGCAAATGCCGCGTCAAATAGCGCGTCAAATGCGCCGGCAAATGCCGCGTCAAAAGCAGCGTCAAACAGGCTTACCATTGCGGCAGTAGGCGACAATTTGATACACATAGAAATAATCAACGATGCCAAAACAAAAACCGGCTGGAATTTCGACCCGATATATACTGAGGTAAAGCCGCTCATTCAGAGCGCCGATGTCGCTTTTATAAATCAGGAGACATTGATAGCGGGAGATAAATTCAAACTTTCCGGCTATCCTGATTTTAACGGACCGCCGGAAATAGGGGACGCGCTTGTACGCGCCGGTTTTAATGTGGTAAACCACGCGACAAACCACGCGATGGATAAGGGGGCGGCGGCGCTGGAGTCGGTAATTGATTACTGGAATAAATATCCCGGTGTGCTGCCGCTCGGAGTGCACAAGAGCGCCGAACTCCGCGCAAACCGCATAGCGCTCATCGAAAAAAAGAACATAAAAATAGGCTGGCTTGCGTATACTTACGGCACAAATGGAATTCCGCTGCCAAAGGACAAACCTTTTCTTGTATCAATTATTGATACACAAACGATGGCGGCGGAAATTGACCGCCTGCGCCCGCTCTGCGATTTTTTGATAGTGTCGATGCACTGGGGCGAGGAGTATCAGCATACTCCGACACGGCGGCAGCGCGAACTTGCCGTATTTCTTGCGGCGCGGAAAGTTGACCTCGTTCTGGGGCACCACCCGCATGTAATTCAGCCTGTGGAAGAAATTATCCGCGAAGACGGCGGACGGACGCTCGTATTTTTCTCGCTCGGCAATTTTCTTTCGTGCCAAAAAGAAAAGGCGCGGCTTTTGGGCGCTCTTGCCCGCATTACGCTTGCAAAGACTGAGCGTACCGGCGGGGCAGGGGGTAGCGCCTCCGTTCAAATAGTAGATGCCGAAATTATACCTGTAATAACGCATTACAACAAAGAATATGCCAATTTTAAGATATATCCGCTGGAAAAATATACCGAAAAATTATACGAAAACCACGGAATTAAAAATCACGAAAAAATTGAATACAACTATTTTTCCAATCTGCATAACGGCATATTTAAGACTTTTATCGAGAAACACAAATAGAATTGTCCGGGTTACCGAACAAGTCCAATAATCCGATACTGTAATATACCATGAAAAAAATTTATCTATTGTTTGTTATGATAGCGGCATTCCGCTTAGGCGCTAACGCGCAGACGGGCGCGGCGGTCGCGCCCACTGTGGGCGGTGCGGCGCTTCCGCGTTCCTTCCATGAAATATCGCTCGGTATGGACATAGAAAGTTTAAAGAGCGCCCTAAAAGCGGATGGTTTATTCGACTTTCGCGGCGATGCCGATGTTTCGTTTTTGCCTATGCGTAAACAAAATGTCATAGATACTGCCGGCTTGGGTTTTATTAAACGCGCTTTTTTTCAACTTGATTCAGGCGGCACTGACGATGTGCCCCCGTCCGCGGATGCCGCATCATCCGGCGGGGAAACCGGCGGCGTTTTTATAATGATGTTTGTCCTCAATCCCGAAAAAATCGACCATTACTCGGTATTTACCCGTTTTATGGAAAAATACGGCGAGCCTGTTGTCTTAAACCCGAAACTTGCCCTCTGGGAAGACGGGGCTACCCGCGTCTATATAGAACGCCCTCTCACCGTAAAATATATTGACAAGGCGGTATTTGACCGTCTTGTAGAAGAAGGCAAGGCGCTGGAAAGCGTCAAGTCCCGTCTGCGTGAGGAATTTTTAGATGACTTTTAATCTTGTTAAAAAATGGCTTTTTTTAGCGGCGCTTTTTTTGCCCCTCAGTTTTGCCGCCGCGCAAAACGGCAAACCTCAGCCAAAATTGGAGAGCGCCGTCTTCACCATTCAAAAAGAAGGCGGCGGGTCGCAAACCGTTACCGCCGAACTTGCCCGCACGGAAGAACAAAAAATGCGCGGACTTATGTTTCGCAAAACCCTTGCGGACGGCGAAGGTATGTTATTTATTTATGACCGCGATGTTCCCATGTCTTTTTGGATGAAGAATACACAAGTGCCGCTTTCCATAGCATATATAAGCCGCGCCGGTATAATCATCGACATATTTGATATGGAGCCGCTTTCTACCCGGACTGTACGCGGAAGCCGCGCCGCCCGTTACGCGCTCGAAGTGCCGCAGGGCTGGTTTGCCCGTAACGGCATTGCGGAAGGCGACAGGCTAAGCCCCCTTCCCTGACAATACAAATGATTTGCTTACCTGCCGCCGAATTTGATGGGGCGCAGGACTTCGCCGGGGACGGCGGCGGGGTCGTCTACATCGGGCGGCAGTTCGCGCCCTTCTTCGGGGAGTACATCTTCTTCTTCAAAAGGCTGAAAGTTTGAGGACGGCGCGGCGGCTGCCTGCGCCTGCTGGCGGCGGGCTTCATCGCGGTTTTCCACACGGATGGCGACCATAGTGGTAACGCCGTTTTCGTTCTGGGTAACGCCGAGCAAGGTGGACGCGCCTAGTACCGTCTTCTTGTTATGAGTAATGATGATGAACTGGCTTGCGCGTCCGAATTCGGCAAGCATATTGGTAAAACGCCCCACATTGTCCTCATCCAGCGCGGCGTCAATCTCGTCCAAAAGACAGAAGGGAGACGGCTTAACCATATAGGTGGCAAAAAGGAGGGCGACCGCCGTCATTGATTTTTCGCCGCCGGACAGAAGCGATATGTTTTCCTGTTTTTTGCCCGGCGGCTGCGCGTAAATTTCGATACCGCTTTCCAAGGCATGGTTCGGGTCGGTAAGGCGCAGTTCGGCGCGTCCGCCGCCAAAGAGCCGCCGGAACATATTGTGAAAATTCCGCTTGATTTTGTTGTAGGTCTCCATAAAAAGCGCCGTTGACTCGGCACGGATTTCGGCGGCGACCTTCTCTTCGTTTTCCCGCGCCTTGAGCAGGTCGTCAATCTGACCGGACAGAAAATCATAGCGTTCCTTTGTTTCCTTAAACTCCTCCGGCGCCATCAGGTTAGGCTGCCCCAAACCACGCAGGGCTTCCTTTGCTGCCGTCAGATTTTCGCGGATTTCGGAGATGGGCGTGGTTATCTGGTAGATGCGTTCCTCGAATTCCATAAGGTCGCGGGAATGGGTCTCGCGGAAGTTGTCCTGTATATTTTTGATTTCCGTTTCGGCGCGTACCAGTTCCAGTTGCTCGCGCTCGATACCGCTGTTTATACGCGCCAACTCAGCATTCCGTTTGGTGATTTCATCGCGTTTGCCGGAAAGTTCGCCGTTGCGCCGGTCTATGTCTTTTTCCAGTTTTTCCATATTGGCGGCAAGTTCATGCCCGCGCCGTTCAATGTCCGCCAAGCCTTCTTCGGAGTCGGTAATGCGCTCGTCAATCTCGCCTAAGCGCTTGCGCCCCAAGAAAACATCGTCTTGCAGCGCCTTGCGCTGGGCGCTCTGGCTGGCAATCTCGCGGCGGAGCAGTTTGGCGTGTTCCGCCGCGCTTACCGCCTGCGCTGTAATCTGCGCTCTTTGCACCCGCAAATCCTGTAAGGTCTGCCGGTATTCGTCAATTTTGACGCTCAATCCTTCGTTTTCTTTACGCAGAGCGGCGATGCGTTCCCGCCTCTCCTTAACGCCCTCTTTTTGAGCGGCTATCTGGGCGTCAATCTCGCGTTTTTTGGTAACAATGCCCTGCGGAGAAAGGAATTCGTCAATAAATACCGGCGTGGATGCTTTGTAAGCGGCAAACAATGTTTTTAGATGTTCGGAAAGAGATGCCGCCTCGGTAAAAGACGCCGAAAGGCTTGCCGAAATTTTTTGCAGTTCCG
This sequence comes from Spirochaetaceae bacterium, assembly GCA_031257255.1. GTDB lineage: Bacteria > Spirochaetota > Spirochaetia > Treponematales > Breznakiellaceae > JAIROZ01. The sequence continues at coordinate 4,226 of JAIROZ010000146.1, read as the reverse complement.
CCGGATTTACGCCCGCGCCGCCTTCGCCGGAACGCCCCGCCGCCGCCGCGAGTTCGCCCGCAAGCGCCGCCCTGCCGGCAAGCAGCGTTCTTAGTTTATCAAAGCCCTCTGCCAGCGCCGACTCGGCATCCCGCCTGCCTGCCGCCGAATAGCCGGCGTCCTTTAGCCCCGCGTCCAGTTCGGCGACAAGGCGCGTGGTTATGCTCTCCAGTTCCAGTTCCAAACCGGACTGCGCCTCGCCAAAGGCGGCAATGTCTCCCTCGCATTTGGCTATGCCGCCCTCGTTTGTCGTGATATTACCCGCCGTCAGTTTGATGTTCGCGTCAAAACTAACGATATTCTGTTCGATTGCTTCCGCCTTCTTGTGAAAGCCCTGTGCCTCGTCATCCTGCGCGGCGGCATCCTCCTCAAGTTCCTCAATTTTGATACCGAGGGCGCGTTCCCGTCCCTCATTCTGACTAATCTGATTTTTAATATCGGCGCGTTGTTCGGCAAGGAGGCGGGCTTCGTTTTCCAGCCCCTGTTTTTCTTTGGCAAGCCCGAAGAGCGCCTTCTGCGCCTCGACCTGCTCGGCTTCGAGCGCGTTTACAAGGTCCATATTTTCGGTTACCGATGCGGTAATTTGGGCAAGGCTGGCGTTTACATTGTCGCGCTCCGTCTGCATTTTTCGTATTGTTTCGCCGCGGGCATCGCGGCTGTCGCGGCATGATTTAAGCCGCAAAAGTTGAGCGTCCCGTTCAAACCCGAAGATTTCATCGCGGACGGCGCGGTACTTCAGCGTTTTTTCGGACTGAATTTTGAGCGCGTCATAACTTTTTTTTGTTTCCGCCAACTGAAAATTCAACTGTTTGATATGTTCTTCAAAGCGGGCGATTTTTTGTTCGGCTTCGCGGTTTTTCGCCTTGCTCCGGTTGATACCCGCCGCCTCGTCAAAAATGTAACGGCGTTCTTCCGGTTTGGAGGAGAGCGCCTGGTCAATCTTGCCCTGTTCCATAACCGAGTAGGCAACCTTGCCGACTCCGGTGTCCCAAAAGAGTTCGCGCACCTCTTTGAGCCTGACCTGCTGATTGTTGATGTAGTATTCGCTTTCGCCGGAACGGTAGAGCCGCCGGCGTATCTGCACTTCGGGCATATCAATGGGGAGCAGCCCCGAATCGTTGGCAAGGGTGAGCGTTACTTCCGCCACATTGAGCGGCTTGCGGGTTTCCGTGCCGTTAAAAATCACATCTTCCATGGACTCAGCCCGCATAGCCCTCGCGGACTGCTCGCCTATCACCCATTTGATGGCATCTACCACATTGGACTTGCCGCAGCCGTTAGGTCCCAAGAGCGCGGTTATCCCCTCGGCAAATTCGATATGGGTCTTCTCCGCAAAGGACTTGAAGCCAAAAATGTCAAGACTTGATAAAAACAACCGGAACTCCGCCCTACGCCCTCATTCTACCGCAAAAAAGGCATGGCTGCCTATAGGATGCCGCCCATCCATGATTTTTATGCGCAATAATCTGTCCCCGCAACTATTCAAACAGCCCCCTATTTTCCCGCTTGAGCCGCCAGCCGCCAGTTCCGGTTTTATCGGCAATGTCTTCCAGCACTTCTTCTATTGTCTGGTGTTCCGGGAATATGCCGTTTTTTAGCAGAGGCATTATGTTGTAGACAATTTCGTTAAATGAAGGCGTCTTCCCTTGCCGCTCCATAGCGGTAAGGTAACTTATGATGTAATACCGGACGCGCAGACGCACGTCGATATGCGCGGTGAATTTTGAATTCCTGCGAATGGTATATTTTTGCGTCTCGGTTGAATAATCAAAACGCTCGCGCAAAAGCGGCTCAATATCGGAGTATTCTTTTTGAAGCAAATGCAAAAAACCCAATTCCAGCCCTTTGGTAATGAGTTCAACATTTATTTCGTCGATAGCCGCGCCGTTATTCTTAGCGATAACTCCCTCGATGGTCTGCATAACAAGGTCGCCTATATCCATGCCGAGATTTGCCTTGAGGATAGCGCGGGGCGATTTTACTTTGCGGAAGTTGATAATCAATTCGCCGGAAAGCACGGTAAAAGGATTCTGCCGCTTCTTAAAATCCGTCTGCCCGTTATTTTGCGCCACGGAGCCTTTGTATTCAAAACCGCATTTTTCGCAGGTTTCAATGATTAAATGCCAGAATTCAGGATTTTTATGGGCAAATACAAACGAAAGCCACCTGTCAAACTTTAGAACGCGGTACATTTCCTCGATGCTCTTTGCAATCAGTTGCTTATATTCTTTTCTGGATTTTTCGCGGCTGCCGTCTTCTATCGCCTCTAACTCGTAATCTTTTTCGCTCACATCCAAATCAAGCCATGTATTCCACATAATTGATAAATCGAGATACTGAATATTTTTGCCGTACGGCGGGTCGGTGTAAATATAATCGATACTTTCGTTTTCTAAAAATGATAAATCCGTGGCGCTTGCCTTGCGGATATCCGCGTATAAAAACATTTCGTTTATGCCGGTTTTATGCAAAGCAGCCTGTTTTTCTATTTCTTTTTTCCCGTCATATACACGTTTGAATTTATTTTCAAATACATTCAGCGTATCAAAATTAGCGGGTTCGGGCGCGATACGGTAGCGATAATAATATCCAAAATGATTACCGCCGCCTTTAGGCGTTTTATGAAACGTTTTATTTACAACAGAAACAGTATTGTAAAATGCCAGCATCAAAACAAGGCGCGTATTTTTATCTTTTATCTTTTTTATCAATTCTTTCAAATATGCCAACTGCGCTTTTTGCGCAGGAGTAAAAAGTTCCAAAACAGTTTCTACATCGCTCCCTTTTGGCAATGGCAAATCTTTTGGCAATTTGTATTTTTCCAATGCTTCATTTATTTGCGCTTCTGTTTTTGGTTCATTTTTAAGATATTGCTGTTTTATTACATAAAAAGCATCTATAAGCGCCGCTGGTTTTACAGGCGCGGCAAGCGCCTGCGTCATAAAAACAGAAAGCGGGTTTATGTCTATATGAATTGCTTTACGCTTATTTATAAGCGCCTCTACCGCCGTTATGCCGCTGCCTCCAAACGGGTCAAGCACAACATCGCCTTCCGCGCTGTAATTCTTGATATATTCAGCCACAACATTCCACGCCTGCCGTGTAAAATATGCGTTACACCCATAATAGCGTTTGGCGCGCTGCTTCGTTACCGGTATCTCCGTTAAGAGCGGTCTTGCCGCGTAATCAAATTCCTTCGCGCTATAATGCGCGGTTTGCGCCGCAAACGGTTTTTCGTATTCAATCTTTTTGCCTGTCTGAAAACTTTCTGGTGACAGTAACCGCGTTACCTCTGCCCAATATGTATCAATTTCTGATATACGAAAATAGAGCGCGGGGTGTTCCGGGTCGCTCGTGCGGAAAAGCGCGAACTCAATTCCATTGCAGAGCGCAAAGTATACGCTGCGAATCTCGCGATGGACGGCGTAACTGTACACCTGCTCGACATTGTTCGCGTCAAGAACATTCTGAGCAGGATGTTTCGCGTCCAAAACCCATGCGTAACTTTCGTCTATTTTGAGCAGGTAATCGGGAATAAGCGTAATATGCCGCGTGCTCGTCCCAACTTTGAGGACAGGATGAGAGAGCGCCTTGCTGCGGACTATCGCCTCCGGCTGCCAGCCCAATTCCCGCAAGACAGGGTCGATGATGACGGCGCGGACAGAATCTTCCTTAAAGTCCGCGTTTGCGGCGATAGTGGAAGGGTCGAAATTGCCGAAAAGGGTATGAATCATATTTTTTTGTACATCTTTGTTATCCATTCTAATTTTTCCTTATTCAAACAGCCCCCTATCTTCCCGTTTTAGCCGCCAGCCGTCAGTTCCGGTTTTATCGGCAATGTCTTCCAGCACGCTAAGTATTGTCTGCCGTTCCGGCGTAACGCCGTTTTTGAGAAGCGGCATTATATGTAGAACAATTTTGTCAAAGGAAGGCGGGGTATTTTCTAATTCCATCCGGCGTAAAAAACTTTCAACATAATACTGTATGCGCACACGAACATCTAAATGCGTTGTAAATGGACGGGTAATATAATATTTTCTTGTGGATGCGTCATATTCAAAACGCTCTTTTAGAATATGAATAATATTTGTATATTCATTTTTTAATAAATCCAGGAATCCCAACTCCAAGCCTTTTGTAATAAGTTCGCTGTTAATTTCGTCGAGGGCTGCGCCGTCCTGTTTTGC
>JAIROZ010000123.1 GCA_031257255.1 Spirochaetaceae bacterium | reverse complement strand
CGGACCTTCCGCCGGTATTACTATGGCAACGGCGCTTATCAGTCTGGCGGCAGACCGCGTCATCACGCCGTACCTTACAATGACCGGAGAACTTTCGCTTACCGGGCAAGTGCTGCCGATTGGCGGTCTAAAAGAAAAAACGGTCGCCGCGCAGCGGAACAAGGCGCGGCATATCATCATTCCAAAGCAAAATCTCCGCGACCTGGATGAAATCCCCGACATCGTAAAAAACGGCATTACCTTTCATCCAGTGGAAATTTTTGACGAGGTGCTTCAACTGGCGCTGCCGCCGCATTCCCTAGGAAAAGACTGATTAGCATCGAGTTAATCAGCGTTTCCCTAAAAATCTAAGGCAACGCCCTAAGCCAATTTTCGCGCCAGATGCCTTCTTCATTTTGGAGCGCCAAAATAATTTCATCTACCGCGCCCGCTCTTGCGCCGGGGGCGGCGCCTTCGTCCATTGCGGGAATTTTCGCCTTGCCGTAAATTATTTGCATTTCGATTACACCGCGTCCGGGGGGGATAAAAACTTTCTCGCTTATGCTGTTTACAAGTTCGGTATGAGCGCCAAGCAGTCTGCCCAAAAATGTTTCTTCCATAGGCTTTGTCCAAAAAACTTCGGTTGAGCGCCCCGGTTCAGTCTGTTCAGCCGTTATGGAAAGCAGAATGACGCGCCGCGCCCCGCCGAATACCGGCGCTGCCCTTCCTGCCTGTATATAACAAAGGGTGTATTTTAGTGTGTTGGTGTAGCGTTTGTCGTAAAAAAATGCTGTGCCGTCACCATTCTGTTTTTCCGTCTTAAAAACAGCAATTTTGTTGTACGATGGTTTTATCCTGATAATGTCTCCGTTTTCCCGGATTAGATGCGCTACAGGAACGCTCTCCCCATTAAAGGCATTTCCAATCTGATAAAAATATACCGCTGAGAGTACGATAACACTGAGTACGGCGGCGGCTAAAAACCGTGCCCTCATGCCGTTAAAAAAGAATGCAAGAAAAAAAACAATCGCAAATATACCGGATAATATATACATCCATTGTTGATATACTATTGATTCGTTTATGCAGAGCGCTGCGGCACCCGCAGCGATGCCTGCGGTAAGAATAAAGAGTGATGCGGTAATAGCGAATGCGCGTTCTCTTAAAGTTTTTGCGGGAGAGTATGCGCCGGCAAAAGTTCCGGCGGCGCTTCCGGCTAAGGCGGCGGCAAGGTAGAAAATATCCCGCGCTGCGGAAAAATTATCATAATTCATTTTTTTGCCGCCTGCGGGTTGCACCGCCTAATGGAACGGCGTTGTCTCTTGTAGTATTTGAATTTCCGAAACTACATTTTTAACACCGCCGTCTGGGGATGCCGCGTCTAGCACCGCATTCCGCGCCGCTTCCAGAGCCGCCTCCGCAAGCGGCAGCGTCCCCGCAACTCCGTACAAAGTTGCCGTACTGCCGCTGACTACGGCATCCAAAAATTGTACGCTTATGGATTTTTCGTATACAATATTATGAATAATCTTTTGCGCAAGACGCAATTCCGCAAGTTTTTTTTGAGTTGCCGCCTCGGCGTCCGGCGCGGCAATTAGAGCGCATGCCCTGTCTATAAGTTCCGCGCAGACAGACGGTGTTAGCCGCGCCGTGTTCAGCGTAATCTTGTAGTTGGCACTGTCGCGCCATTTAACATCAAAGAAATAACTATAAAAGCCTGAGCGGTCGTTGTCGCTGCGGGTAATAATTTCCAGCGCCTTTTTTTCATCGCACCGGAAGTAACCGCGCACTCGTTCTATACGCGCTTCCCGTGTGGAAACAAGCATTACAGGCAGCGCGGCGGGAAGGTCTCCCAGCACGGCAAAAGCGCCGCGCCCAATAAAAATACAGTTTCCTTCCAGTGCCGCGTCAATTATTGCTGTTTTTAAGTAATGAAGGTAATCATCGCGTTCTGCCGACAAACTCGAAAAAAAGCCGGGTTTGCGCTCGTCAAATTTTTTTAGCAGCCCCCGGTTTGCGCCGTACTGTTTTATTTTTTCTTCTATAAACTTCCGGTCTGCCAAACGGCAGCCGGAAAGCCGCGCAAGTTCGCGGGCGGTTTCATCGCCCAGCGCCGCCAACTCGCGGCTTATTGTAATGATAGCCATGTCATCCTCTAATAGTCCGGGCGGCTTCTCCGCGTCTTCTTCATTAGTTTTCTGCGAATGGCTTTGTTCTTCCGGTTAAGGATAGTGGAAGGTTTTTCGTAATATTCGCGCCGTTTATATTCGCGGATAATGCCTTCTTTTTCCACCAGACGCTTGAAACGTTTTATTGCCCGCTCAAGCGCCTCGCTGTCGTCAATAACAATATGCGCCATAGTCTCACCCCCTCGCCTGTACCAGGCACAGAAATAACGGTGTTTACGGCAATAGCGCCGTTAAACGCCGTCCTGTCTGCCTTAATGTCCGTTTCGGAGAAATCCCCCATGCCGTCATTTTGCCGTACATCGCCAAAAAAGCGCAAGAGGGCAGATATTCCCTCCGCCCAAAAAACCCACTTGACAAATTCTGGATTGTGTTATATCCTACTAACATAGTTAGATATTTCTAACAAGGAGGACTTATGAGAAGTCATTATTGGACGGTTATCGTCCCGCTTATTGCGGGGGGATTATTCATTGCCTGCGACAAGGACAGCGAGCCTGACGACCTGCCAAAAGGGAGTCTTACGGAAGACAGCGCGCCGGGACTTTCCGGTCAGGAAGCGCTCAAGCCGAACGCCACCGGTTGGGAAGACGGCGGCGTTGATGCCGTTTCCAGCGCCAGCATTCTGCGTGTAAGCCGGAGTACCTTCGGCTACATAGATAAGGCTGACGGGGGGGGGGGGGGGTGTGTAAAAAATTCCGTCAAAATTGTTGAGGTAAACACCCCCACCACGGCGCGCGAAA
>JAIROZ010000116.1 GCA_031257255.1 Spirochaetaceae bacterium | reverse complement strand
GCCTCAATTTCCTCTACCGCAACCCTTAACGCCTCATCGCCAATACCGTTTTTTCGCGCAAATCTTTCAAACCACTTGCTTTTGAATACTCGCATAAAATGCCCGCCCGGTCAATCCGTCATCTTCGCCAAAAAGTACATCACCGGTAAACTGCCGCCAATAACACCGATAACTTCTTCATAGTAACCGCAGTATACCGCTATTTGTAAAATGAGGGAAGTTCTGAGGGTAGCACTGATTTATGCTCGATTGCATTTTTCAGTGCTTTCTTAGCGTTCAAAGTATTACCGCTTTTTCCTATCTCGCAATTTCTTTCGCGCCAATTCCGCCATATTAAAGGCGGCGCGGAGCAGTGGTTTGTAGGCATAATCCCAAGCGCCCGGTCTGTGGATGATGCTTCCGCCAAAGCCGGTCTTAAAGCGGTAAAGTCCAGCCATAGGATGGGCGGGATTGTCGTTGGGGGGGATGCCGAAGAGGTCGTAAGTAAGGCAGCCGGCGGCTTTGGCATCTTGTATAGCCTGCCATTGCAGGGCATAAGTCGCCATTAGGTCGCGATGGCTGTTAGAGGATGCGCCGTACAAATAAACAGCCTCCGTTCCATAAAAGAGCGTTACAATGCCGGCTATTGCCGCCGCTTCAAATTCGGCAAGATAAAGCCGGATTTCCACAGACGGCATAGAGCCGCGTCCGTTTGCGGCATTTGCGGCGGCAAATGCCGCATTTGCCGTAGCAAAAAGCGTTTCGTAGTATTCAAAACTATGTACAGCAATGCCGTCCCGCGCCGCCGTTTCTTTAAGCAACTTGTAGAAGGTTTGCAGTTCCCGCCGGACATCTGCGCCATCCTTGACGGCGTGCCATGCGGCGCTAGATGCGGCGAGGCGTACATTTACCTTACGGCAGCCGAGCCGGACATTGTAACGCCATTTGCTTTTCATACGCGCCAGAATTGCCTCCGGCTCATCTTGCAGGCTAACAATAACCGTATCGGGCGGTTGTACATCAACCGCCGCCTTCTTCCACGGCGTGGGCAGCGCCGGAGCGCTTGCCGCCGCGCCTTCGGAGTACCACGGCGGGTCAATGCGCAAAAAAGCCGTCTCTCGCGGCAAAAAGGCGCGTAAACCGGCGGCAAATTCTGTTATCAGGTCAGGCACCGGAAATGCCGGTCCCCAAGGTATGTACGCAAACGAAAGACGCGGCGCGGCATTGCGCCATAGTACCATTACGGAAACAGCCGCAGCGCCGGATATTTCAGACTGAATATTTGCGGACGCTCCAGTCTGAATGTCCGCTTCAAAAAAATAGGGTTTCCAATCAAAACGTCCCTTAAAATCCGCCCAAAAAACACTTTGCAGAAAATTGGCTGCCCCGCCGGCAGCCTTAGCGGCGGCGTCTCTATCAATCCGGCGAATCTCCATAGTGTTAGCGTTCTTCCTTTACGCAAAAAGAAGCAGCCGCATAGCCTACGCCGAAAGGTCCCTCGTAAGAGTAGAGGTCGCCGCAAATAGTCCGTCCTTCAAATACTCCGGCAAGCGCGGCAAGCGGACGCAGCCCGCATTCGGCGGCTCTATCGCAAAATTCCTCGTCCAGAGTAAGAAATTCATCCAATTTTCCGCGCCGGACTATATCACACACTTTCGCGTCAAATGCCGGACCTTCGGGCGCAAAACCGTAAGGTCCATCCTCCGTTAGTTTGTGGGAAAGGTCGCCGGAAGCAATAAGCACAACGCCCCGACCGCCTGCCCTACCATCCGCGCCCTCCGCGCAGGCTGCCGCTTGATTGATAAGTCTTCCAAATTCGGAATGTGTTTGCAGAGAAAGCCCCGAAACACCAAGCCGAGCCGCCTTATAGTCTATCCCCGGACTTTGCGCCGTAGAACGCGCCTCGCGGTATGCTTCCTCAATAAAAAAGAGAGGGATGAACGATGCGTGGTCAAGTTCCTTCTCGCGCTCTCCTTTCGTTCCGGCGGGGAAGCCCGCGTCCCGCGCTAAGTTTTCAAGGCGGGCGGTAAATTCAGTATCATATTCAACTGTAAGTTTGATGTCCGGCGCGCGGAACCGCGCCATACTCCCAAAGGCGGAAGCCCCCGGCGATATATGGAAATAATCGGCATACATAACGCTGTGCGGACTCAGCACAATGATGAGCGCGGGGCGGAATGCCGCAATCTCCCGCGCCGCCAGTTTGTAGGCATCTATTGTTGCCTGTATCTTTTTTTCCTCGCCGCGCCCTACTTGCGGAATTATGAGCGGCGGATGGGGCAAAAGGTATGCTCGGTTTATCATAGCGGCGTAAGCGCGTACAGTTTGCCGTACACTTCCTCTATCTGACTGGTTTCCAGCGAGGCAAAGGCAACACGCAGGTAGTCCGCCCCCAAAGCGATAGCGCCTATGCCATACTCGGCAAGCAGAGCGCGGCGTATCGCCTCGGCAGAGACCCCTATCGTCTTAAAACTCATAAAGTAGCCCGAATTAAAAGGCAGCGGTTTTAGGAATGCCGGCGCTTTGTTTTGGGCAATGAATTTTTTTACCAGCAGGTAGCGTTCTTTTAACATCTCAAAGTAGGCGCGTTTTTCGTCCTCTATGCCGGCATTGTCGTGCGCTTTGATGAAGGCATACTGAGAGGGCGTGTTTGCGCAGGAAACTGAGGAGCGCACAAGCCCCATCATCTTTTTGATGAGCGCTTCGTAGCAGGCTTCGTTCATTCCCTTGCAGCCGAAGGTAACGGCGGCAAGACGCAGCCCCCAAACATAGTCCTCTTTTGTGGGTCCGTCAATTTTTACCGCCAGTATGTTCCGGTGCAGATTGGCAAGTTTGCCGAACAATGACTCCTTAAAAGTCGCTTCCTCGTAGAAAAGCCCGAAGTAGGCATCATCGCAAAGGACGAGGATTTTTACGCCGTTCTTTGCCGCCCGCTCCAGTATAGAAGAAATTGCCGCCGCCTCATCCACACCGGGACTGTAGCCTGTGGGGTTGTTTGGAAAATTGATGATAAGCCGCACAAGCCCGCCCGCCGCTTCCTCGTTTACCGCCTTCTCTATCGCGGCAAGGTCAATGCACCCGGATGAAGTCCCCCCCGCATTAACGGAAGTATCTCCTTCGTTTACAAAATGAATGCCTTTGAGAGCCGCGCCGCGCCGTTCTTCAAATATAAGGCTATAGTTGTCCCAGCAGGGGACTCCGGCAAGTATGGTCTGACCCGCGTCCAAAAAGAGGTCGGCTGTGTAAGATATGCCGGCGGTAAGTCCCGGCACTATAACCGGCAGCGAAATGTCCGCCTCGGCAAGCGCCGGATTTTTGCGGAGTATCTGTTCCTGCCACAGGTAGCGCAATTTTTCCACGCCTGCTGTCGGCGCGTAAGCCACAGATTCATTCTCTGTAAAACTGGGAAATTGTTCGGCAAAGACCCGCAGCCGCAGCGGTTTGCCGCCGCTGCAAGCCATCCCGATAGTCGCATTGGCGCGGTGGGCGCTCTTTTTTGCCTCCGCCGACTGCGCGATAATGCCCTTTGGAAAGTATATGCGCCTGCCCAAATCGGACAGCAATTGCTCCGCCGCCGTCCCCTCCAGTGTCTTGTTAAGTTCAACAGCAAGTTGATTCATAAGCATAGAATAGCGCCCGTCAAGGCGCGGTAACTAGCCCCGCCAAAGGCGGCGGGCGGTGGCGGCATAACCCGTCTTTGTTATACAATTTATCTATTAGAGTTGTATGACCGACCCTTACGAAATACTTGGTGTGAGCCCGGACGCAAACTTTGCGGAGGTAAAAAAGGCATTCCGCGAACAGGCAAAGCGTCATCATCCCGATACACCGCAAGGCAGCGATGAGCGCATGCGCCTTTTGCTGCTTGCGTACAAGAATCTAGCCAAGACGCTTTCCGGTATGGAAAGCCGTCTGCGCGATAAAAAGTACGAGTGGCTTCGCCCTACCCGTCCGGCGCAGCCTTTCGATTTCCGCGCCTTTCTTTTGGAAGAGGCGGAAGCGGGAGACGGCGAAGCGCGGGCGCGGCTTGTGCTTTTTGAGTTGTTTCACTTTCGGGCAGAGAGCGCGATAGCCTTCTGGCACAAGTACGGCGGGCTGGACTTTCCGCTAAGGGACTACTTTGAACGAGGCGACTGGATGGATTTGGCTTACACATTAGCCGAAGAGTTGATAAAGGCGGATTTTGTCTACGAGGCATTTGTTCTTCTTGTTGAAGTGCTAAAGGCGGAAGCCGAGGAGCCGTATTTTCGCCACTTTGCTGAGGATGCCCGCCAATTCCTAAAGGAATTGGTCAGGCAAAAACTCCGCGCCGCCGTAGACGAAGAAAATTGGGTTCTCTGCCTTGAAAAAATGCTCACTCTCAATTATCCGCTCTACGACAAGGCGCGATGGCGGGTTGCGATAAGACGCTTACAGGCGCGGAGGCAGGCGGCGGATGCGCAAACATCCATAAAAACCGCCGCCAATTTCTTATGAAGTTCCCGGATATTCTTTACGAAGATGAGACCTGCCTCGCGCTGAACAAACCGGCGGGGCTTGCCGTTCAGGGGGGCAAGGGGGTAGGCATAAGTGTTGACCTGCTGCTAAAGCGCCGTTACACGGAGGCGCAAGCGCAGCCGCGTCTTGTACACAGGCTAGACAAGGACACATCCGGCGTTCTGCTTACCGCCAAAGGCGCAAAGAATGCCGCATGGTACGCCGGTAAAATCGCAAGCCGCGAGGCTTGCAAAAATTACATAGCCGTATGCGCGGCATCCGGTCGCGGCAATGCCTCAAATTTTGATGCTTCGGGCATTATCAATATCCCTGTTGAAGTTCACGGCAATCAAAAATGCGCCCGCACCCGCTATATTCTGCTTGGAACAGGCATTGCAAATGCGCCGCCCCCGCTGCCCTATGCTGTTTTTGAACTGGAGTTAGAGACGGGGCGGCTTCATCAGATACGCCGTCATTTGCAAAAAATAAACCGCCCCATTCTAGGCGATGACAAGTACGGTGATTTTGCCCTTAACAAAAGCCTCCGCAAAACATTCAATTTGCGCCGGCTTCTGCTCCACGCCCGCAGCCTTAACATTCCGCGTCCGGATGGCGGCGCTTTGGAGATAAGCGCTCCCCTACCGCCGGAATTTACTTTTTGGATTGAAGGAATGAGTTAAAAACACCGGTGCTTCTCTTAGGTTCTAACAAATATGTTGTCGAAAGAGAGTTTTAGTTCGCCGTCAAAGATATGAACAGGAACTTCGCCTTCGCCGAAGGTATGCGCTATGTAGCCCGCTTCGCTTAGAATGTACTGCTGAATGGTCTTGAGTTCCGGGTCTATTATCCAGTATTCGCGCACTCCAGCCTCTTCGTAGAGGTTTAGTTTGTTGAGCAAGTCGCTGCGCCGCGTTGAATGAGATAGAATTTCGGCAATAAAGTCTGGAGCGCCATCACAGGTTTTTGCCGATAATTTTTTGGGGTCGCAGACTACCATTACATCCGGCTGAACAACCGTAGTGTCGAGCCTGTCTTCCCTCGGAAAAAGGCGCACATCCACCGGGGCTACAAAAGCGCGGCAAGTTTTGTTCTTTAGAAAAGTACTAAGTTCCACCCCTAAGTTGAGCAGTATGGTTTGGTGGGCAATACTCGGCGCTGCCATGGCAAATGCTCTGCCGTGGTAAAGTTCGTAGCGTTTGCGCGGCGGCAATTCCCATGCGGCATAATCCGCGTATGTATACTTCATTTCTGGGCGCGGGCGGAAATACCGGCTGCTCTTAACAGGTTCTTCGTATTGATACTTTAATAACGCTAATCCCATAACGCTAATATACCGCGCCCCGCGCCCCGCTGTCCAGCCCCGCTGTCCAGCCCCGCGCCCAGCCCCCCCGTATGCTTTACATCTCAAAATAATCCGGTAAAAAACGCCATCCAAGGCAGCAAAAATACATTCTCTCAACCTCGTGTTCTATCCGTATTTACGGGTAAACAAGCCCCGGCGTACGCCGGGGTTATATCAATATGGCGCGGCAAAAGCCGCGCAAAGGAGTTTTTCATGGAAAAGAAAAACATTTACATCTGGTCAGGAGGGCTGGCGCTGCTGCTGGCTTTTGCCGCCTGCGGGGAAGGTCCCGCGGGGACAGACCTGAGCAGCCCCGTAACCGGTAGCGTTGTTGTAACAGGCAAGCCTCAAAAATTGGGGCTTGCCGAAGAGTCAATTTATCAGCGTTGCCCTTATTCGTATCTTAGCGCCTCGGCTGGGCGTATGCGCGAAACGCGGGAGGACGCGATGAACGCGGAGATAGCAGCGGACAAAAAACCGCATAGATAGATTATCACTATTTCTTGCGGGATGGCGCGGGCGGGAATTTCTTTAAGATAGAATGCGTCCACAGAGAAAATAGAGTACTCGCCGCCTATAATTCCGCCGGAAATAAATGACAAAGCGCCAAGAATAGCGTTTATTACCGCTTCTATTGCCGAAAAAAAGCCGCGTATATGTGTAACTATCAGCAGGGCGGGTATCATTCCCAGGGTAGAGCCTAACGCCCCCAGTATGCAGCCTGAGAGGGCAAAGACAGAGCGGGCGGCGGCGGGTGTTGCGCCTACAGCGCGAAGCAGCGCAATTTCTTCGCTCCGTTCCAGCGCCATGCGGCGCTGCGAATGGTATATGTTCATCGCGGTAATTATGAATATCAAACCGACAAGTACAAACATCATTAGTTTTTCGGTACGGAGGGCGTTAAAAAATGCCTTATTGTAATCGCGCCATGAATTTACATGGATATTTTCTTGTTGTACAGCGCCGCCAATGCTGTCCCGCAAAAGCGTTTCAACTTGAAGGGCAAACTGCCTGTCCTGCTCGCGGTGTTTTAATTTTATGCCGAGTGTGGGGGCAGTCCCGGCGGACGCTTCGTGTGCAGCGCCGTTTTCCAGTTCGAGCGCGTCTTCCAGATTGATAAAAGCCCAACTTAGGTCGTACTCAAAAAAACCGGTGCGGAAAATTCCGCGCACTGTAAAACGCGCCTGCCGCATTTCGTTATCGCCGGGCAAAATATTTGACAGCGATATGAATTCACATTCATCGCCCAAACGCAGCCCCAAAGAAGATGCCAATTCGCTGCCCAGCAGTATGGAACCGCGCCTTTCTATATTGAAGCCGCCCCGTTCAAACTCCAGATGTTCCGCCATCCCCTTGTCTACGGTAAGGGTGCTGGGACGCAAACCGCGTATTAAAACGGCGCTCTGCCGGCTTTCGTCCGAAGAAAAAACAGCGCCGCCGCCGCCCGTCCCTTTTAGCAGCCCTTTGGTTTCAAAAAAAAGCGCCGCCGTTTTTACGCCGTTCAATCTTTGGATTTGTGAAATTAGCGCTTCGTCTTCTTTTGGGAAATTTGAGACGCGCAGGTGGTATGATGAGATTTCGATGATGCTCTCGATAAAGCCGAGTTGAAATCCGTTCATTACCGAAAGTATTACCGTAAGCGAGAGGACGCCTATCGCTATGCCCAATATTGAGAGCGCCATCTGAGAGCGTGAACGCTGTCCTTTTTTTGACACATAACGCCACGCGACAAATGCCGTCCATCTGATGTTTCCAAATATATTTTTCTTCATTTTAATTCTCTTGATTTTCCGGCTCCGGCTGCTGCTCCGGGGCACTCTCCGTCTCCAATGACTTCTGCGTTGTCGGAGGGCTCTCCTCCGGCGGAACATTCCGCGATGACAGAGCCCTTTGTGTACGAAGTTGCGGCAGTTCCTTATGAAACCGGACTTCGTTCAGTTTGCGTCCGTCTTCCCAGACAGCCTCCAGAATTACAAAGTTATCTTTGTAGATACGCTCAATTTCGCGGGAGCCGTCAATTTCAACAGTGCGTTCCAGCGTTCCCTTGTTGAAATTTTTTTCGCTTGTGCGGTCTCCGTTCTTGTTGTAGGCATATTCAACGCGGCGTTCATCCTCGCCGCCCATCCATAGAACCTCCATTAACCTGTCCTGTTCCCATTTATTGTGCATTTCTCCCAAAAGTTCGCCGCCGCCATCGTAGAATAATTGCGTTATGATACGCTGTTTGCTGTCCGTAATGTAAGACACTCGTTCCGCGTTCAGGTACAAGGCATCGGCAATAAAACTGGAAATAAAACTTGTACCCGGTTTTACAAATTTGTTTTCGTTTGTTTCCCTCGGCACGGTACGCGGAATAGACATTCTGATGAGTTCCGCCTTTGCGTCTCCGGCGGCATATATGCGCCTTTCTATTGAGCGCAGCGAGCGCTGGCGGGCATAGCGGTAGGTATCTGTCCAAATAACAGCGCCTTCGCGCCCGGAACGCGCCACAAAACCCGCCGGAATTTCGGCAGGCGCTTCGGGATTGCGTACCTGTTTTGCGGCATAAGGCGCGGGTTTTGCGGGCGGCTTTTCCGCCGGTTTTTCCGCCGGGACTGCCGCAGGCTCTGCAGCAGGTTCTGCCGCCGCTTTTGTTACCGGCGCGGGTGCCGGAGATGCCGCCGTCTGTTTTGCCCCGTTTGCCTTCGCCGTTTTGGTTCCTGCCGCCGGTTTGGTTACCGGCGCTGCGGCAGCGTCCGCTGTAGCGCTTGAATCTGCCGCAACAGTCGCGTCCGCTGCGGCGGGCGCGTCCGCTGCGGCAATCGTGCCGGTATTTTCGGGCGGCGGGATTTCCTGAGCCTCTGTACCGGCGCTTTGTGTTTTTGCCCCCTTTGGCGCTTTGGGTTGTTTAGGCGCTTTCGGCGGCTTGGGGGCTTTGGGAGGCTTTGGCGGTTTAGGCGGCTTGGGCGGTTTTTGTTTTTTTTGTTTAGGCGCTTTGGGCGGCTTGGGTTTTTTCTTGCCGGCGCTTATATCCTGCGCCGCTTCTTCGGGATTTTCCGGCGCGGCATTTTCTACTACTGCTTCTTCCACGGCGGCGGCGGTCGTGGCGGCGGCTTCGGCGGCGGCGGTTGCGGCGGGCGCGGCATTTTTACCGGCGGCTTTTGCCTCCGTTTTCTTGCCGCCCGCTGCGGCGGCAACTTCGGCAACGGCGGCGGCTTCGGCAGGCGCGTTCTCCGCAGCGCCGTCATTCTCCGCGCTTGCTTCAGGCGGCGGCTCTTGCGGCGGCGTTTTGGGGGGCTCTGGTTTTTTCTCCTCCGGTTTTTTGTACGGCTCGATGGCGGTAGCCTGCGCCTTTATCAAAAACAGGTCTTTGTAGGTATAACTCACATAATAACCGCTCCCATCCGCGTCAAGGCGCTGTTCTTCCACTATGCGCCCGGTTTCATCGTACCATTCAATAAATCCCGCGCCGTCATTGCCTATCGTGGCAACAAAGTAGGTAACACCGGCATCGTCCCAGTAACTCCACTGGGTACGCAAACGTTTGCCGTTTTCGTATAGTATGCGCCGTTCAACCTTCCATGGCGGGGAATAGTATTTGCGGATTTCGGCGGGCGCGGCGGCGCTGTCAATATACCTGACCTGCAAGGCATACTTTTCGCGCATTGCGCGTGTCTGGATGGATTTTTCCAGCGCCATTCCGCTCTCGTTGGAAATATACCAGCGAACTTCCTCTTCCTTCAGAGAAGCCTGCTCCGCTTCCTTCTCTGAAGCCTGCTCTTCGCCCAATGCCGAACAAAAAAACAGTAATATAAAAATCAAAAGGAAGGATGCCGTTTTTTTCATACCTATAATGAATTTTCGGCATTTATGCCGCCGTACAATGAATAGACTTGTCTGTTTACAGACAAGTACAATGTCAAAAAATGGTTGACAAAGTAATGGCGCTTAATGTATAATACACCATTATACTGAAACTTTGCGTCTGCGGAGTTTCGGCATTGCGCGGGAAAATCCCGCGACCCACCACCATTTTTACTTTCGGAAGGAGGAACTAAATGAAAGCAAAAAACATGTGCGCCGTTATAGCGGCGCTTGCGGCGGTTTTTGCGCTTACGGCGCTTACCGGCTGTCAGAAAAAGAAAGCTGAAGGCGGAGTAACCCAGGGAATGAACAAGAAGATTGTCATGGGGTATTCGCAAATCGGCGCGGAGTCCGAGTGGCGCACCGCTTGTACCAATTCGGTAAAGCAGGCTGCGGCGGACTGGAACATCGAACTCAAGTTTTCGGATGCTCAGCAGAAGCAGGAAAACCAGTTGCAGGCAATTCGTTCATTTATCCAGCAAAAGGTTGACATTATCGCCTTTACGCCGGTGGTTTCCACAGGCTGGGAAGCGATACTGCGCGAGTGCAAGGACGCGAAGATTCCGACCATCTGCGTAGACCGCACGATAGACGGCTCGGACGGCAAAGCCGACCCGAATGACGCCAACGACCCGGACAACTTGTTTACCGCCTTCATCGGCTCGGATTTCAAACTGGAAGGACAGAGGGCGGCAACATGGCTCGTCAACTACATGAATCAGATTGGGCGCGGAGACAAAAACCCGGTAAACATCGTGGAACTGCAAGGCACGGTGGGCGCGGCAGCCGCGACCGACCGCAAGATTGGTTTTGAGGAAGTGCTGGCAGGCTACCCGAACTACAAGATTATCAAATCGCAGACGGGCAACTTTACACGCTCGGAAGGCAAGCAAGTAATGGAAGCGTTTCTAAAGTCTGACGGCGCTATCATTGACGCGCTCTATGCGCACAATGACGATATGGCGATAGGCGCGATTCAGGCGATAGAAGAGTACGGGCGCAAGCCGGGTACGGACATCATCGTTGTATCGGTGGACGCGGTAAAGGGCGCTTTTGAGGCGATGATGGCGGGCAAACTGAACGCCACTATCGAGTGCAACCCGCTTTTGGGTCCGCAGGTGATGGACACCGCCGTTAAAATTCTGAGCGGACAGCCCGTCCAGAAATGGGTAGTCTCCGAAGAAAGCCAATTCGACCAGACTAACGCCGCCGCAGCATATCCCAGCAGGCAGTATTAACACAGATGAACGAAATTCCCGGTGTCAAGGATGCCCTTAACGGCGCTTTAGGCAAAATTAAGAGCGTCCCTGACGCCGATACCATATTGCGGATGAATTCTATCGACATCAGGTTTCCCGGCGTTCACGCCTTGGACAATGTTGATTTCACGCTCAGACGGGGCGAGATTCATTCGCTTATGGGAGAAAACGGCGCCGGTAAATCCACGCTTATCAAGGCGCTTACCGGCGTTTACACGCACTGGACGGGC
>JAIROZ010000038.1 GCA_031257255.1 Spirochaetaceae bacterium | reverse complement strand
TATATTTCCGAGCTGTTCTATGAGTACCTTCATGCCGGTTTTCATTAATACCGTCTCAGTCATTTTGTCCCTCCAGACTTTCCCAATGTTTTATAAATGCTATTGGATCAAAAATTGATATTTCATTTGTTTTATATTTTAAAATGCCGTCATCTACTGTTATAAAATAATCTGCTTTAGCGTTTATCGCGCATGATAAATGCAATGCATCCAATGGCTTCATTTATCCAAATAAACAGTTTTTTCCCATAAATTAAGGTTCTTCTCCTGTTAAACTACATAATATTACTTGTTTTATATTTGTCAAGAGCCGTTTTGGAGTATTTTACAAAAAATTCAGGGAAAATGGCGCAAGGCTGCCTGTAAGCGCCAGCATTGCAGCCTCCTGCCCGCTGCTATACCCCGTTCCCTGCCCAACGGCAGCCGCGCTGGAAAACCCGGTAAGGCCGAAGCCCCCCCGTGCGTCAAACTGTGGGGAACAGGCTTTATACGCGCCACGGTGATACGGGTCAATTCTTTAGCCTTGCTTTTTTCATGAAGAAATCCGCCTTTGTCAGAGCGTCCTGTTCGTTCTGCGCGAAACTGGGAACCCACGCAAGGCTGCGGCTGCCGGAAAGCGGCGTTGTTTTCTGGGCGACAGGCAGGGTTTCTTCGGCATAGATAGCCATGCTTATCGCTTCGTTATAGAAGACCGGGGTGTATCTGCCGGGAAGCCTTTGGTACGCGCACACGCCGGATTGTTTATCGCGGGTAATGACAACAGCGGCATCCCAGGCGGCGATAAACCCCGTTTGCCGGCGCAAGCCTAACTGGACGATAACCTGTTCGGCGGCAAGATCGATGTTTTTCCAGTAGTCGTTATTGCTGATATACGGAAGCCAGACCCGTATGCCTTTATCGGTAGCGCCGGAGGCATAGCGCACGTCCTTTTGCAATAATATACCGAGGTTCATGCCTGCAAGGGTTTGATTTATACTCATCCTCCATAGTGCGAAAACCCGGCAGGGCTTCGACAGGCTCAGGACAAACTCGCCGCCTTGTGGCACTGAAACTGCTGAATAACCTCGACGTGGACAAGATTGTCGAGGCTCGGCTGCTGTTCATGCGCTAGTTCCGTATAACGCCTACAATTTTATATTTTGTCGTTCCTGAATCAGCAAATCGAAACCGGAAGGCGTTTTTTGCCTCGTACAAGTTTTTTGCTTTTACATTAGCGTACCGGATTCCGTTCATAACAACGCCGCCTCTGCCAATTATTTGGTATTTAACGGTAAAACTTGCCATTGTCTCTTGCGGCTCCGCTTGCGGGGCGTTTCGTTGTTTTCCGCCGCCGGCTTCGGCGCGTGGACTTCCTGAAACACGCGCCCCGCAAGATGAACAGAACGCCGCTCCGGAATTTAGCCGCTTCCCGCATTGGGGACAAGAACAACCTGCGCCGCTTTGCGGGGCAAAATCATTTTCCGCGCCGCCAACGGTCACGCCTGCCTCTTCCGCTACACCTTCAAGAAATGCGTTTACTAATCCGCCTAATAATCCCATAATTATTCCTTACCCTAACGGATTGTCGTTTTTGTCGGTAAAACTGCCGTTCAAAATCCGCGCAAAATCGACTATCGCCCAAATAAAACTGATGCCTGTTTCGACAAGCAAAATCATAACCACGCCCGAAGCTGTCCGTCCGACATAAAAACGATGCGCGCCTAAAAATCCTAAAAACAAACAGAGAAACGCGGCAGTCGTTTTGCTTTTTGTCCCCTTCAAAAAAACCCGCCGCTGATTAATCTTGTTGTATTTTTCGATGAGGCGGACATCTGATTTCACAAGAGATTGATTGAGTGTAATGCCCGCCGCGCCCTCTGCCGGCGAAAGTATGCCGATTTTATCCGCAAGCGCTTCATAATAATTGCCTGTATGATCAACCAGCCTTTCATACGCGGCTTGCGCTTTGTTAAATAAATTCTTTTCGCTAACAACACCCGCAATGCCTGAAATTGTTTTTATGATATTGATAACAAGCCACAGCACGACGCTTGTGATGGGAATCAAAATAAAAGTGTCTACCGGCATTTTTAACGCGCTGATTAGGACAAGCCCCAAAATGAGGTTGACAACCGCGAACATAAAAAAAGACAACACCCAAATCCCTTTTCCCACCGGACCGGCAGGTTCGGCAGGTTTTTGCGGTAATTGTTTTTGCAGCATCATATCTTTGTAACGCAAAACAAATTCGGAAAGAACAACGGACTTTCCAAAAATATGCCCGTAGCGGTCGAGTTTCCCGATAAATTGGAAAATAAAATTCTGAAATTCCGTTTGATTTTTTGCAAGGCGTTCTTTTTTGCCTATAAAATCAAACAGCATATCGAAAAAGCCGCCATTATTTGCGATGTCATCATACAGTTTTGCGCCGAGCGTCCTGACGCCGCCCGCTATGCCGCCGCGCAGCATACCCGCTGAAGATTGCGCGAGCAGTGTACAGCCTTTTTTCAGTAATTCCTTGCCCATTTTGGAATACTTGTCTTCTTCGTAACGGAGTTTCGCTTCCATAAAAAAGACCATATTCACAGCCATAATGGAGGCGCGTTCCTGCATTTCCTTTTTTTCGGTTTCGCTCGTTACCTGCTGCAATCCACGGTTTAATGCCTGAATCATCAAATCGAATGTACCGGAGGACATTTCGGGCGAGCCGAGCGTGTCTAGAACCTGCAACTGCGCTTCGATGGCGCAGGAAAGGGCGGTATCGTTGTCCTCGGATTCGCGGATGGCGTTGAGCCTATTCTGCAAACCGGCGATGTCGTTAATTTCGATTTCACCTTCGGTTTTTGCGCCGACGGTTTTGCGCGGCGGTTTTTTGTTGATAACGGCGGGAAGCCGTGCGCCTTCATCTTCCGCATCTGCGGAATCAACCACTTCGTAATCAACTTCGGCGGAGTTTTCGTTCTCTGCCGCCTCGACTTTTGCGCCGCATTTGTCGCAAAATTTCGCGTCATCTTCTAAAGAAGTTCCGCATTTTTCACAAAACATAATTTTACTCCTAAAAATGTTTGATTAAAATTTTATTTATCCTTTACAGAATCAATAAGAGTATCGACTTTGGTTTTTACTTCATCAGGAAGTTTATTGGCAAAAGAATTTACCTGCTTTTTAGCAAGTTCCTGAACAAAATACCAATACACGAGTTCGTCCATAGACATTGTTTTTCCATTTACAATCCAGTCCGCCATGCTTTTTATTTTAAAAAGATCCGCATAGTTATTGTAGAATTCCGGCATCAATGCGGAGAATCCCTTTAAGAATTCGTCAACCATATCTTTCATATTATTATTCCTCCTGTGCCGAAGTATCGGCGTCCGCTTTGATAAGCAGTTGCACAACATCGTTATGTTTTTCGTGTGCCGCAAAAATTAACGCTGTTGAGCCGTCATTCATTTCAGCATTAACATCAGCGCCCGCTTCTATAAGCAGTTTGACAATTTCGCCACACCCGTTCGCCGCCGCTGCCATTAACGCTGTTAAGCCGTTTTCCGCCTTTTTATTTACATCCCCGCCTTCCGCAAGGAATTGCTTCAAATTCGCAAGCGCTTTTGCTTCCTCCGGCGATACAGGGCTGCGTTCAGTACCACTCGCGGCAATGGCTTTCTGTCTGGTTTGTGCCGGAGGAGCGGGAGTTTCGTTTGCAGGCGGTTCCTCGCCGCCGGTTTTTGTGCCGCATTTGGGGCAAAACTTTGCGTCAGCTTTTAGTTTGTTGCCGCACTTCGAGCAAAACGCAGCTTCTTCCGCCTGAACTTTCGCCCCGCATTTAGGGCAAAAAAGCGCGTCCGCCGCCAGCGCCGCGCCGCATTGGGCGCAGCCCGGTTTTGCCGCAGATTGAGCGGGCGGTTTTGCCGCAGGCTTTTTCGCTATTGCGTTTTCCTCTCCCGCCAAACATATTTCTATACCGTCCTGAATAATTTTTTTAAGAATGTTCAGGTCGATACTGCCGCTTGTGCTGTACAAAGTTTTTTCTTCGCCGTCTTTGCTTATCAACGGCAGTTGCTTGTTTAACACGCCTTTTACATTGCCAAATGTAAACTCTTGCAGTCTGTTCCACGGAAGGTTCCATGTGCTGTCGATTGATTTTTGACGAACGCCCCACGATGTAATGAGTATGCCTTCTTTTGCAGAACCGAATACCGTATCATCGTAAAGCAAAATAACCTGCTCGTCATTCTGAACCCCCATCGCGAGTTTTGCCTGCCCAAGTTTTTTCGCGGGAATTACCCCAAAAAAAGCGGCATCGCTAAACTTTTCTTTGCCCAGGTCTTGCAATAAACCCGTAATCAATTCAGCCAATTTTTTAATCTGCGCTTCGTTCATTCTATTACTCATTTGTTTTCCTCGACAGCGCTTACAGCCGCCGCCGTACCACCGGGCGCATTTTGCAGAGACTGCTTTTTGGAATTTGCCAAAAGAGCGCAAAATTGAGTTCTGTCTTCCGAGAATGGGAACCAAAATTTTTTTGTTCCCCATTCGCCGGTCAAAGTTATAGAATAATGAACGACATTATGGTCGCTACCTGCCAATTCTTCGTCTTCATCAAGAGAGAGTATTTTATCTAGTGATATTTCCTTGCGCGGATACGCTCCTTTGATGTAGTTTTTGATGTCGAAAACGGGCCACGAGAGTGTTCTTGCGTTCCCGTCAAGAATAATGCCTTCTTTGTCTTTTTTAATTTCAACCCACAAAAATGCGATGATAGGCAAAAGAAAGACAAAATAAAAATCCGTTACCGTAACTATACAGAGTACAGCCAGTATAATTGCGAGCGGGACGATAGGGATTCGTATCCCGCCCACACGAAAATTGTTGCATCTTCCTGTGCCCCTAACAACAAAAACTCCCTCCGCTTTCTTTAAAACAGCCATTGATAATCTCCTACGCGGGTCTTAGGATATACATCCCGCCCGCCTGCTTATTATTTCGCCCTCGCAAGAGAGCGCGCCAATCTACGATTGGCGTTTTTTAGCCTTCAACTGAAGGCAAAAAACCACTGTTGGTTTCCAGTAACCGGTTGCCTGTTGCCGGTATTTTGTGAAGGAAAATCACTACTAACACAGATAACAGCGCTCGTACTGATTACCGCACACTGGAATTCCCTCCCTTATTCAGTGGGGGGTACACACCCATATTCAGTGGCAAACCTCACCCTTATTTAGTGGGCTTTACCACTCTTGTTTAGTGTTGACCCCCACTCATATTCAGTGGAGACCCGCGTCCTTATTGAACTATCAATTCAGGCTCGAATTTGATTGTACGCGGCTCTTTTAAGTGTGAACTTCCTCCGGTAAACTGCGTAACAATCTCCACCTTATACTTTCCCGCTGCCAACGCAGGGGCAAGCGCTACTACGCCGCAAAATTGCCATCCCTGTCAATTTTGCTTATACACTTTCGCTCTGCGAAAGTGTCGCCTTGAAAACAGGCGGCATCCGTGCCGCCACCGCAAGGTTTTCAGCAACCTTCGTCCGTGTCCCGTCCGTCTGATTCACAAACCACACCCCGCAGGCAAGCTGTCCGGCTATGCCGGACAGCTTGGGAGTTTTGCCAAGGCAAAACTCCATGCAATAATTCCCTGGAGTTTGCGGCATAGCCGCAAACTCCCAAGCCAAAAGGCTTTGCCTTTTGGCCCTCGACCTTGATTTTGTGCCCCGTGATATGAACCATCCCGCCGGGAGTTACCGTGCTGTTGAGCGCCCGTGTAATCCGGCTACGCCGGATTACATACGGAGTTTTGCCGTTGGCAAAACTCCACGCTATATTCCGCATGGAGTTTGCGCTTGCGCAAACTCCCAAGCCAAAAGGCTGCGCCTTTTGGCCGCCGTCCCCCGCCAGTCCTTCATTTTCTACCTTTATCTTTGCGAGTAGTTCTTTGAGCGCGGCAAGTTCGCGGAACGACACGGCGATTTTGTCCGAACCGATAGTGTCCCGCTCGCCGTTATAGGTCCGCCTATCCGGGTATGCAGTGAGAAATACCCGCCGACCTGCACCGAAAAGCCGTCCAGTAACTGGTAAATCATCTCGTTGATAAAGACATGAGTATGCTCTACCAAGTCCTCATACTGCCCGGTAAAGCCTCCGCGATTCTTTGCGCTGGCGCAAATATCCTCTATAGAGAGGGGCGCTTCGGCTTTACTTCTTGCGACATACGCGCCGCCGCCTTTGCCCAGATAGTTGGGGTAAAGTTTAGCCTCAATCTTGTGTAACACTTCGGTAACGTCATTCATTACTGCCATTTTGGTCTCCTTTTTGTTTGTGATATGGGTTCACGCTTGGAAGCGCTGTGTTGTTCGAGGGGATAGGGGATAGGGGATAGTTTTTCTGTCCGGTATCTCTTGCCTACCGCAGATTGCACTGTTAGATATGATAAATATATGAAAGAGAGCAAAGAACTCTCCGTTTGAATTTGTATTTCGTGTTGAGCGGATGCTATCCCCTGTACCCGCGTCAACGAAGTTGACGATTCCCCTATCCCCTGATATCGCCCAATAAACAGACCTATCCCTTGCTCCCAGTCCC
>JAIROZ010000023.1 GCA_031257255.1 Spirochaetaceae bacterium | reverse complement strand
GAAAACGATGAATGTATAGCGGAAGTCGATTTTTTTCTGGAGAATGGTGAATATGTGATGGCGATAGAAGTAAAGACAAAGTTTGAGATAGAGTATGTAAAGATGCATATTGAGAGGATAGAGACAGTGAGGAAATATATGGACGCAAAGAAAGATGGAAGGAAGATAGTAGGAGCGATAGCGGGGGGAGTGATGCCTGAGGGAATAATAAAGTATGCGCAAAGGAAAGGACTGTATGTATTAACACAGAGCGGAGAGACATTTACATTGGCAAAGACCGGAGCGAAGTTTAAGGCAAAACAATGGTAACACTTCCACCCTTTTCCTGCGGGAAGGACGGAGCGAGGCATGGGAGCGGTGAACGGAGCGAAATCAATGCGCCGCGCACGGCAGCGGTGTACTGTAAGGACGGAGCGGTTGAATGGACAGGCAAAGGGATATATATTAGGCGAGGAGGCAAAAGATGGGTTTACCGGCGGAAGTGCTAAGAAATTTGCCCACAGCGGAAGAATTTTGGGCGATGTTACTCAAACATGAGGCGCAACAAGAAAAGTGGCAGGCTGAGTTCAAGGTACAGCAGGCGGCTTTAAATAAGCAAATAGCGGAAATGTCTGCAAGGGTAGACATGACAACAAAGAATGTCGACCAGGTATCAAAGAATGTGGACGGAATAAGTAAATCTTTAGGACGACTAATAGAGGACATGGTAAGCACCGAAGTATGGCGGAAGTTTACGCCGTTAGGATATGAGTTCACGCAAGCGGCGCAGAGGAAACAATTTGTTGAAAACGATGAATGTATAGCGGAAGTCGATTTCTTTCTGGAGAATGGTGAATATGCGATGGCGATAGAAGTGAAGACAAAGTTTGAAATAGAGTATGTAAAGATGCATATAGAGAGGATAGAGACTGTGCGGCGCTATATGGACACAAAGAAAGATGGAAGGAAGATAGTAGGAGCGATAGCGGGAGGAGTGATGCCGGAAGGAATAATAAAGTATGCGCAAAGGAAAGGGCTGTATGTATTAACACAGAGCGGAGAGACATTTACATTGGCAAAGACCGGAGCGAAGTTTAAGGCAAAAGAATGGTAAACTTCCTTCCTTTTCCGGCGGGAAGGACGGAACGAGAGCAGTTGTGGGGTAATAGAGAACGAAATCAATGCGCTATCACCCTGTTTTAATATAAAGGATAATGAACAGCCACTTGGCAAAAATCGGGTTTTCAGTCAGACTGGGGTAAATGCCCGGATGGTGGAATTGGTAGACACGCTGGTTTCAGGTACCAGTGCCGTTAAAAGCATGGGAGTTCAAATCTCCCTCCGGGCATACACACTGGAGTTTACGGAGTTATCCGTTTACGGTCACGGGGAAAGAGGCTTGCCTCTTTTACATTTGTAAGACCGAGCAACTTTTGGGTAAGGCGTTCACAGCCTATAGCAAAGCCGCCGTGGGGCGGGCAGCCATATTTAAATATCGAAAGATAGCCTTCCATATTTTCTTTTTTTAGTCCGAAGCGGGGCAGCGCTTCCGCGAGAACTTCGTACTCATTGTGGCGGCGTCCGCCAGTGGTAATTTCGAGCCCCCGGAATATTGCGTCAAAACTCATAGTGCCGGACGCGCCTGATGGGTATGTGTAAAACGGGCGCAGCCGGCGCGGAAAATCATTTACAAATACGAGCGGCGTTCCATATTCCTTTTCCGACCAGACTGAGATACGCCGTTCCGCTTCCGGGCTCATATCGAAGATGCGCTCCTGTCCCTGTCCGGTTTTACCCTCCGTTGTGTTTACTATTTTGAGAGCCTCCTCGTAGCCTACAATGGGCGCTTTAAGGATGCCATCAGGCACTGGAACAGACGCTCCTTTGTCTTGCCACGCCGCTACATCGGCGGCATTTTTGGCGGCAACCTCTTCAAAAATATGCGCTAAGAGCTCTTTTTCCAGTTCGATAAGGTCAATTTCACTCTCAATAAATCCCATTTCTATGTCCATCGACACATACTCATTTAAATGGCGGGGAGTATCGTGTTTTTCGGCGCGATAGGCGGGCGCTACTTCAAAAACCCGTTCAAGCCCGCTTGCCACCATCATCTGTTTGTACTGCTGAGGGGACTGCGCAAGGCATAGTTTGCGGTCAAAGTAATCAACCTCAAAAAGTTCCGTGCCGCCTTCTGTGCTGCCCGCGACCAGTTTGCTTGTTTTTATCTCGGTAAAGTCATGTGCGCGGAGATACGAACCAAATGCTTCGATAATCGTGGACTGCACTTTGAATATAGAACGGATTTTCGGGTTGCGAAGCGAGAGAGCGCGGTTATCAAGTATTGCTTCAAGTCCAATTTTTGAAACATCGGCATTTACCTGATAGGGCAAATTGCCGTCCGCGCCGCCCAAAAGTTCCATAGAAATGACGCGCAATTCCGCGCCGCCCGGCGCTTTCGGATTTCGCGCCGGATTACCGGATACGCGGACAACCGATTCGAGCGGATAGGGGCATTTGCCGTCTAGTACCAACTGAATGAGCGCGGAACGGTCGCGCAGGACAACAAAGTTTACCGCGCCAAGTTCGCGGATGCGGTGAATCCAGCCGCATAGTTCAATTTGCTCGCTTGCCGCCGGTTCTTTTTCTCCGTCAGAGTATAAATTAAGGAGTTCCTTCGCTAAAATCCGCATATTTTCCTGCCTTGTCTGTTATCAATATCCGTCCGACATAGCGCGGTTCATATCTTTCTGGTAGAGTTCCTGATAGATGAGGTTGCGGTCTTTCAGTTTGTCTTTTAGCGTTTGCGGGAATGGCATATAGCGCCAGAATGTGTTGCGTACTTCTTTGGGAAGTTTCTGTGTTCCTTCGCTTTCTTTGGTAAGCCACATGATATAATCCTGTATAAAGAACAATTTTACATCGCCTTTTAATTTTTGCGCCTGAAACCACTGATAGTAGTTGCCGGTCAGTCCTTCTTCCATCCAGTAGTACGAGGCAATTTCCTTGGCAACCTGCCAGCGGAGGTCGGCTACCGCTGTAAGGACGGCGACCGTTAAATTTTTGGGATACATTGGTACGGCAATACGCCCTCGGCTTGTCGCTTTGTTGCGTTTGTCGTAAGGCTCCCAGCATACGCCGAAATCGCCGTAAGTAGGGAGTATTATCACATAAGGCACAATACGGTTCGGTTTGCCCTTGTAAGCGCGATGAAAAACTTCGCTGTCTATGCTCTCTATCCAGGCAAGCAGACTGAGTATGTTTTCTTTAGTACCGGTAGTTGCCGGCTGGCACCGGTAGAATTCTGTGGCAAGTATGGGGAATGCGTTACCTTGCCTGCCAACAGTCATCTTTGCCATCTGCCGTACAGAGCCGAATTCCGTGTCAACGGCGGCAAGGTCTACACCGGCGGGACCCGCATCATCAGAGCCTGCCTGAGCCGCCATCTCCTCGTCTAATTTTTCTTTTAATTTGCCGCTCTCTTCCTGCGCCTCGTCCAATTCCTTTAGAAGTCCGTTCATTTCACGGTCTATACGGAGCAAAAGTTTGGCGACATCCTGCAATTCCTGCAGCGATTTTTTTTGTTCATCTGTGCAGACATCCTGAACTTTAGGGTAAATGGGGCTTTCGTCATGTTCGGTTGCGGATTTGACCATACCGCGTAGATTTTCTTCCAGACGGGCGCGTTCTACATTCTTTCCGTCTAAAAGGCTCTTGTTTCCTTCGACCTTACCGCCTGTTTTGTCAAGCAAAGCCTGAATATGCGCCGGGGTATTACCTTTTTTTACCGGCGTTTCGTCTGTGGTCGAGGCGCGAATCTTCCCTAAGCCGACAAACCTCACCCATTCATCAAGGTAATACAGCGGCAAATTCTGAAAACTAGTATCTACAATTTTGGAAAAATACTCGCGCAGTTCAGGGGAGATAAGGCTGGGATGAAGCAGCCCGAAACGTAGAGCGTACTTCTTTTGCGGACTGGGAGAACCCGCGTAAAAACGGGCAACCGCGCCCAGATGTTCCCAAAAAGGACTGATTAACTGCATACGAAAGACAGTTTTGTCTTTTGGGTCTTTTGCCTGAGTGTACTTTTGAAAGACCGTATGAAGCCTGGTAGAAGTGTCTTTTCCTTCTGCCATTATAGCCTTGTAAAATTCTACCGGATTGGAAAAAGCGTTGTGTCCCGCTTCCTCAATTTTTTTGGTAACGGCGGGGAGCCGGTTTTCAACACTGAATTCCGAAATCTCCCCGCCTTCGTCTTCAGTAATTCCGTTTTCTTCGATATCTGCCATTTTGCTTCTCTGGGAAACACTGATAAACAGCGTCTCTGGGGCATCTAAGACTTGAACTTAGGACCAACGGATTATGAGTCCGCTGCTCTAACCAACTGAGCTAATGCCCCCTGTGCAATTTTTAATACAAACCAGAGGTTTGTATTAAAGTATCTCTATTATAGCACGGGGCTTTATGTTGCGGAAGCCCCCTCTAAACGCTATACTTCTCTTGTGGAAACTTACACACTAGCGGCGCATTGCGCTTTGGGTGCAGAGAAAATCTGCGCCAACGAAATCCGCAAGTTGAACCAAAGCGCCGGCTCAGCGGAAGACACCTATACTATAATCGAAAGCAACTGGGGGCGTGTGCTTTTTAGCACCGGACTATGCGGCATCTACCGCGCCCTTTACGCGCTGCGAACCGCCGACCGCATCCTTTTACGCGCCGCCGCCGCCCCCGCGCCGGACTTCGACGCCCTTTTTGATATGGCGCGTAATGCCGCTCTCGAACACCTATTGCCAAAAAATTCCGCCGTGAGTATAGGCAAGGTTAGAACAAAAAGTTCCGCGCTTGCCGCGCAGACAAGTATTCAGTCTGTAACACATAAGGCTATCGCGGAAAATCTTTGCGGCGCTTGGGGGCTGCGCCGCCTTCCAGATGCCGCCGGTGCCGCCGGCTCTTTTGAATTCCGCGTCTATCTGGAAAAAGATACTGCTGAGTTGTACCTCGATATATGCGGAGAGCCGCTTTACAAACGCGGTTACCGTAGCATCCGTTTTACTGAACAGGAAAAACCTCCGCGTTCCGCGACCGGTATTGACTTTGCTGATGCCCCTCTCCGCGAAACCACTGCGGCGGCGCTTCTGCTCTTATCAAACTGGCGCAGGAAATATCCGTTGTACGACCCGTTCTGCGGCTCCGGCGTTATAGCAATAGAGGCGGCATATTTTGCCTGCAACATAGCGCCAAACCTGCGCCGTAGTTTTACTCTGGAGAGTATGCCTATAGCGGACGCTGCCCTAGCCGCGAAGGTACGGGACGAACTGATTGCCGCCGTCTGCCCGGACGCCGAATTTTCTATACAAGGAAGCGATAGCAATGCCGCCGCCGTTAGTCAGGCAAAGCGGAATTTGAACGCCGCTTTTGAAGGACTGCCGCTAAACCCTGCCGGACTGCCGCTCTTCAATACACTCGAAATGGAATATGCCAAAAGTTACAGGGATACTCCGGGTTTTATCGTTACCAATCCTCCGTGGGGCAAGCGTCAGGGGACTCAGCAGGAAGCGGAAGAAAACTATGCCCGGATGAGCGTGCTGCGCGATAATTTTCCGGGTTGGAAAATTGCGGTAATAACAAGCCATCCGGGGTTTGAGTCATTTTTTGGACGCAAGGCGGATTCGTGCGCCGCGCTTACCA
The DNA here is from genome assembly GCA_031257255.1 of Spirochaetaceae bacterium. Taxonomy (GTDB): domain Bacteria; phylum Spirochaetota; class Spirochaetia; order Treponematales; family Breznakiellaceae; genus JAIROZ01. The sequence continues at coordinate 11,811 of JAIROZ010000023.1, read as the reverse complement.
ATGGGGCGCTTGAAACTTTTGTATATCAGTTTGAGGGAAATACAAACGAAAGCGGTGTACAAAAGTCAAAGTTTCGTGCTAGAATGTCTGCCGTTGCGCGGACTGAGAGGACGCCGCGAAACGCCGCGCAAACTCCGCCCGTGCCGCAACCTGAAAATGGAAGGCGTGTCTCAAAAAAAGGCTACACTTGGTAATATCTTATGGGTATAATTATTGAGCACGAAAAACGCAGACGCGAAATACTAGAAAAAGCAATGGATGTTTTTATAGAAGACGGATTTGGTGACGCGACAATTCAAAAGATTGCGGGGCGTTGCGGAATAAGCCGCCCTATTCTGTATACATATTTTAGAAATAAACGTGAAATTTTTAGTTACAGCATAAAACAATTATTGTCGGAAGTTGAACAGGCAATACTCCGCGAAACAAAGGCGCAAAAAGCGGCGGGCAAAACCGGCGCGCCGGAAAATTTATTAAGTGTGCTTGCGCTGATATTTGATACACTAGAAAAAAACCGCCCGGTTCTCGGTGTTCTTCTTGATTATCTTTTGTATATTGCAAAACATCCCGGTCCGCTTCCTTGCCGAACTCCAGAATATCTTATACGCAAACGCACAATAAAAATGCGGCATATACTTTCGGAAATTATTATTGACGGCATAAAAGCCGGAGAAATAAAAAACATAAGTGTTTCGGAAATAAACAACCTTATTTACGCTATTTTGGAATCCGCCATACTGAATGTAACAGTTGTCGGCAAGAACTCGCTTACAGATGCCCAAAAAGCGGCGGAATTGACGGTAAGATTTTTAAGCACGCATTAAACCGCCGCAAACATTGTATTTAACCGGAGTGTCAGGCGGTAAAGTAAAATGATTTCGGGTTAAGAAAGTACATCCCGCAGACTGAAGCGGCGGGGCTTATCATTGCGGTTTCTGTTAGGCTTAGGGCGCAAAGTTTTTCTGCGTTGAGAAGTTTGAAGGCAAGGCGCTTGTCCCCATGGTTCGGGCAGCAGGGATAGCCGAATGCCGGTCTAATTCCGCTCCCCGCAAGGCGGCTGTGCGTTTCGGCGCTCCATGCTTCGGCAAGACTGTCTGCAAGACTGGCGGCGAGTATCGCATTATAGTCTCCCGGTTTTTGCGCTGTTTTTGCGGCAGTTTCCGCGTCAACTGACGGCGCATTAGTCCAAAAACCGGCGCTTAGCGCAAACAGACCTAATGTGTCAAAACGTCCGCGTGATTCTTCTTCTGGTAAAATAAAGTCGGCAAGGCAGGGGTTAGGACTGCCGGCGCGGTACCGTGTGGAACGCGGAAATGTAAAACGGGCGTACAGGCGCGGCGCGGCGCTGCCATCCGGTTCTCCGGTTTCGTAAAGCATTATGTCTTCGTTATGCGAAAGCGCCGGCATAAAACGGACGACACCGCGCAATTCAATAAGGTTTTCCGAAACTATGCGTTCAAGCAGATTTTCAGCATCCCGGCGCAGTACAGCACGGGCATTTTCACGCCCGGCGTTTACTCCGCCCGCTAAGTCCCAGCGGCGGTATAAATCATCCCAGTCAAAATAAGGGAGCAGGGCTTTAAGGGGATAGCCGTTTAGACAAACAGGCATAGTTTATTGTAATGGATGCGGCAGACAGCGGGTAGTGCCGGTTCCACTGTCTTATGTAATGTCTGTCCACAAATTAACTGTTTTGTAGACAGACACTAATTCACTTAGCGGTTATTGAACCCATTGCCGCGTATATCCTTTATCAAATCGAGATATATAGAGCGGGCGGCAGCCGAGAGTTCCTTGTTGTTGTCGATAATGTTTTGCAGGTTGACGGCAATCTGAGAATCAAGATTTTTCTTGTCAATCGTATACAGAACATAGGCTTGGGCTGTTTGGGTCTTGGTTTTTTTGTTACGCACAATACGCCACCAATCGCCCGTTTTTCGCAAGCCGGTAAAACTTGCTTCGGACATCGCATGGGCGGACGCTTCAACAGCCGCGCTTACAGCCGTCTCGCCGCCCGCGCTCACGCCGGCAATTTTTGCCTTCGCGTCTGCCAGCACGGTGCTGGATATCATTTTTGCTACCTCCGACGGTCCGTTAGCGTTGTTTGCATAGGCTACAGCAAAATCCTTGTCGGCATTTTCGTAGTTGTAAACAAAACAATACACATTCTTGTACTGCGGCAATTGCTCAACACCTACATTACCGCCTTCGGTAACATAAGCAATAACCCACGGCGGTTCCGGCGTATTGAATGACGCGCCTTTGTGGTCAAGCAATTCCGTTGTGTCTTTCGGCTTCTTGGGCGCCGCCCAAACCGTTCCTACTGCCGTTGTCAGTACTAACATCAACGGCATCCACCGGACTAATGTCCGTGATAACTGTGATAACAGTAGTAATTTGATAGATTTCATTTTCTATCCTCCTATTAAAATTTTAGCCTGACCGCAACGCGGCACTATGGCTATGATAACAATGACCCCAGATATTCCTCGAACAATGCGGCAAAACTGTCAGGATTTTCGATGTCCGCTACGGCGGCTTCCGCGTTACGCAGCGCCTTTTGCGCCGCTTCCGTATACGAAGACCACCCTGCTCTGCCGTTTGCCGAAAAACTTAACGCCTCGACGCCTTGCGCGTCTGTTAATGAGGCATTCAGTACATAACGGGCAAATTTTTGCGCGTTTCCGCTCAACACAACTTCGCTTACCTCATAATCAACTTTAAGAGTGTATGAGTTTGCGGCATCCTGAGTTTTGAAGCCGCGCTTTGTTATTACTTCCTGAAACGCTTTTTTGATACGCCCGCTGTCTTCGCCTTGCACTTGAACCGCAATTACCAGAGAACGCCCCATTTCCGCCGCCTTGTTCTTTACCGCCGTTTTATTCCCGTAACTTGTCTTGATATTTTCGCGTTCCGTGGGATTCAGCACGGAAAGTATTTCAAGGTAGTTGTCGGTAAGCGCCGCGACACCGGCTGCCATAGTAAGCGATTGATAGGCGTCAAAACTTGCGCCCTTGGCGGCGGCATTCTTAACAAGCGCGGAAATTACCGCGTCATTCTCCTTAATGAGCGATGTATACGCCGCCGCGCCGCTTTTGCGGTTGATTCGCGCAAGGGCAAAAACGGTTTTGTTTTTGTCCGTCCAGTATTCGTGCACAACGCCCATAAGCCCGGTTACATTTGTTGAGGTTTTTATCTGCTGTTCAATAACCGTAAGCCGGGAGGATGAATTCGCGCCATTTTGCGTAAGGCTTGCCAGACTGTCGCGGGCGCTGTTTGTTGCTTGTACATCAATCTTGAATATTTGAGCCAGCGAACCGGACGCTTTTGCTTCCGCCTGTGCCTTATCCTGAGCGCTCTCCACTACGCAGAGCCAGTCTTTTTCGGGATATACCGAATAAGGCGACAGCACCCATGCCGGTTGTTTTTCGGCGGCATGGGCTGTCCCCATCGCGGCAAATAATAGCGCGGCTATTTTAATATGTCTCATTTGCCGGCTTCCTCTTACAGTTTGTTACGGGGGCGCGTTACAACTTTTTTGATGTCGCTATTTTGCGCCATCCAAACGCGCTGTCCTGTTTCCAAATCTGTCATTTGAGCGTCAACAAAATAAGTGCGTACCGTTGTTTGCCCCTCGCGGTCTACTATCGCCTTTACTGAGCCGGTAAGCATAAAATCGGCGCCGGTTTCGTTGCCTATCGCTTTTGCCGTCGCTTCGCTTGCGTTGTTCATCTGGTCAACACGCTCGCGCCGCATCGCATCGCGCTGTTTGCCGCCGGCGACAAAATCAAGTTTGCCGCTGTCAAAAATCGTCGTTTCCATTATTGAAGTAATGATGTCCGTGTTGATGTGTTCGGAACTCTGATTTTCAAATTCGCCCACAAGCACATTGGGCGTCTTGCCGCGCCGCCGGGCAAGCGCCTGCGTCATACGCGGCGATTGAAGGCAGTTGTCGATAAGCGATTTACAGACGATGCGTACATCGCTGTCGTTCCAGTTGCCGCTCAAATCAATCTGAGTTTTCGCGTCAACACGCTGCACCTTAGGGGTGGAAGAACAAGCGCCGGTAAAGACGGCGCATGCGCATACCACAATGACTAGTTTCTTCATAACTTTCTCCTATCTAATATCAAACGCTTCGATAAGGTTGAGCGAACCGTCTTTTACTTCGATTTCTTTGGTAATTGTGGTTTTGCCGATGGCAATTTTTACCGTGTAAGTGCCGGGGTCAAGTGTAATGCCGCCGGCAAGCGCCTTGTTGGGGAAGTAACGCCCGCCGCGGACATCCGCGCCTTCTGTGGCATCCAACCCGGCTACTACCAGTTTTGCCGCCGCTATCGCGCCTGCCTGCGCGGCAGCGTTTACAAGAGCCGGCGGTTTGCCCTCGGCTTTTTTCTTTGCCTCGTCCGCCGCTATCTTTACACCCGCCATGCCGGATCCGTATTTTAACACCGTGCGCCAAAAGGTTTTTTTATATGTCGAGGTAAATTTGCCGTTAAATGCCGCTATAGCCGCCCCGCCCATGTTTTCGATTAGTTCCAGCGTAAAAGTTCCCTTAAATCCATTGCCGGTTACGGTAACCGTTGCCTTATCGCTGCCCGCTGAACGCCCTTTGGCTGTAAGAGTAGGCATCTTCAGTTTTGGATGTTCAAATTCGTTTAGAAAATATCCGGTAAGGCGCTGAGTCTGAAGCCACGAGAAATCCGCCGCTACAATCTGTTCAGTTTTAATGGGAGAAAGTCCTGTAAAGCCGATAACATTGAGACGCGCTTTGCCTTCGGGAACATTTTTGTCTTCCTCTATTGAAGAGGGCAGCGGGTTTTTGTAGACATCCGGCGCGGCGGCGTACGCTTTTTGAATAGCGTCAAATTCGATGCGGGCATCGCTTGCGTTGCCATTAGCCTTGTAAAAGAGGGCGCAAAGATAGTGCGCCAGCGCCGAATCCGTAAAGTTGACGGGGGCTTCCGGCGGATAGACTACAGTTACGCCGCCAAGAACGCCGAGGGCTTTTGTCAGAATACCTTCGTTTTCCTTTGCCGCCTTTGCGTCCGCCCCTTCGTACTTTTTCGCAAGCCTTGCAAGTTTACCGCTCGACTCGCTTAATTTGCGGATTTCTACAAGCGCGTCCTTAAATTTGCCCTGATTGTAATAGTTCAGCGCGTTAAAGACATTCAAGTAGACATCTTCGTAATCTTCACCGGGGTAAGTCTTGGTGTTGTCGTTAAGAATGTACGATGCCGCGCCTTCCGTTACGCTTTTGGTAAAAGCCTCGGTAATAAGGCGCTCGGCATTTTGTAAGTCATCCTGCGATGCCGCGTAGTTGCCGGAATAATGTTCCAGCAAACCTTTGTCCAAATATAGGACGATAGCCTCTTTTTCTGGATACGCCGGGTTGTCCGCTTCCTGACCTGCCGTCAACGCCGCAACCGCGCTCTTAAAATCCGCCTTGCCTACAGATGCGTCCATTTTCTTCGTTACGGCTATGTCAGCCGCAAGAACCTTAGAAACCGCGCCCAAAACGAGCAAACAAACGATTCCTGCCTGTTTCTTTTTCATAGTTTTCTCCTTGTCAACTATTAGCAACGCAAACTAACCATTACGAAAAATTCCCGCCTACCGCTTAGTCTGACTTGCTAATAGTTAGCCTATATTGCCGAAAGTAAGTTGTCAACCCCCGCCCCGGACGGAGTTTAATAGCGTTAAATTCAAACAGGAAAAAGAATGACGGCGGACGAAGATAAAATTCGTGGAATTTTGTCTAAAAATCTAAAAAAATACCGCGCTCTAAAGGGATTTTCTCAGGAGCGCTTGGCGGAATCCGCCGGTATTTCCGCGCAAACGGTAAATGACATCGAAGGCTGCCGTAAATGGGTGAGTGATAAAACTATGGCGCGGCTTGCGCGGGCGCTGAGCGTTGAAGTCTACCAACTGCTTTTTCCGCTTGCCGAACAAGACAAACTATATCCCGTGCGCCTTCCGGCGGATGTTATGCGCGAACTCCACGAAACAATTAAGAGCGACCTTGCGCGGAGGTTTAGCGAGGTGGTTACAGACTAGGGAAACGCTGATGCGGCAAGCCTTTAATTTTGAGGCTTGCCGAAGCATCGAGCTAATTAGCGTTTCCCTAAAATGCCCGTATTGGGCGGACGCGCATAACGGTAGTTTTGCTGCCGTTAAAGTACTGCCTTCCGTCCCGGAAGTCGAAAAACCAAACATAAGGGTTGTCGCTCTGCGAGGAAGTCCAATAAGTAACGCGGGAAAATTGTCCCCGCCCCTTTGCGCCGAGCGCCTGCCATAAAATTTCCATTTCGTCTTTGCTGGGAATGAACCAGTCGTCAAAACCGCCGGTATTCAGTTTGCGGACAATTTGAGCGGCGCTGCCGGTTCTGGCAAGCGCTTCCATTCGGGCTATTACCGTAAGCGTATTCATCTTGCCCGTTCCTAGTCCTGACTCTGTGATAAAGCCGTCCGGTCCATAGACACCATCGCTAAGAAAGCCCCAAGGGGCGGCAAATTCCGCGCCTACAGGCGATAATTCCAAATAGCGCCAGCCGTCTTTGGCAGTTCCTTTTTTAAAGAAGATAATACCGCCTGCCGGTCCCTCATCGCCTACATCGTACTCTTTTGGAGGAAAAGCGTTCGCTCTTAGTACAAAACCCGATGTATCAATATCGTTGATAAAGCGTTCCGAAAGTTCGCGGATTCCGTAACTCAACTCCTGTCCGCTCCGTTTGAACGAGCCTGAACGGATTACCGTAAACGCAGCCTTGTCCAAGTCGAGCAGGCGCAATGTTACTTTGTACATCCCGCCGTCCGAATCTTCCATTTCTCCAAAGACAATATAGTTGAGCGTATTAGAAGGCAGACTCCGGAGTTTCATTATCAGCGGCTGTTGATATATTGTCTGAGCGGTAAATCCGTTATCCATAAGCAGTCTGCTTACATATTCGTTCCGTTCAACAAAAAAGTAACCGGATGTCTCAACATAATAGGTTACTTTTTCACGGAGGGCGCGGGTGTCCTGCAAAAGGTACGGAGTATTGTTTGGAGAGATAAACGGCGCTATGCCGATATGCGGAAGGTTGTATGGGTCGAAATCCGCCGGAGCAAAACGCCGCATATCCGGCTGTTTTTTCCCGCCGGCAAAGAGCGTTCCCGCGCAGAATAAAAATACAAGAGCATACTTCATAAGCGGCATATTCCTTCCTTCAAGTCCAGAAAGAGTTTTTCCAGCGCGGATTGCGAACTCTGATTAAAAATGGTAACGGCATTTACCGAGGATGCGCCTTTTGCGCGGAAGAGTTCGAGTAATTGATGATGGGCGCCGCGTCCTGGCATTTCCCAGAGAGCGGCGACAAAATCGCCGTACAAACGCCGCGTCTGAAACTTCTCTGCCTTCTCCATAATAACCGCGCATACGGCGGCAAGGTCGCGCAAATTCGTGTCTATACCGGCTTTTTCTGCCTCTTCTTTACTGTGTTTGCCCATTTCTACAAGTATATTCTGAAGTGAACTTTGCTCCTTTCCTTGTTTGCGGCGGGCATTTATTGCCTGCGATGCAAGCGCCATAACAAAATAGGCGGCAAGCGCTTTTAGCGTCTCTTTGGAAACCGGCAAAAAACCGTCCAGATACCGCGATACTGCCGCCGGCGCAAAACCGGCATCTTCGGCAGGCGCGTTAGTATTTTGCTCCGCAAAATTGTCCGTTTGAGCGGCAGCGCCGGTTTTGCATAATAGATTTGCCGCCTCTGCATCGCGGAAAACCCGCCGGATAATTTCCGCCTCGGTTTCCAGACTGCGGGAATTAAAATTGTACGGTCGCAAGCGCGAAAGCAATGTGGGCAGCAGGGCGCGGGGTTTTGCGCTGCAAAGGACAATCTGGGAAGATGGAGGCGGCTCTTCAAGTGTTTTGAGCAGGGCGTTACGCGCTTCGTCTTTCATCCGGTCGGCATTTTCTATGATGAGTGTTTTGCGCCGTTCTTCCGGTGCCATGCGGAGCCAGAACGATGCGCGGCGTATATGCGCCACAGGTATCGCGGCGCTAATGCCCACCGATTCCAACTTGAGCGCGTCTTTTACAATGCTGTCTACTATTTTGAGAAGTTTTTCCGGCATCGGCTGCGGCGATGTGTCTTCTTCGTTTTCATTTTGCGTCCCAAATTTTACCGCGCAAAAATCATCTAAGGCATCATTTATTGATATGAGCAATGTATTGAATTTTGATACTTCGGATTCGCCTTCCCATATTACAGGGGAGAATCGCATCAAAAGTTTACGGACCGAGCGTAAAAAAAGTATTTTTGCGGATGGTGTTTCAAAATCGCGCTTGTATGCGCCGGCACAGGCGCAAATTTCCGCGCTAAACGGACGCGGACCCAGGACAAGTAAATCTTTGCTGTTTAGTTCTTTATGCGTATGGCAAGAAGGGCAATCGCATACCCATTCGGCATTTTTTCTGCACGAAAGTATACGCGCCAATTCTAGCGCGGCGCTTGCCTTGCCGCTTGCTTCAGGTCCGCAAAAAAGTACTGCGGGCGGAAGCGCGTTTTTTTTTACATCGGCGGCAAGCGTTAAAGCGGCGCTCTGCCCTAAAAGGTTTTCAAACATGATACTTCATTGAATTTACATAAATAAGGGTTTTATATTAACTCCCCGCCCCTATAGCCTTCAAAGCCCTAAACAGTTACAATCGCTCTATGAACTCGATACAAACAAAAAACCGTGTTTTGGGGCGGCGTATAAGCGCCGTGCTTGCGGTAACTTTGTCTTTTGCCCAATATGCAGGCGCTCAGCAGCAAGGAGGCTATCCGCAAAGCGCCGGCGCGCCGCAAGGCGGTCCTGTTTTTGCGCCTGATAATGACTTCCAACAGACGGGCGGTGCCGACTCGCCGGTACGATCGAGCGCTTATCCGCAGACCGGCGCGGCGGTCTTTGCTCCGTTTGTTTCGGATTTACGGGTAGAGGTCGAAAACAATAAGGTTTCACTTTTCTGGACAGATTCGCCCAGCGTTAAAGGACCAGTTTATATTTACAGGTCGCGGGATGCCGGCGGCGCGTTCAATCAGCCCGAAATAACAAAGGTTGAGTACGGAACGCGTAAATATACCGATACAACTCCCTCTTACGAAAAATGGAGTTACCTCATTGTTGCCAGTGATGAGAACGGGCAGCGTTACAATATGATAGTACCCTTCCGCAATTTTGTCGAACTCAATATAGACCGCGATGCGCCGCCATTCACGATGGGGGCGACCGCGTTGACCGCTCATCAGACTACCCCGCAGATATATGCGGATGCTCAAAGCAAAACCGGACAGCCAAATCCAAACGCTTTCCGCGCCCAGGCGCTTACCAACAACCCCTACTCCGGCATAGGCGATTCCCTTCCTTATGTGGAAATGGCGCAGTCTCCCATATACGGCATTACCGCTTTGCCCCGCGGTCAGGATGTAATAATTCAGTTTATGACGGAAAAAACAGAAAAAAATGCCGTTTTATACCGTTCTATCAATCCCATTTTCAAATTCAACGACCTGCTTATCGCTTCCGTTGTTGCATACAAGGTTACTTCCCCCTATAAAGACAATGTTACACCCGGCGTTCCCTACTATTATGCTGTTGTCTTTGAAGAAGACCTGATGAACGGAACGGCGGTGCTTTCTATGAGCAACAATACGACTCAGTTTCCTGTGGAAGTAAGCCGCACAGCGGTCGCCGCAAGCGGCGCATCGCTTTACCCCAATGCGCCGGGACGCTATGAACCTATGCCTCCGCAGACCGGCATACCCAGCGCGAAGCCGACAACGAACAAGCCGGCAGAAACGCGGGTTGTACCGGACGAAAGCCGCCAAGCGTTGTCCATTGTACGCGCTCCGGGAGCAACTGTTGCGGCGGGAGCGGTTGTCCCGCCCATGCTCGGCAGATTGCCCCTCGAAATGGAACTGTTTGTTTTTAACACCGACAAACAAAAATCACGCGAGGGTACGGAGGAATACGAACTTTATATGATAATCCAGCGCTACCTACAGTGGCGTAACTGGAACGAAGGACGCGGCGCTCTTATGAAATTTCTTACAGACCGCCCGCGCCCAGCCGCCATTGAAGCCCGCGCTCATTTTTACCTCGGTGAATGTGCCTACTTTTTGGGGCTTTACCGCGAAGCGCTAACGGAATTTGTCGCCATTCAGTCTCAATTCCCGGACATTGCGGCGGCGTGGGTGCAGGCAACGCTTGCCCGCATGTCTGGTAAATGAGCCGCAACAAGCGCCCCGTATTTGCCGATTATGTAAGTATGACGATTGTCCGCGCTGCCGGAAATTTTGCCGTCCTTTTATTCTTTGTTTCGTGTGGAATCGAAGACTATCCGTATCTGGAACAGATACCGCCCGCCAATGTAAGCCGTCCCGCATCCTCTACTGCTGCGGTAAGCATAGGCTCCCGCGATGGCGATGGCGTTTTTTTGCATTACAGCATTTTTTACAGAATCTATATAAGCGATGTTGCGCTTATTTCCACTATTGCCGAATCAGAATTGAGCCGGATAAACAGCGCTCTATACAGTGACTTTACGGCAATGAAACCGTACACGGACGCTTCCAATAATCTTGCCGCCAATACAGGCAGCCTTTTTTCCAGCAGAAATTATTTTGAAATTGAATTATTAGGAAGCGATATTAATAATACGTTTTTAAGCGATAAAGGTTCTTTTACTCTGAATTTTGATTTTTCCGATACACAATCGCGGTCGCCTGTAATTTACAGAAGCGGCGGCGGCGAATTCATACTTGCGCGTTCTACAGGTTCGGGGCTTTTTAACCCGCAGCCGCGCTTTTTGGGCGGCACTTTTGATGGGCGCTTTGTGAATTCCGATGGTCTTAACTCAAGCGAAAATGCCACAACAACAGTGAACCGTGATGTTGCAACCAAAAGCATAAGTTCCGGGGCTACGCGCTACACTTACGCATCGCTTTATATATGCGCAGTCGGCATCAACGGTACTACACTTGTACCGGTATACAGCGCCCCAACTTACATAGGCACCTTTCTACTGCCTGAACAATGGTGGCAGGGCACTCAGGAACAGGAAGACGCGAAATAACAAACAGAGGATTTTGTTTGACAACACGGTTATACTGTGTTAAAATACAAAGCATTCGCGGTGTTTCCCGCACGGGATAAAATAAACACGCGGAAATTAACTTTAGGAGATTTTATGAAAAAGACAACAAAAGCGCCCGCCTGTCTGGCGGTTCTCTGCGCGTTATGCGCCGTACTCTTTATCGTTACGGGATTTAGCGCCTGCGCCAAAAAGGGGAGTAAAGGCTTTACCCTCAAAATGTCTACCCAGTTGAACGACACAAGCCCGATGGTAGACGGCTTTAAGGAATGGGCAAAGGCTGTGGAAACGCGAAGCGAAGGGCGCTTGAAGATTCAGGTGTTTACTTCGGCATCGCTCGGCAGTGACGAGGATGTCATTGAACAGGCATTGCAAGGCGTCAATGTCGCCGTACTTACGGACGGCGGGCGCATGGCAAACTATGTTAAAGACATCGGCATTATCGGCATGGCGTACATCGCGGACAATTACGAAGAATTGCGCAAAATTACCCAAACGCCCACTTTTGCCTCGTGGGACGCGGAACTCGTTAAAAATGGAATGCGTATCCTCAGTTACAACTGGTATGACGGCCCCCGCAACTTTTACACAAACAAAGTCGTGAACAGCCCCGCCGACCTGCAAGGTGTCCGCGTCCGCACACCGGGCGCTCCTGTTTGGGCGCGTTCCGTGGCGTCTTTGGGCGCTACCCCTGT
>JAIROZ010000014.1 GCA_031257255.1 Spirochaetaceae bacterium | reverse complement strand
CTCCCGTGCTTGCCTGTTCAGATTTGACAAAACGTTACGGGGGCAAAGGCGCGGCGGCGCTTGACGGGGTAACGCTTACGCTGGAAGGCGGGCGGATTGCCGGCTTGCTCGGGCCAAACGGCGCGGGAAAAACCACCTTTATCAAACTGATAAACGGGCTTTTGCGCCCGTCCGCCGGCGAAGTCCGTATCTGCGGGTATGCTCCAGGACCGGAAAGCAAGGCGGCGGTGTCCTACTTGCCCGACCGCTTCTGCCTTGAACCATGGATGCGGATAAGCGATGCTCTTTCATTTTACGCCGATTTCTACGCGGACTTCCGGCAGGATGCCGCGCTCGATATGCTCCGCAGCCTCGGACTCGAACCGGGTAAGCGCCTTTCAACTTTGTCGAAGGGGAATCAGGAGAAAGTACAACTCGTCCTTGTTATGGCGCGGCGGGCGCGGCTCTATCTTTTGGATGAACCGATAGGCGGCGTTGACCCGGCGGCGCGGGATTATATCATCGGGACGATAATGGCAAACTACGCGCCGGATGCCGCCGTGCTTATTTCCACGCACCTTATTCAGGATGTTGAATCAATCCTGCGCGATGTGATTTTCCTCAAAGAAGGACGCGTTGTTCTACAAGGGGGCGCGGACGCGATACGCGCCGAAAAAGGCTGCTCGATAGACGCGCTTTTCCGGGAGGAATTCAAATGCTAAAACTGCTCAAACTTCTAAAGTACGAAGGGCGATACTATGCCCGGATTTTGCCGCTTATGTACGGCGTTCTTATTCTTGCGGCGCTTGCCTTAGGAATAAAAGAGCGCGTAAAGCCTTCTACTTTCTTTTCTTCCAACCCGCCTGAGGTTTTTTGGTTTCTGCTGATTCTTGCGGGCGGTATAGCCTGCGTGATAACACTTGTATTTATTGTCCACCGCTTTATCGACAATCTGCTAAAAGCGCCGGGCTATCTTTCGCTCACATTGCCGGTAACGGTGTGGCATATTCTCGCGGCAAAAACGATAGCAGCCGTGTGCGCCGCGCTTGCGACCGTTGGTATCTGCCTTGCTTCGGGAGTCATTCTGTTTGAACTAGCATTGCGTATAGACGCGGTTTTTTGGACATCGTTAGGCGGGTTTATGCCGTCCGCCGGCGCGTTTCCGTGGGTAAAAAACGCGCTGTTTGTTATTGTTACCGCATTCCGGCAGGCGGCGCTCATCTACGCTCTCATTACGGCAGTCCGTTTGCTGCCCAAATTCCGCAACTTTTGCGCCATTGTGGGCTGGTTTCTTGCCGGAACGATAGAGCACATCATCGAAAGCAGGATTTCCATAGCATTTGGCAGCGTTCCATCATTATCTTTGTCCGATTTGTCATTTGCCTCGATAGCGGCGCAGGCTGTATTTGCCTGTCTGTACTTTTTGGCGGCGGGCTTTCTACTAAAAAAAACATTTAACGCGGAATAGGCAGGAATACCCTGCCCTGACCGCCCCCTTGCAACTAGTACAATTTTAACTTAGCATTCTGTAACATACATTTTTTATAGGAGAAAAAAATGAATAGAGTAAAAAGAAGAGCCTTCGCGCTCGTACTCGTTTTGTCCGTCCCGGTTTTTTATCTGGCGGCGCAGGACGAAGAGGCACCCGAAAACACAACGGCTAGTACGGAAGAATCGCCAATAAGCCCCCCCCCCCCCAGTACAAAAAACTCCCAAGCAAACTGAAGAAGACGGCGTAAAGTTACTGCTTGCGCCCTTGAATTCTGCTTCCTTGTGGAGTATGGGTGAAGACGCGCAGAACAGCGTGGACTTTAGCAGTCTGGACATAGCAAAAAATCCAGCCGGACGAGTTACAACAGATCCCAACACAGGCGCTTTTATTGTTAGCCCCGAAACAGGTCTTGTCCTACCCAAACCGAACAGCGTTTACTTTGGAGTGCCGCCCAAATCGGCGTCTTCCGTTATTTCGCTCGGCGTGGTCGGCAGCGACATAGACCGCTTCCTTTCGGCAACCGCCTACAAGGACACCACTTATCAGAGCGGCTTCGGGTATTTCGGGTTTGACAAAGACTCGCTTAGCGTGGGTGTTTCCCGCAAATTTACAAATGGCGCTGTAACGAGCCTCTATTATAACGGCAATATCATCGAGGATATCTTCGCTTATATATCAAACAATTCGCTTACCAATGGGCGGGTCGCGCTCGGCGCGGAAGAAAGCGCCGCCGGAACGGACTATGACTTTTTGGGCGACCTGAAAGACCGCAACAACATCAATTCGCGTACAAATGTCAATTTGATGTTCGGCACGGGCGTATTCGGCATAAATATAGGCTATTCGCAAAAACTATTCGGGCTTGTAAAAAGGTCGGATGCCGACCCGAAGCGTGACGGTTTGACCGATGACGGCATAATTTACAACACGCAGGACGCGATACTGGATAACGCGCTCGTTCCCAACATAGAACTAGGCTTCCGCTTTGGCGGCTCCGCCGCTTCGTTTAGAACGGCGCTCGGCTTCCAGATGGATATACACCAGCACCGCGAACTTGCCAAAGGGCAGACTATACTCTTAAAAGATTACTTTGCCGCGACACCGCCCGCAACTTTTGTATATGAAAAAAATGATGATGTTACAGGCAAACTTGTAGGCGACTATCTTGAACCGGCTGTTACCCTACGGCTGGAAGTCGACTTTAAGAGCGATAACCGTTCACAACTGGGGATAGGGCTTGAGATTGGCGGCAAAATGCGTATGTATTCCAACCTTGACGACAAAGGCGAGGCGCAGAGCGGCATCTTTTGGAGCCAACTTAACGGCTCGCTTACAAACCCCGCTCTTACGAACTATTACAACAGCGTAACCACTTATGATATTGACCTTGAAATTCTGGGGCGTCCTTCCGTGCGCTATGTTACCATGATGACTGAATTCCTCAAGGTAGGGCTTTCCGGCGGTTTCGGTATTGGGATGAAGATGGGCTCGTCTGCCACAAAAACGTATGTATGGGATAACGCTTCCGCAGGCGGTTTTGCGGCATATATGCTTTCTAACGACCCTTACGGCGATACACAACTTGTTCAAACTACAACGGACATACCGGATATAGATTTAGCACTCTACCCGAACCTAGGGGTCGGTTTTTCGTTTGAGATAGTGCGGAACATCTTTGCGCTTAACGGCGGCATTGGCGGCACACAAACGCTCTACCATGTACGCACAGGCAAAAAAATTATAGAGGTGGGAGGAGTTGAAACCGAAAGCCCTGTCCTTGAGCAATCGTGGGGAAAGCCGCTTGGGCAGTTGGCATTGGGCGCTACATTTACATTTAAGGAGCATTTTACTCTGGACGCGCTTTTTTCCACTAACGGCACCAACTTTGACAACGCAAACTTTGTTGTCCAATTCAGCGCCAGATTTTAGCAGCATCCATACAGTTTGAGACTACACTCAAACCAGAGATACTTCTAAAAAACTTTAGGAAAGACTGATTAAATCCAATCAAGGATTTAATCAGTCTTTCCTTAGAGGCGTCCACGCTCTTATTATTCCATTCGCTTTACGCTATCATAAATCAGATTTCCAAAAAGGATATAGCCTTAAAGGAGAAAAAATGGCTTACAAATCAGATGTGTTCGCTCTTGCCGAACACGGAACAACAATTCGCAAGGAAATTGCCGCCGGCGCGACAACCTTCCTGACAATGGCGTACATACTCGCAGTAAATCCGGGTATGTTAGGCAGCATAGGCAACGGCATGACACCGGGCGCGGTTTTTACCGCCACGGCGCTCGCTTCGGCAATAGCCACGCTGTTAATGGCATTTTTAGCAAACCTTCCTATAGCGCTCGCGCCGGGTATGGGGCTAAATGCCTTCTTTACCTATACGGTGGTTTTTGGCATGGGTTATTCATGGCAGACGGCATTGGCGGCGGTATTCGTAGAAGGTATCATCTTTGTCATCCTGTCCATTATCAATGTCCGCGAAGCAATAATCGGCGCTATACCCTCAACATTAAAAAAAGCGGTTGCCGCCGGCATCGGGCTTTTTATAGCCCTTATCGGTTTGGAAAACGCTAAAATTGTCGTTTCTTCGCCTGCTACACTCGTTACACTGGGGGCGTTCTCCAACAAAGAAGCGCTGCTCGGCATAATCGGGCTGGCGCTTATAGCCTTTTTGTATGTACGGAAGATTCCGGGCTCTATTCTGGCGGGCATACTCATTACCACTTTGATAGGCATCCCGCTCGGCGTAACAAAATTCCCCGAAAATTGGACGCTTGTAAGTTTGCCTGCCGCCCCATTGTTCTTTAAGTTTGATTTTACCGAACTTTTTACCTTTAACTTTTTTGCGGTGCTGTTCACCTTCCTTTTTGTGGATATTTTTGACACGATAGGCACCCTTGTGGGCGTTACCACACAGGGCGGACTTATCGACAAAGATGGATTTATACCGAGAGGCAAGCAGGCGCTGCTCTCTGACGCGATAGGCACATTGGCGGGCGCGGCGCTCGGCACCTCAACAGTTACCAGTTATGTTGAATCCGCCGCCGGTGTAGCCGCCGGTGGAAAAACAGGACTAACCGCGCTTACAGCCGGAGTGCTCTTTCTTGCCGCCCTTGTTTTAAGCCCGCTCTTCCTGCTAATACCGGGCGCGGCAACCGCCCCCGCTCTCATTTTTGTCGGCTTTATGATGATGTCCTCAATTTCCGGCATAAATTTTACTGACCCAACAGAAGGCATACCCGCATTTATTACAATTATTGCTATGCCTTTCTTTTACTCGATAGGAGACGGCATCGCTTTCGGAATCATCGCCTATACCCTCCTAAAACTTGTAAGCGGAAAATTCAAAGATGTATCTGTACTCACTTATATACTTTGCGTTGTCTTTATAGCGCGGTTTTGTATTAAAGGGTAAAGCGGGTTTATTATGGACATCCAAAATTTTGTAAGCAATCTGCACCCGCTCGAAGTCAAAGTAATACTGGGCTTTGCGGCGGACGCGGAACTATCCATAGAACAGGTCGAGGCGGCGCTGGCGCTCAAAGCGGGCAACGGCAATCA
>JAIROZ010000003.1 GCA_031257255.1 Spirochaetaceae bacterium | reverse complement strand
GGTCAGGTAAATGGTATTATTATCAACGGGTGTGATTGTGCCTTTAGAAAAGCCTTCGCCTTCTTCATATACAACTAATTTATACCCCCCCCCCCCCCCGCTCTCATCAAAGATAAAATAAGGGGTTTCGGCAGCCTCTGACGCAAGAACAGCGCCGCCGGAGTGAGACACGGTAAAATCATAGGCAAGCGTGCCGTCTGCTTTTACATCGTAATCTGTTACAATATCGAATGTACCTTCTCCATACTCCGGCACCGGCATATTTTGCATAAAAAAATGCCATTTTCCAAGAAAAGGATGGTTCAGCACAAACGGCTTATTTTCTTTGTTTACCGGGGAACCGGCAACGCGGGTAAATGACGATGTATTTCCCAATTCAAAAGTTCCGTCCGCCTTTACTTCCTCAATCTCCGTAACATCAATGGTGTCATTATCAACAACTTTGAAGGTATATCCCGCTACACCCTCAAAAGTCAGATACGAAACCATAACATTGCCGGAAACCAGATAGCCGCCGTCAAATGGACCTTCATACCCCGCTACATCCGGGAAGCCGCAGGTGAATGTCCCATCCGTTTTGAAATCGGAAACCATTTTAGCGTTGTTCATACTGGGAATGTTTGATTCCCACTGCCCCAAAAAGGGATTCCGCAAATCCGCAAGCCATAGGGAGCCGCCGTCACTGCCGCCGTCTCCGCATCCTGCCAATGTAACAATCGCCGCTATCAATAAAGCGGCGAAAGAGGAGTTTGCTTTGCAAACCCCGTTAGGAGTCTTGTTCTGATTACCGAACAAGCCCAATGAGCCATGTTTCCTTTCCATGGTTGTCTCCTTGCGGTTTTTATGCCCCGCCGGCAAATTTATGTTCACCGCGCAAGCGGGTAACACCTTTTTAATGATGTACTTAAGCGTTAAGGGGGGGGGGGGGGGGGTAAAATGAAATGCCGACCGTTCATACCGGATGAAAGGTCAGCCTCCAGTGAAAAGTTTGCTCCTGTGTTTGTCTTGACTATCATTGTTAGTATATTCTAACTCTACTGAAGAAAAAAGTCAAGTGTTATTTTTATGGCTGTTTTGGGAATTCTTTGGTTTTAGTGATAGTCCCACCCCCTAAAACCCGGCGAAATTTCCGGTATACTTGAATACATGAAAAAACTTTTACTAACCTCCTTTATTTTAATTATCAGTGTACATATTGCTCCTTTGGCAAACGCCGATAGTCCGGCATTTGCTTGGGAGGGGATTAACCTTGACGAAAAATTGCCGTTTATGCCTGACGCAAAAACAGGCAAACTGGAAAATGGGCTTACTTATTATGTCCTAAAAAATGAGTCCCCGCGCAACCGCGCCTTTATCCGGCTTGTGGTGAATGCCGGTTCTGTGTTGGAAGAAGAAGACGAGCGGGGGCTGGCTCATTTTGTTGAACACATGGCATTCAACGGCACTTCACGCTTTCCCGAACAGGCGCTCATTGATTATATGCGTTCTTTGGGTATGCGTTTCGGCGCGGATTTGAACGCATTTACATCGTTTGACGAAACTGTGTACATACTGGAAACGCCTACCGTAAAAGGCAAGGACGGCAAAAAAACGATACCCGTCAAAGCGCTCGAAATATTTGACGATTGGACGCATACGGTTTTATTCAACGAAAAAGATGTAGACGAAGAACGCGCCATCATTCTGGAAGAAAAACGCACACGCTCCGGAGTTCAGGAACGGCTTTTCGAGGCGGTCTATCCTTTTATTTTTGAGGGCTCGCGTTACGCAGCCCGGCTTCCCATCGGTATTGTCGAAGTAATTAGCGGAGCGCCCGCTTCAAAGTTAAAAGGCTTTTACGAAAAATGGTATAAACCCGAAAATATGGCTATCATAATTGTAGGCGATTTTGACGCGGACGCTCTTGCCGAATCGCTGCCCTCAATTTTTACCGCCGAAAAAAACGAAAAGCCTTTTACCCGCCCGGTCTACAATCTGCCGCCGCCCGAAAACAAAGCCCCTCGCATAAAAGTCTGGAAGGACGGCGAACTCTCTAATACATTTATCAACATTTATTACAAAATGAATTATGAGCCGAATGAGGGAGATATGCGTACTTCGCTGCGAAGACTGGTTGACGGACTTGCTGACAGCATAATTACAGAGCGTTTTGAAACACGCGCCCTTGAACCGGATGCTCCTTTTACAAGCGGCGGCATGGGTATTTCGCGTTTGTCTAATACCGCGCAGTCTTTCGTGCTTGCGGCAAGCCCGAAAGATGGACGCGAGACGGAAACAATAAATGCCTTGCTTGCCGAAAAAGAACGCCTGCTGCGCTACGGCTTTACGCGGAACGAACTTGAGCGGGCAAAAAAAAGTTTCGCGTCTATTTATGAGCGCTACTATAATGAACGCGGCAAACAGCCTTCCTCAAATTATTTACGGGAATTTACAGAACATTTTTTGAACAATGTCGAAGCGCCCGGAATCGAATGGGAATATCAAGCGCTAAAAACATATATGCCTCTTATTACAGTCGAGGCTCTGAATGAGCGCCTTCAGGAATACTTTGCATGGGAAGATGTTACCGCGTTTGTAGCCGGCAACACCGCCGCCGCGCTGCCGGCGGATGCGGAAATTGCCGCGCTTATCGAAAATGCGCCGCTTATGGCGGTGCTTCCGCCGGATGACGCCGAGTTTGATGATGGTTTTCTTGACCAGACACCCGCAAAGGGCAGCATTGTAAAGGAAATTGCGGATAAGCCGTCCGGGAGCAAAATTCTCACGCTGAGTAACGGCGCAAAGGTAGCGCTTCGACCCACAGATAACAAGGATGATGACATTACGTTGTACGCGCTTGCAAAAGGTGGTACGGGAAATGTACCAAAAGACGATATAATAACGGCGCGGCTTGCTCAGGATATAGCGGCGGGAAGCGGCATAGGAAAATGGAAGACTCAGGAACTTTCCAAAAAACTTTCCGGCAAGCAGGTAAGCATAGGATTTTCCCCCACGACATTTACCCGTAATTTTTCCGGCAATTCAAATATGGCATCTCTCCGCACCCTCTTTGAACTCATATATCTCAATTTTACAGAGCCAAGGCTGGATATGGACGCGCTAAAAATTGTTCAGGAAGCATGGGAAACGGGGCTAAAAACCCGTGATGATAATCCAGAGAATGTATTTCAGGATGAGATAACAAAATTTATATATGGAGAAAGCCCTTATTTTAATCCGCTCCGCATAGAAGATTTATCAAAAATTGATATACAAAAGGCGCGTAATTTTATTGCCGCCGCGTTAAACCCGCCGGACTGGACTTTCGTATTTACCGGCAACATTGATGAAGCGGTACTAAAACCTCTTATCGAAACATATATAGCATCAATTCCGGTACAAAAAGATTCGGCATACAGCATGAAAGACTACCCCGAATTGGACATTGCCCGCCCGGAAAATGAATCCCGCGAAATCCGTAAAGGCAAAGACAACCGGAGCCTCGTCTTTATTAGCCGCTTTATGCCGGAAGCGTTTGTCTTAAAACAGGCGCTTGCCGCCAATGTACTAAGCGAATATCTTGATATAATCCTGACCAACGAGATACGTGAGAAAAAAGGCGGTGTGTATTCAATATATGCCGATGTATCACTTTCCGCATTGCCGCCGCGCAAAAATCCAAAGGGCGCGGCAAAGGCGGCGGCTCCTTTGGGCGAACTTTCCTTAGAGGTATTTTTTATTTGCGACCCCGCCCGTGTTGACGAACTTTCCGCCGCCGTAAATGCCGTGCTTGACGGCATTGCCGCCGGCATTATAGACAATGACACTTTTACTAAGGCGCGGTTTGCCCTCATTCAGAATCTTGAGGAGTCCCTGCAAAGCAACCTTTATATAGCGCGGTCAATGTGCAACTACGCGGTAGTTTTCCAGATGCCTATGGGGACGGTCTTCCGCCGCGATAAGGAATATCAGAAAATAAAAGAGAAGGATGTACAGGCTGTAATGCGCCGCATACTCGGCGCAGGCGAGGTAAAGGCGGTACTGGTACCGGAGAGCGGCGGGTAAGAAAGCGCTGATTAAATCCACGATGGGATTTAATCAGCGTTGCCGTAGGTTTGCAAGTTTATACAGGCTTTTTTGTAGTATTTTGGAAATAACGGGAGACGTTATTTTAGAGGTAAGTTATGAAAAAGCAAAAAATTTTTTTAGCGGCGGGAATTCTGGCATTCATTTTTTACGGATGCAAACAGACTGTAGAAACAAAAGTGCCTACTAAGGACAGCGATGTCGAAGTTGACGGTACTATTATCAAACTGGAAATATATGATGATATAGACAAGACAACACCGCTCACTCTGGATGGGGCAGTAACGAACGCAAACAACAGCACGACCGCCCACGCCGGGGCATCAAAACTGTTTGTAGTAGCGGAGGCAAAATATCCCGATAAAACAAAAGTCGATATATCCGCAGGGATAATTAGCGGGATAGCGCAGGGAACATCCGCAAAAGGCATAAATTTTACCGGAAACACGCAAATAAAAATAAGCGTTAATGTACCTTCCAATCTGGAATTAAACAAGGAGTACAAGATTAGCGTGTTAAAAAATGCCGCCGATATTCCGCCGGAACTGGTAAATCTGGAGAACAAACCACTGGGAAGCCATGCGGTATACTGGTCAGGACGAGAACTTCCCTATACGAACGGTGAAATCAACGAAAATTATGGGTACGACACTTTTACCGCCGCAATGCTGGCAATAGAAAAATCCGGTTCAGGAAGCGCGGACTCCCCTGATGTAATAATGTTAGGACGGGATGTAATGATAGGAGAGACGGCGGTAATACCTAATGGTAAGCACATCAAAATAACCGTACCGCCGTACAAACACTATACAATAAGCCGCAAACTCGATTCCGGCAAGTTATTTGAAGGCGCTTTTTTCAAACTGAACTACAATGACTCGTCTCTAAGGTTGGAGGCAACAGACCTGCCCGCGACACCGGACGGGATTGTAGATTCGTGTATGACGCTGGACGGCGGCGCTAAGTGGAAAACCGCGAACGGGGTAGAAAGCAACCCTGTAAGCGCCGCTAATGGCGGAAGCAATGCCGGAGTTACCGCCGCAGGTTCATTTATTGAAATGACTGGAGGCTCTGTAACTTTGAACAAGTGGCTTATACTTCAAAATAATGATATTACTGACGGTAACTTAAACACCTTCAACTATTATGGTGCCGTAATACGAAGTATTTCTAACGCTGATTCGGTTAAAATCTATGATGGGGTAAACATACGGAATAATAAGGCGGCGGCGGGCGGCGCATTATTCCTAAATAACAAAGACACACGGATATATGGTGGACTTTTTGAGTACAATTTGGCTGCATTAGGCGGCGGCGGCGCGCTACTTGTAAATGATGCCGTTTCGGAACTTACGATAGCGGGCGGAATTTTTCTTGGCAACGCTGCGCCGTCACCCGAAGCTTCTGACGGCAGCCTTCAAGGCGGCGGCGCTATTTATGATAACGGCGCAAAGATAACAATTGCCTCGCCCAAAACGCTTGCCAAACTGGAATTTGACAAAGCAGTCAAAAAATATCCTGAGTTTGCCTCTCTTGCGGCGGACAGGGACATTTCTTATGCGGATTGGAGTGTGTTTCCGGCCTACAACAAGATGGGCGGTACGGCGTACAACGATGGCATAACAGGGAAAGGGTTTATTTTATTCAAAGGCAATAGTACAGGCGGCGGCGGCGGTGCGCTTAGAATCCGCAATAATACCGGAAGTTATGAGTTATATGACGCGGTTTTTGAAGACAACACAAACGATAACAGTAGAACTTCCTCATGCGGCGGCGTGATTCAACTAAGACCCGCAACGGTAAACTCCGCCGGAATCGTCATTAAGAACTGCTATTTTCGTTACAACTCCAATCTTAGAAGCGGCACTTTTGGCGCGGGGGCGCTTGCGGTGTACAGCAATGTTACCGGTGATGAAACAATCGAAAATTGCGTCTTTGAGCAAAATACGGCTACAAATCAAGGAGGCGCGATAATGGACTATGGGCGCGGTAATATCAACTATGCAAAATGCGCCTTCAAAAACAATAAAAGCGGCTTGAATGGCGGAGCCATGTATATGAACAACAACCACGACGCCAATGTCCGTACCATTACCAGTTGTCTTTTTGAAGGAAACGAGGCAGGAAGTACCGCCGGCGCGTTGCGGCTGGAAGGGTCTATGGCTTTTATTATTACCGGCACCGGAACAGACCTCCCAGACGGCAGCACTCTGGCAGCGCGTTACGCGGCGGACAGGAGCGGCTGGACTGTGTTCCGGGGGAACAAAGCCAATTATGGCGGCGCTATTGATGTTTACACGACATCTTCCAATCCGCAAACAATGAACTATTGTGAAATCCGCGATAATGAAGCGCTTACCAATGAAGCCGGGGGTATAAGATACGAGCCAAACCCCGGCACTACTCCGGTGGTTTTTAGCATAGGCAAGAATGTCATTATAGCCGGCAACAAGACGACAAAAAATTCCGGCGGTGGAATTTGGCAGTATAGGCAGACCATCATAAATTTTAACGGGATTATAGGCGGACCGGACGCCGCAGACGCTAACTTTGCCGTAAATAACGGCGGCGGCGTTTATGTATTAGGAGACTCTAGCGCCGCCACACAAAACCCGGTTTTTACACTGGGAACGGAGGGGGTAATTACAGGCAACGGCAGCGCAATGATAAACGGCGAACAAAAGTATACACAATGCGGCGGCGGTATTGCGCTTCATAAACGCGGTAGAATTTCTATACAAGGCGAAATTAGTAACAACAAAGCGAGTTTATTAGGCGGCGGAATTTTTCAGAACGCGGATGCCGGCGCTTACGCACCGGCAGCCGGACAGCAAGGCACAGTTGAAGGCATTATCGAAAGCACGGCAAAAATTACAGGCAACAGCGTTGTCCCCAGATTGTTTAATCCCGCGAATGCTACCGTTAATGCTAGCGACCAATCCGCCGGCGGTGGAATCTGGCTTTACAACAATCAAAATACAAGCGATACCACCAAAAACTACTTGCTTATAAAACCGGACGCAAACGGCAATATAGCCGAAATCTGCGGCAACAGCGCGGCGCGGGGGGCAGGGATTTTTGCATGGGGCAAAGTAACAATAGATATGACTGGCGGCGCTATAAAAAACAATACTACAACAACGCCCGCCGTGCCGCTTTCTCCATTCGAGCATTTGCTACAAAAAGAATGGGCGTACTATGGCGGAGGCGGCGTCTATCTGTTCGGTTCTACTAACGTTATTTACCCTGTTTTTACAATGAACGCAGGCAAAATTAGCGGTAACACTGCAGTAAATATCCCTGTAAGTGATGGCGCAGGCGGCATTACTACAACCGAAGGCGCATTTGGAGGCGGCGTTCTTTTACGCGAATACGGTCAGTTTCGTATGCCAACCGGTAGTACCGGTGAAATAAGCGGCAATACTTCACAATGGAAAGGCGGCGGCATTGCACTTATGAACCAAGGCGCAAATGGCTTCGCGATGAATTCCGCAACAGCAAAATTTGAAAACAATACCGCCGCGCTGTACGGCGGCGCAATCTACGCAACAAAAACGCCGGTTCTTACACTTACGCCTGCATTACCTACACTAACCGCGCCGCTGACTAACGTTGTCGTAAGCGCTCGCCTAGCGGCGGTCGCGGGACAGGTAACTTACACCGAAGGACAGTTTACAAACAACAGCGTTACCGGAACGGGCGGTTTGGGAAATGTTGTTTTTGTCCTTACAAACGCAATGAATGGAAGACCAAGCGGCGTTAGTGGATTTGACAGCCGTCTCATAAATGTACCGCTAAATGCCGCTACAACCAGTCAAACATTTCAAATTTTTACCGGAGATGCAGCAGGACTAAACTTGCCATAAGTGTTTGCTTTGGTTGACAAGCGGCGTCCTTGCCGCCATACTATATTTATGGTAGAAACCGAAAAGCATAGAAAAATAGTCATTAAAAAGCGGCCTGTAAAAATGGCGGCTGAAGACGGCGCTCTTGAAGGGGCGCCGGAAAACGAAAACGCGGCTGTAGAAATGGCTGTGTTGGAACAAAAAGCGCCGGCAAAAAACATCAGAACCACTGTTAAAAGGAAAAGCGCCGGCAAGGCACATACGGCGGAAAGCGCCGCCTTTGGCGGCGGCGAAGAAACTCAAACAGAACAAAAAGTCATTGTTACAAACATTGACGCGGAAATAACGAGCGAATTCATCGAAAGCCTTGAAGTCAACGAAGTTGATTTGATAAAGCGCATCGCCGGCGGCTTGAGTATCACAACGGCGCAGGTGAGCGCGGTTGTAAGCCTCTTAAACGAAGACTGTACCGTCCCCTTCATCGCCCGCTACCGCAAGGAACGCACCGGCAACCTCGATGAGGTGCAGGTGCGGGACATCGAACACGGCTGGAATTCGGGGCGTAATATGGAAGAACGCCGTATCGAAATTATACGCGGCATCTTTGAGCAGGGCAAACTCGACAGCGCCCTCCTCGCCAATATCCAAAAGGCGGCGACCCTTACCGAACTGGAAGACATTTACGCGCCTTACAAACGCAAAAAGAAAACACGCGGCATGATAGCGATGGAAAAAGGGCTGGAGCCGCTTGCCGCCCTCATGCTGGAACTGGACGCGGAACGCCTGCGGAAGGCGGCGGCGGACTATATCACCGAAAACGCCGAAAATCCCGCGCTCTCCGTGGCAACCGTGGATGATGCCCTGCAAGGGGCGATGGACATCATCGCCGAGCGGGTCTCTCAGGATACCGAAAACCGCGCAACCATCAAGGAATTCTACCAAAAAGACGGAAAAATCATCGTCAAAGGGATAGGGAGCGAGGAAGAAAAGAAAACCTCCGTCTACCAAATGTACTGGGATTACACCGAGCAACTGGCGCAAATCAAACCGCACCGTATCCTCGCCATAAACCGCGGCGAGCGCGAAGGCAAACTCGAAGTAACCATCGATGTGGATGCCGATACCGCCGTGCAGATGCTCCAAAACCACTACACCCTCAACAACGACTACCACAAAACCGCTGTGGAAGACGGGCTAAAACGACTGCTCTCCCCCGCCGTCATCCGCGAACTGCGCGGGGACGCGAGCGACAGCGCGGACGGGCACGGCATCAGCATATTCAGTCAAAATCTGAAAAACCTCCTCCTCCAGCGCCCCATCAAGGGAACGCGGGTGCTGGGCGTTGACCCCGGCATACGCACCGGTACCAAATGCGCCGCCCTCGACGAGACGGGCAAGTATTTGGGCGACTTCAAAATTTACAACCACAAGCCGGACGAGGCAAAGCAGATGGTCGCGGACGCGCTCAAGGTTTACCGGATTCAACTTGTGGCGGTGGGCAACGGCACGGGCAGCAAGGAAGCGCAAGAGATTGTCGCGCAGGTGATTGCGGAGTCCTGCCCGGATGTCCGGTACACGGTCGTGGACGAGGACGGTGCGTCTGTCTATTCGGCAAGCGATATTGCCCGCGAGGAATTTCCCGAACTCGACCTGACGGTGCGGGGCGCTATTTCGATAGGGCGGCGGCTGCAAGACCCGCTTGCCGAACTGGTCAAAATCGACCCGAAGTCTATCGGCGTGGGGCTCTATCAGCATGATGTGAATCAGAAAAAGTTGTCTGAGACGCTGGACGAAGTTGTCGGTTCCGTGGTGAACAATGTGGGCGTGCAGTTGAACACGGCGAGCGCGTCCCTGCTCAAATATGTGTCCGGCATCAATTCGAGTTTGGCAAAGAAGATAGTCAAATTCCGGGACGAGAAGGGCAAAATCGCCAACCGCGCTCAAATTCTGGACGTGCCGGGCATGGGTCCGAAAAGTTTTGAGCAGTGCGCAGGCTTCCTGAAAATCCCCGAAAGCGAAGAAGCGCTGGATAACACCTGGGTTCACCCCGAAAACTACCCCATCGCCCGTGAAATCAAAAGCACGATGACCGTTACCGGCGGACAGACGGGCGAGGCGCGTCTTGGCGAGAGCGAAAAAACGCGCCTAAAAGAAAAATACGGCATTGGCGACCTGACCATTTCCGGCATTCTGGATGAACTAAAAAAGCCGGGTCGGGACATCCGCGAAGGCTATCCCGCGCCGGTTATGCGGAAGGATATTGTTACTTTTGAGAATTTGCAGGTTGGGATGAATGTTATCGGCAAAATTAAGAATGTGGTTGACTTTGGCGCGTTTGTTGACATCGGCATAAAGGAAACGGCGCTTGTCCACATCTCGGAACTCTCCGACAACTTCGTGAAAGACCCGCTCGAACTGATTAAAGTAGGCGATGTACTCGACTTCAAGATTCTGACGATAGACCCCGACCGCCGCCGTGTAAG
>JAIROZ010000159.1 GCA_031257255.1 Spirochaetaceae bacterium | reverse complement strand
GTTTTTCGTTTACCTTTTCGGCGGCAAGGGTAATTTGGTGTTCTTTGCCGTCTCCGGTTTGGATGATGAGCCTGCCGGGGACGGGTCCGCTTCCGGCTGTGATAAACGGCTCATCGGCGGCATTCATCGAGAGAATAAAGTTATCGGCGGCGGCGTCAAGGATGCCGCGCACATAGTTTTCGACCTGAACCGTGTCCAGTTTGGCATCCTCGCTGGAAGGAGACGCTTCAACCTGCCATGCGGAGCCGGAACGGGCAAGCGTCCACGGGGCAAAAGATTGCGCGGCAGACGGCGCGGCGGCGCCTTCGGGGGCATCCGGCGTGTCCGGCGCGGGCGGCAACGGTGTAATGATAACGCGCTGAACATCCGCCACGCTCAATTTCTTTTTGTCGTGGTCGGGGAAAAGGCGCAGGTCGTAATAATTCGGCAGATAACCGCCCCAGCCGCGCAGCGAATCATCGCCGGAGCGCGTTTCGGACGAGCCGTTTTTCCGCATATAGCGTTTGCCGGTCGTGTCCGTATTGCCTATCAAAAGGTCGAGGAGCGTCTGCCCGCCCGCGCTTGTCAGCACGATGCGTTTTGCCTTTGCCTCGGCAAGCCCCAGTTTTTCGTGGGCGCTGTCTGTGCGGGAACGGATGGGGTACGCGCCCTTCTTGGAAAGCGCCGTCAGCAGTTCATCTACCCAACTTTCCTTGGCGGGAAAATTCCTGCCGTCATTCACGACAAACCATGCGGCATTGCCGGACTTCCCGCCGGATGCCGCGTCTGCGCCGTCGGCACCGGCGGCGGTTTTTTCCAGTTTTACTTCGGTAACATTTCCTTCGGAAGTATTGCCATCGTTTAACCGTATTGTAATACCGGCAACCTCATTAACGGAGCGCGGCGAAAGCCAAGTGTACGCCGCCCCCCGCGTATTGCGCCGCTGCGGGTCGAATACAAAGGTGAGTATATAGATGAGCGCAAGCGCGGCTGAAATTCCGCCCAGTATATATATTTTATTTTTATACAGCATTTAATTTTCCTCCATGGTGATTTTTTTTGCTTTGACGCGCCGGTTATGAGCGAGTATGAACGCGATTGCCAGCACAATAAGCGGAACGAGTACGGTATTCAAAATGCGTACAAACGCGAACGCGGCAATGCGTTTTTCCTGGTCAAGAATTTTCTCCAGCCTGCCGGTCTGCGGCGCGCGGCTTCGTATACCGATAATATCATCATCATTGGAAAGCCAATCGCAGGCGGCAATAACAAACGAGAAATTTTTATCGCTCTGATTAAATTGATTGCCTACGAATTCAATATCGCCTGCCACGATGATACGCGAAGGCTTCGCTTCCGCCGGCATATCGGGCAGGAATTCAGACCCGCCGGCGCGTTCCGGCGTTTTCTTTCCCCTAAAGAAACTTTGCTGTTTACCGGAAAGCGATACGGCAAGCGCATAGGTGCCTTTGGTCGCGTCCCGCTCGGCTGTAAATGAATATGACATATCAGGATTGATATTGTAATCTTTTGTTTGCAGCCATGCGTCCGGCGTACTCGAAAATAACTGCGTACCTTCGATACCGGAAGGCGCGGCTAATTCCACAGGCGAGGGCCAATAAAGGTCTGCGCCGCCAAACCCGCTCGTAACAGGATGACCCGGATTGCCGAATTCCGGCAGCGCGTTCACCCAGAACGGATAGCGTATCAGCCGCGTTACAGTCGCGCCGCCCGGTCCGCTCGAATTGAATGTGGTTGTCATCGAGGACGGGTCGAGCAGCAGCGCGTCCTTCACTTTCGCGCCATAAAAGGCAAGCATATTGAGCAGCCCCAAATTGCCCTTTGCGCCGGCGGCATCGCCCTCTGCGGCTGCAGACGGGGGAGGAACCGCTTTTCGCGCCGTTAAACCCTGGTTTAGGTCGGGAATAACGCCTGTTTCGCAGAATAACACTTTGCCGCCCTGCTGAATGTAATAGTCGAGGCGGTAGAGGCTCCAGTCATCCAGCGTCTCCATTCCGCCCACAACGATGAGCAGCGGGAAATCGTCCGGTATCTCCTCTCCCGCGTTGAACGGGCGTATCTTGTAACCGGCTATCGTCAGGTAGCGGGCAAGGTTGGAAAAATCGTTGTCCAGTGTTTTGCCGCTTTCGGCTAACAGCACGCCAATCTGCCTGTTCGCGTCCCGCACGAGGGCGCGTATCCGGCTTGTTATATCGTATTCAAGTGTATCAATACTGAATACAACAGGAATCACATCATTCTTATCGAGATACTCAATGAGCAGTCCCGAATATACCATCGAGAACGCCGCTTCGTTATGTTCGACAATCTGCATCTGCTGGGCGGGTATGCCGAATTCCTGCATACGGTCTTCGAGTCCGTCTTTTGCCGGGTCGCGCACGGTAAATCGTATCTTGCCCCGTGAATATGTCGTATACTCACGAATCAAATCTTCAATTTCGTTAGGCTGCGGATATAATTGTTTTAATTTACCGGAAACGAAATATGTAATTTCTACCTGTTCGGTAATTTCATCGGCAAGAGAACGGGACACTTTGGAAATGGTGTACGCTTTCGTCTTGCTCAAATCAAGCCGCACCCACAAGCGCGTACTCACCAGCAGCGCAAGAAAAAGCGCGGCAAATGTAAGTGTACTAAGTATAAGTGTTTGCTTTTTATTCATCTGTAATTTTCCTTTTATTCGAGTGGGCAGTGGGTAGTGGGTAGTGAACAGCAATACCGTGTTAAACGAGTGCTGTCCACTGTCCACTAATCACTACTCACTGTCATATATATTTTCTCCAAACAAGTACTCTTGTATTCAGAAATAAGAACAGCGCGGTGATAAGAATGAAGTACAAGAGGTCGCGGCTGTCGAGGAGCCCTTTTGAAAAACTTTCAAAATGAAAATTGAGCGATATAAAATTGAAGAAACGCGAGAGCGCCGCCGGTATGGACGATGTGAATTGTACTTGGTTTACAAGCATAATTACTAACAACACCGCCGCGCCGCCCAAAAATGCCGCTATCTGATTTTTGGAAAGCGATGAAAGGAACAGCCCCAGCGATATGGATGACGCGCCCAAAAGGAGCGCCCCCAAATATTCGCAGAAAATAACGCCGCCGTCAAAATTGCCAAGCCCCAAAAGACTTAACGGCAGCGGCAAGCTGAGTACCAAAAGCCCTGCCAGTACGGCAAGGGCGGCGCAAAATTTGGCAAGCACCAGTTCCCATTCGCTGTAGGGAAGGGTGAGCAGCAGTTCGAGGCTGCCCATTTTGCGTTCTTCCGCCCAACTTTTCATCGTGATGCCGGGTATTACCAGAATGAACGCGAGCGGGAAGCCCGCGAAGTACGGGCGCAGCGTTGCCTGCCCCCGCGCAAAAAAGTTCTGAAAATTGAACAGCCATATCGCGGTAAACAGTAAAAAAAACAGCGCGATACCCCAGAGCGCCGGACTTATCAGGTAACTAAAAAATTCCTTCTTTGCCAGCGCAAATGTTGTCTTTGTATTCAT
>JAIROZ010000129.1 GCA_031257255.1 Spirochaetaceae bacterium | reverse complement strand
AACAGGGCGCGAGCGTATCTGGAACGGACGCGGCGTCTCCACAAACATTGTCGAGTCGGCAATACGGGCGTATGTGCAGGCAATAAACGCAATAGAAGCGGAAACCGGAAATTAGGGGAATAATCTTCCTATTATGCGAATATTATTTGCCGGTTCGCCGGAAATTGCCTGCTCTTCTCTTGCCGTCCTTGCGGAACTTCAATTAACAAACGGCTACCCGGAAATTGCCGCCATTCTTACAAATCCCGATTCCCCAAAAGGACGGCACGGAAGCGCCAGCCCCACAGCGTTAAGCGAAGCGGCAGCCCGATTTTCGGAACAACTTGCCGGCGCGGGGCGCGAGCCTGTCATTCAGTTTAAGTTTGATAGGATAGACGAGGCGGCGGCGAAATGTATTCAGGCGGCGGGAAAATTCGACCTCCTTGTGAGTTTTGCCTACGGCGCTATATTCCCTGCCGAATTCCTAAAACTATTCCGGCTTGGCGGTATCAATGTACACCCGTCATTGCTGCCCAAATACCGGGGGGCATCCCCCATACAAGCGGCGATACTCGCGCAAGATGCCGAAACCGGCATTACCATTCAGACGCTTGCTGAGCGGATGGATGAGGGAGACATACTCGCGCAGGAGAAAATTCCGCTTGACGGAACCGAAACAGGCGGCTCGCTCTCCAAACTTATCGCGCAAAAGTCGGCGCTAATGCTCTCATCGCTTATCAAAAATTTTGAGAGCGCCGTACCGCGCCCTCAAAATGAAGCGGAAGCCTCATACTGCCAAAAAACGAACCATAAAAGCCGCCGTATCGACTGGCGGCGGAGCGCCGGCGAAATTGACGCGCAAATCCGCGCATGGTCGCCGGATGCCCGCTGCTGGACAACCAATGGGGGGCTGGAACTCTCTATCTTGGAAGGAAGCCCTGCTTGGGATAAACTAGGGGCTATCCTGTCTGCCGGTTTGCCGGAAGCGACCGCTAAACCGGGCAGCGTACTGGGCGTGGACAAGCGGCTGGGTATACTAATTCAGTGTGGAAATGGAATTTATGCCGCCCGCGTCCTTCAGTATCAGACAAAAAAGGCGCTCGATTTTAGGGCATTTTTGAACGGGGCAAAAAATTTTATTGGAACGGTATTGGATGGACATTAAACAGACAACGGACGGCATCGACGA
Source organism: Spirochaetaceae bacterium (assembly GCA_031257255.1). Lineage (GTDB taxonomy): Bacteria > Spirochaetota > Spirochaetia > Treponematales > Breznakiellaceae > JAIROZ01. The sequence goes on along the minus strand of JAIROZ010000129.1, from coordinate 5,444 downwards.
AGATAAGACGGAAGACAAAACGGCGCGCAAGATTGGCGTGGTGCTGATAGCCGCCATCGCGTTGCTTGCCGTTATGGCGCTTGCGGCATTTGCCGTGTTCTTTATCTCGGTACGCGGACCCGAACAGACTATGGTGCCGAACCTCGTCGGCAAGGACATCATCGAAGCGCTGCTGGAAATGCAGCAAAAAGAACTCTACCCCCGTATCCAACTGCGTTTTTCGCAATCAGCGCTAGATAAAAATACAATTCTGGAACAGGAACCCCATGCGGGCGCCATAGTCAAAGCCGGCAGGCGTATAAGGCTTGTGGTAAGTCAAGGCGCTCAGATTAGCCGCATAGAAAATTACATTGGCAGGATGCTTTCCGATGTCCGCGCCGAATTTCAAACGCTCGTTACAGGCGGCGGCGCGGGGGTGCTCCTCACCGTAAAAGAACCGGTAATGTACGAAGAATCGTCCGCCCCCGCCGGCACTATACTTGAACAGACCCCCCAGCCCGGAACCGGTATTTCCGGTCCGGCGGCGCTCAGTTTTGTTGTGAGCAAGGGCAAGGTTGAAGATGCGCAGATGCCCACGCTCATCGGGCTTGATATTAAGGCGGCGCTTGCCGAGATAGTCAAGACGGGCATTCAGGCGGAATTCCAGATACGCGCCGCCACATCACGCCAGACGCCGGAAACGGTCGTCTCGCAGACACCCTCCGGCGGCGTCCTCATTCCCAAAGATAAAAGCGCCGTTGTTGTTGTTGCCGCCCCTCAAAAAAATAAACTTGACGAAGACGAAGTATTTTTGCTCTTTACTTACGACCTGCCCCCAAGCCCGTTTCCGGTTGTTACCACACTCGCCGCGCTGGACGCGGAGGGTAAACGCGAACAACTTGCCGAACTTGGACACCGGGGCGGACGCTTCAGTTTTCCGTGCCGCCTCAAACGAGGTACCATTCTTACGCTTTCTATGCTGGGCACGGAAGTTTACCGTCAAACTGTGGAATAAAAATGAACGATACAAACACTAAACCGGATGTACTTTGGGCAGGCAGGCTCGAAAAAAAACCGCAGGCTGAGGCATTTGAATTTCAGGCGTCTCTGCGGATAGACAAGCGCATGGCGGCGGAAGACATAACCGGCAGCCGTGCCCACGCGGCAATGTTAGGGCGGCAAGGCATCATCCCGGAAGAGACGGCGCGTCTGCTTGACACGGAACTTGCGCATATTGCGCGGGAAATCGAAGACGGCAGCCTTCAAATTGATGAGGGCGCTGAGGACATTCATTCATTTGTGGAGAGCGTTCTTACGGCGCGGCTTGGCAACGAAGGACGGACTATTCACGCCGGGCGCAGCCGCAACGACCAGACAGCCGTTGACTTTAGGCTTTATTGCAAAAAAGCGGTGCTACGCATAGACGCGGAATTGGGGCGCGTACTTAACGCGCTGCTGGACGCCGCCGAAACCCATGCCGAAAGCATAATGCCGGGTTATACGCACCTACAGCGGGCGCAGCCTGTAACGCTGGGCTTTCATCTTTGCGCATGGGCTTGCGCCCTTACACGCGACAAAAGCCGTTTTGCGGATGCCTTACGCCGCCTTGACGAGTCGCCGCTCGGTGCCGGCGCTCTTGCCGGAAGCACCCTCAACATAGACCGCCCGCAAACCGCAAAGGCGCTGGGCTTTGCCCGCCCTACCCTCAACGCGATGGACAGCGTTGCCGCCCGCGATTTTGCCATTGAACTTGCCGCTTCCTGCGCGATAGCCCAATCAAACCTCTCCCGTTTTTGTGAGGATATTGTTCTTTGGGCTTCTGAGGAGTTCAAGTTTATCGACCTTGCCGAAGAATGGAGTACAGGCTCATCTATTATGCCGCAAAAGAAAAATCCTGACTTTGCCGAACTGATACGCGGCAAGGCAGGGCGGACGGTGGGAAATCTGGTTACACTTTTGTCTATGGTGAAGGGGCTGCCCTACGCTTACAACAAGGATTTGCAGGAGGATAAGGAAGCGCTGTTTGACAGTTTTGACACGCTGGAAACTTGCCTGCGGATGTTTGCCGGAATGATAGCAAGCGCCCGCTTTAACACCGGCAGAATGAGGGCGGCTTGCGGCGGAGGCTTTTTGGAGGCGACCGACTGCGCCGAATACCTTGTTACAAAGGGACTGCCTTTCCGCAAAGCGCACGAATTGAGCGCCGTCATAGTCCGTGATTGCATTGCCAAAGGGCTGCCCGGCATAGCAAGCATGGGCTTGAAAACCCTAAAAACATATTCCCCGCTTATAGGTGATGATATTATCGAAAAACTGTCGCCTGAGTCCTGCGTTTCCTCGCGCTCAAGTTTTGGCGGCACCGCGCCGGCAGAAGTCCGGCGGCAGATAGCGGCGCTTCAGACGGCGGCTGCCGCCTCATTAGCCATTATGCGTTCATAAAGGACATCGCCTACACATTCGCGGGCATATTTGCACCATTTTACGCAACTTTTGGTGTCGTTAAAGGCGACAAATCCGCATTTATCACAGATGCCCTGCATATCTATAGAGAACAAGTCAATTTCGTTCCCGCATACAGGGCAAGTTTTAGTTGTAAGGGTGGGCGTACGGACATTTTCCGCGCCCGGACAGCGGTAAGTCATTCTTCCTCCAAAATTCCGCCGTGTATCAAAAGTGTTACAACGCGGCACGGAACAGATTTTTTTTCCAGCGCCTTTTTAACAAACCAAGCAATGCCGCCGCAGCAAGGCACTTCCATTTTGAGCGCCGTTACGGACGGCGTATTGTTCGCGCAAAGTATCGCGGCAATCTTCTCGCTATAATCCGTGCCGTCCAGTTTCGGACAGCCTATCAGCACTGCCTTGCCCCGCGCTATGTCCGCATATAAGGCAGGGTCAGCGAACGCTGTACAGTCTGCCGCAATAAGAAGCGGCGTTCCTTCAAGTTTTTTTGACTCGGTGTGCGCCAGTTTAAGTTGAATGGGCCAGTTATCAAGACTGAAGGGCGGAATTCCGCCCTTGGTTTTGCCGGTATTTTCTGCCGCATGGGTTGCCGTCCGCGCCGCCGGCATTCGCGCCGCGACAGCCGCTTCGTCAAATGGCAATGCCTCGCGTTCCTCAATGCTTACCGCGTCTTTGGGGCAAGCAGGCAGACAGTTTCCAAGTCCATCGCAATAATCATCCCTGATGAGTACGGCTTTTCCCCCTTGAATTTCTATAGCACCCTCATGGCAGGCATCCGCGCAAAGCCCGCAGCCATCGCATTTTTCCGCGTTAATACGCACAATTTTTCGCGTCATAATTTATGCTACATTAGAAGCGGCACGGACGCAAAGATACGCACGCTTGAGAAGGAGCAATTCACTGTCTTGCACAAGATAATATGCTGCTGTAAACTTGCAAAATCTTTATTTCAAAGGAGAAGAAAATGGAACAATTTGAAAAAATCGTAGGAATGATTGACGGCTGGCTTTGGGGACCATGGCTTTTAGTGCTGCTTTTTGGCACCCACCTGTTTATCACTGTCAGAAGCGGATTCATTCAGAGGAAACTTGGGCTTGCCATCAAACTTTCGGTAACGAGAGACGACCAGGGCAGCGGCGATGTATCGCAATTCGGCGCGTTGACGACCGCCCTCGCCTCGACCATCGGTACGGGGAACATCGTGGGGGTCGGTACGGCAATAGCCTTAGGCGGTCCCGGTGCTGTACTTTGGATGTGGCTTACCGGTATATTCGGCATCGCGACCAAATATGCGGAAACTCTAATTTCCGTAAAGTATCGCGTTAAGGACGAAAAAGGCGCTATGCTCGGCGGCGCGTGGTTCGCGCTGGAGCGGGGGCTTAAAATGAAGTGGCTCGGCGTTCTTTTTGCGCTCTTTACCGCCATTGCAGCCTTCGGCATTGGAAACATGACCCAAGGCAACGCTGTGGCAAAACTCTTTAATCAGGAATTTAATGTTCCCATGTGGGTAAGCGGACTTGTTCTTGCCGTTCTCGTGGGTGTTGTTATTTTAGGCGGTATAAAAGTTATCACCAGGGTTTGCGAAAAACTGGTGCCATTTATGTCTGCTCTCTATGTACTTGGCTGCATTATCATCCTCATCATCAACCGCGCCTATTTAGGTCAGGCGATTGTACTGATAGTGAGCGCGGCTTTTACCCCCAAGGCTTTGGGCGGCGGATTTGTCGCTTACGCAATAATGGAAGCGGCTCGGCGGGGTATTTCACGCGGGCTTTTCTCTAACGAAGCCGGTATGGGTTCCGCGCCTATAGTGGCGGCAGCGGCACAAACGCGCAATCCTGCGCGTCAGGCGCTCGTTTCTTCCACCGGCGTCTTCTGGGACACCGTGGTTATCTGTTTAATGACAGGGCTTGTAGTCGTCAGTTCAATACTCGTCCCGCACAACAATATCGGAGCAACCACAGACGGCAGCGTACTTGTTCACGCCAGTTTCAACCAGATACCGTTTATTGGCTCCATTGTTCTAACATTCGGGCTTTTTACCTTCGCATTCTCCACAATACTCGGCTGGTCTTACATGGGCGAGCAGGGCGCGGAGTACCTGTTAGGTGTCAAGAGCAATATGCCCTATCGCGCTTTGTATACGCTGATTGTACTTGTAGGCGCTATTGTGCCGCTCGAATTAGCGTGGAACATCGCCGACTCGCTCAATGCGCTTATGATTATTCCGAACCTTATTGCCGTACTCTTACTGAGCGGCACTATCGCCAAGGACACCAAATTCTGGGTCTACGGAAATCGTATTGACGAAACAGATACAACGCCAATACCGTTGCGGACAGAGTTATAATAGCGAGTAGAGACTTGGGCAGCGGACAGAATTAACTGTCCACTGTCCACTAAAAATATGGATTTTTCAACACTAACGGCGCGTGGCGGTATAATCAAAACCGTCCGCGCCTTTTTTGACGGACGCGGCTATCTGGAAACACTTACCCCGGCGCTCTCGCCGGATTTGATACCGGAAACCTGCCTCGAAGCATTTGAAACCACACTCCTCCCTCCGCCGGGCTCAAAAACAATAAAGCCCCAAAAATTATACTTAACTCCAAGCCCCGAAATCTGGATGAAGAAGATTATCGCGGAACACCGGGTAAGCATCTATCAGATTTGTTCGAGTTTCCGTAACTGCGAGTCAGAAAGCCCCGTACACAGCCCCGAATTCTTAATGCTCGAATATTACACGATGAACGCGGACTACATTGACAGTCTTGTACTTACCGAGGCGCTGTTCACGGCGCTCATCGAGACGAACAAGACGGCGCTCCTTCGCTTTCAGACTGAAGGTGAACTTGCCGCCGTCAGTCCGCCTTTCATCCGCCTTTCTATGGAAGAAGCATTTGTCCGGTATGCCGGCTTTAGTTTAGCCTCCGCCATTGAACGCGGCACTTTGCGGCAAGAGGCGGAACATCTTGGAATGAACATAGCCCCGCAATTTTCGGA
>JAIROZ010000081.1 GCA_031257255.1 Spirochaetaceae bacterium | reverse complement strand
AAAAAATATTTGAGATTCCCATTATGAATGAATGATTATAACCTATGAGAAAACTAATTTTTGTATTTATAGTGCTTCTGATTTTTCCTCGTTCGGTATTTGCGGATATAGAATTTGGGAAGGATTCTGGGGAATGGCATTTTTCTAAATATAGAAATTGAAAAATAGAGTACGATACCAAGCATGTAGAGCCGGCTGTAGTTTTCTTTGCTTTCTCAGTTCTGGAATTAGTTATGCTGATAATGGCTGGGTCGGTTTCGGTGCCTGAATTTGTGCGGGTCTGCCAGTTCTGTAATGAATGTAAGGAAGGAGTTTTTAAGGAGCAGGGCGGCGTCTGCGCGGGATAGGCGGTTATCCTTAATGAATTTTTTAGAAAGTTTTTTAGGTCTGCCGCCATTGCGGGGCACGAGACCTCTGTTACCTATGGCGTTCTTAAAGTTGTCTGCCGGGTATGCCATAGCCGTATTATAGTCGATTTTTAATTTTACAAAACGGTATTACGCTAACTATTTTCGGTTTGGGAAGCAAGGAGTAGCCAATTACCGGGGGGCACATTCCGCCTAATCCAGTTCATTCCGTCCTCACTTGTGGCGCTTATATTTTCGCCTACCGCGATGAACTTATTATTAAAGAATGTTACAACCCGCCAATAAGCCGCTGGAAACGTTGTAGCCAATATCCAATCTATGCCGTTGACACTAACCCAGCATTGATCCGGCGCAAGCGCTACAAATTGACCTTTTGCCGGAAGATTTGGATAGAGGTATAATTTCCATAAGTTTGAATATAAAATCTGTCAGGCTCTCCATTGAAAATGCCGCTAAATATGTATAATCTTATTGTATGTTTAACCGGATAAGCGGGCGCTGGATGGGCAAGAGCGCCGAGGGCATTTTTATTGCTACAGGGGGCGTTGAATGGGAGATAATTATGCCCGCAAGCGATGCCCGATCGCTGGAAACTGAAGCGTTAAGCGGCAGTGAAGTTAGCGCATACATTTGGCTTTACCACCGTGAAGATTCAATGAAACTTTTTGGCTTTAATGATGAAGAACGCCGCCGAACTTTTCTTGAGTTGCTTAAAGTTGAAGGCATAGGACCAAAAGCCGCAATAAAAATTATGGGCGGCATAACTCAGGAGGAATTGGAGAGGGCGCTGGAAGCGGGCGACCTTGCGCGGCTTGAGGCTGTTCCCGGACTTGGTAAAAAAACCGCGCAAAAAATGCTGTTATCGCTTAAAGGCAAACTTGTCCATGCAGAAGCGGGCGGCAAAGCCTCGCCATTTGACGACCTTGCCGAAGCGCTTACCGGAATGGGCTACGACCGCAAACGCGCCATTGACGCGCTAAACCGCGCCGCTGCGCTCATAGCGGGAGAAGACGGAGACAGAGAGCGCGAAAATGCTATATTCAGGAAGGCGATAGAATTTTTAACAAAAGGGCAGGTTTAATCTCCCTCGATTTATGATGAAAGAACTTTTATTTGTTTTTGTTTTGATTTTGCCGCTTGCCGCCGTATATATTTGGTACCGCATTGTGCGTGTGCCGCTAAAACTGCTTTGGTTTTTTGCCGCATTGGGGTTAGGTGTTGCCGCCCTTGTAATAGCCGCCTTTGTTCAATATCTCTTTTTTTTGTATATAAAAATTGACAACATCTTTTTTTTGATATTTGTCCGCACGGCGCTGGTCGAGGAAGCGGCGCGTTTCGGCATATTTACGCTTCTGTTTGCCATTGTAAAAAAGGCGCAAAAAATGGATTTTTTAAGCGGGCGTTTTGCGGCATCGTCCGGGCTTGTATCAGCGCTCTCCTTTGCCGCGCTGGAAAGCGCATGGTACAGTGTGGAATCGGCGCAATCCAGCGCTCTGCACCTTGCCATCCTCCGCCTTGTAACATCCGTACCGCTGCATGCCGCCTGCGGTTCACGCGCCGCCCGCGCCGCCTATATGTGCGCCGACCACAAGAACAGAGCCGCGCCTTATCTGCAAAATGCGCCGTATTCAGCGCCGCGCCTTTTTGTAATGGCGGTAATGTTTCACGGACTTTACAACTATTTTGTGGTGTCCACAATATGGACAGTCTATTTAGCGCCGCTTCTGGCGCTCTCCGTATTTGTCTCCGAGGCGGTATATATTTCAAAAAATGAATATAACTATTCCTGATATACTTATTCCGTATATACAAAAAAATGAGAATATGTCCACGCATACGACATTCAAAACGGGTGGAAATGCGGATTACTACATTAAGCCGCCGCGCCTGCTTTTTATTAGTTTGGCAAAAGAATGTATTAAATGGACGCGCAAAAATAATATACCGCTGCTTATTTTAGGCGGCGGCGCAAATCTTTGTGTAAGCGATAACGGAGTACGCGGACTTGTACTCGATACATCTGATTTTTCTGAATTCAGTATAGAGAAAAATGAATCTATCGGCGGAGGAACTGAGGGAAGCAGCGCGGCGCTCAGGGTTTCCTGTGGTGTACTTTCGGACGAAGCGGCGCGTTTTGCATGCGCAAATTCACTTTCCGGGCTTGAATTTCTTTCGGGGCTGCCCGGCACGATAGGCGGAGCGCTGTACATGAATGCCCGCTGTTTTGAAAAAGAAATCAGCGGTATTTTTATAGACGCAATGGTGCTCAATAAAAATTACAAGATTGATGTTATTAAAAATAATACACACGAATGGGCTTACAAAAAAAGTCCATTTCAAAACCGCAATATCCTTATACTATCGGCGCGTTTTAAGGTTGAATATGGTATTCAAAATGATATATCTTCATTATGCGCATATTACAAAAAACAGCGTGAAGAAAAAGGGCATTACCGCTTTCCGTCCGCCGGCTCGGTCTTCAAAAACAACCATGCCTTTGGCAAACCGTCAGGCAAAATCATTGATGAACTTGGGCTGCGCGGCGTTAGCATTGGCGGCGCTCAAATTGCGCCATGGCATGGCAACTTTATTATCAATACAGGCGGCGCGACTTCCGCCGGCATACGCGCCCTTGTCGAGTTGGTAAAAAACGAAGCAAGGAACCGTGCCGGCTTAGAACTGGAAGAAGAAATCCTATTTGCCGGGGATTGGGCTTAACCTATCCAAAACGCGCCGTTTGGTTTATTAAAGCGCCTAACATCTGGTCGCCGGATTGCACCACTTTTTGATTTGCCTCATAAGCGCGGTTTACTTCTATCAGGTTGACCATTTCCAGCACCGGGTCGACATTGGATGCTTCGACAAACCCTTGAACTACGCGGGGGCGGTTTTCCGATTGTATAATTTGCGCCTCACCTGAAATATCCGTTGCCTTCCAAAGGCTGTTCCCCTGTTTTTTCAGGTCGCGGTCATAATCGAATTCGACAATCTTGAGGGTATCTAACAGCACCGTATCTTCCCATTCGTTACGGGCGCGGTCTACGAGTTCATCGCTGTCCATGTACTTCGCGTTCACCCAAACATTGCCTAACTTATCAACCTGAAAATTGTTCGCTTTGACGCGGATAACGCCATTTTCGCCGAGTACTGGAAAGCCGTCCTTCGTTTCGAGCAAGCCTTCTTTACCCAGCACGAAAGCGCCGTTGCGGGTATAGCGCTCGCCCTGCGGAGTCTGGACGGCAAAAAATCCCTTGCCGTCCAGGGCTACATCGAAGTCGCTTTGCGTCTCTTTGAACGCTCCCTGCTGGAAGTCTGTAAAGAGTTCGTTATATTCAACGCCCATTCCAAGTCTGCCGATAATGGGCGCTTCGTCCGCGCTGCCAAAAGGATGAAGATAAACGCCGTCATCATTCATACGGCGCAAAAGCAGTTCAGGAAAAGCCTTATGGATAGTAATGTCTTTTTTGTAGCCATTTACATCAACATTGGCAAGGTTGTTGGAGGCGGCATCTAGCCGCCATTGCTGGGCGCGCATCCCGCTCGCACCGGTGTAGTATGTGGTAATCATATTCCCTCCTCTTTAATTTTCGGTAAGGATGATTGAGGAATTTAGCGGGTGATAGCGGCTGTTAGGCTGTTAATAGAAGAAGTTACAAAACTGATTCAGCGATTTTCACAGCATTGTACATCACTTGTTTTTTTCGGCGTTAATGTCAATAATGGATAAGGTATGGCGGACGAAAAAAAAAATTATCGTTTTATCATTGTTTTTGCAATTTTTATTATTTATCTATTTTTTGCCGCATCGCCTGTACCGGTAGAGACCGTTTTTACATACCGCTGGTTTGCCTCGCTTGATACCGGGTTTGTCGAAAAAAATCCACTGCTTGTGGAACAGCCCGCAGTTCCATCATCTATTATTCCTTTTGAACTTGGCGGGCGCTTTGGTTATGTTGACGGTGAAGGGAATTTTATCATCAATAAAGAAAAAAAAGCAAAAGTATATCAATCTCACAATTTATTTGTTGAATATGACGGGCGTCCCGAAAAAATCACTATTTACAATAACAAAAACGAAAGCATATTTGAATTAGAAGGCGCTAACGGTTATCCATTTTTTTTGGATAATTCTATCTTTTTGCTGGGCAGCGAACAATCTTCTATTACCAAACTAGATGACAGCGGCACGCCTCTTTGGAAGCGGGATTTTGCCGCGACAATAACCTGCGTGGATGCCGCAAACGGCATTATGGTAGCCGGACTTTTGGACGGCACGGCGGAAATTTTAGGAAGAGACGGCGAGCGACTTTTTTTGTCGGAATCGTCCGGCTCGCGCATAGCCGCCGTTTACGGATGCGCTATTTCGGCGCAAGGGAACGCCATAGCCATTGTGCGTGGTGTAGATGTCCAGCGCTTTATGTATATTGAGCAATTCGGCTCTACTTGGCGCGTAACCTACCATGAATTTTTAGAAGATGGGCTGCGGAGACTGGTAAAAATATCTTTTGTTGACCGTGACAAGCGTGTTATTTTTGAGCGTGAGGATGGAATCGGTATTTATGATACCGAAAAACGGCAAAGTTACAAAGTGCCGCTGGACGGCAGAATTGCCGCTTTTGATAAAGACGGCGGCGAAAATATATTGTTTTTAATAACAGCGGCGGAAAAGAACCATTTAATAGCAATTAAATATCCGGGTACAGTAACTATAGACGCGCCTTTTGAAAGTAAAAATGTTTGCCTTACCCGTTCCGGCGGAACACTGTATATGGGCGGCGGCAAAATATTATCATCGTTCCAAATCGAAAAAAAATAACCCATTATCTTCAAGGCAGACAGGAAACTACTGAAGAAACCCCGTCTACGCCAAAACAAAAAGCGCCGTCAAAAGTTTTGACGGCGCTTTTGCTCACGCTGGATTTACAGCGTTACCCTAAATTACTGCTGCTGGTCGCCACCGGCGGCATTGTTAAAATTGTTTTCGGGAGCGAGTTTCTGTCCTTCAATATAGCGCAGAACACTATCGCGTCCAAAACTCTTGAACTCACGTTGCTGGCGGTCAACCTCACGCTCGTTGATGATACCCCATTCATCTTCGTCACTTATGTCGCGCTCGCCTTCAAGTTGAGCTTTGTCGTAAATGACTTTTACATCCTTAAAGTAGGTAACAAAGTCACCGCCATCGTTAGAAGCATCGCGCTGGACAAGGAAGCCCGCAAAACGAATGTAGGGCGCATAAGAAGGATACAGCGGATAGAGACGCACGGCGCGGCGGCGTACATCCTGGATATAAGTAGGATTATTCCATGTAAGTTCCTGCCAGCCTTCCTGATTGAGGTAACCCATGAACACTACATGTTCACCGCCATTACCGTCAATGTAAACCGCAGAAAGCGAATGCGGGAAGTTTAACCCGTAGACGCGCACCTGAATCTTCTTAACAGCGCCGACATTCTTAATAACGCCATGACCGTCTTCGAAACGCGATTTGGTCGAACTAAAATTCGGCTTTTCGGCGGGCTCGGTAACCGTTCCATCTTCGTTGCCTACCTGGAAGTTGTAAGCGGGAATGTCGAACGGCGGCTTGATTAGTGCCCACGAATTGTACGGACCAACAGGGAAATGCACCCTGACACCCATTACACTGCCGAACTCCTTGGATGTTGCCACCCTTGTGGAACTCAACTGCTCGTTGGTTACTGTCTTCGACGACGAGGCAAGTTCAACCAGCCACTGCGGAATAGCAAGCGATGTTATCATCGCCTGCTTTTGCTCCGCCGTGTAATTTGTTCCGGCTTGATGAGAGAAGTTCATCAGAGTATTCTGATTCTGCCCGCTCTGCGGTTCCTCTTCTTTCTGTAAAATGTTGGGGACAAGTTTGGAAAAGTCAATTAACACTTCCTCGTCCGCAACCACCCCGGCAACCGCAACTATAGCGATTGCTATGCAAAATAATGAACGCTTCATTTATTGCTCCTTTCCTAAATTTTGCGTATTTAACACCACAAAAGTGATGATACACCTAAAAAATAAATTTGTCAATACCACCCTCTAACCTGTTTCAAACTCATACCCGCCCATAAAAACCGTTACCCTTTTTATTGCGGGATAGTTGGCTAACAACCCCGCCCGCAATGCCTCTACCTTATGGTTCAAAACATCCCCATTGTAACTGCCGGCTGCCTCGTCATCCAAAGGCTCCGTTTCCCTATTGTAACTAATTCCTCTGGAATTGTAACCCCCCACCGGGAGCACCGCTTCTTCGGATAAGTTAATATATACCGCTTCGCCGTCAACAATCAAGGACTCCAAAACGGTGCGCGGATGAAACAGCGCCGCCGTGTTTTCCGGTATGGGTCCGAGTATAAACTCGCGCACATACTGAGCGGCATCCTCCGCAAGGTCGGGCTGACGGGGCAAAAGCCGTTCATCTATAACCGCCCCGCCGCCGTCCAGCGCGTAAAACCAGAAAGTTCTACGCGCAAACGCGCAAAAATAATAATCATTTGCGCACAAAAAAGCAACTAGTGCCATACATGCGGCATAAAAACCCGGATGCCGCGCCAGACGCTGCAAAATCTTTAGCGCCCGGCTTTTACCGGCGTAATCCCGTGCCGCGCAAAATGCCTCGCTCAATTTACTTTGTAAACGTTGAAGTCCGTTTACCGCCATACTACGCCTTTATTATCAACTTGCCGAATTCCAACTTTCGAACTTGGAAACAAAATCGACTATTCCATTATATATCGAAAGCGAAATTTTTTGCAAGTAGGCATCATCAGACAGCAGGAGGGCGTCATCGGCATTTGTAACAAAGCCAAGTTCTATCAGTACCGACGGCATGCGCGCCTTACGGACAACATACCACTCCTCCGCTTTAAGTCCTCTCGACGGCATCAGCGCCGAAAAGTCTTTTTTGAACCGTTCGTTTATCGCTTTTGCCATTTCGATGCTTTCGGTTGTAAATTCTTCTTCCAGCATCGAATTAAATATCGACATAATCGCGTTAGATTCTGTGTACTTTGTTTTGTCGAGCACCTGACGGCGATGTTCGGGGCTAAGGTACCAGACTTCAAATCCGCGGGCATTCTTGTTAAGGCTGGCATTTGCGTGAACAGATATATAAATAATTGCTTCGTTATCTTTGAGAGGTACGCTGTTTGCCTGTACAACGCGGTCTTCCAGCGTGGGGAAAGTATCTCCTTCGCGGGTAATCAATACTTTTTTATCCGGGTAACAGCGTTTTAGACTGGCATAGAGCCTGCGCGATACGTTTAAGGTTATGTTTTTTTCCACAAGCCGGATTTTTTTGCCGCCAAAGATATGTTCGCCGGAAGCGCCTTCGTCTTTACCGCCGTGACCGGGGTCTATGATGATGGCGGCTATACGGAAATGGCTTGAGTCTTCCAGTTCGGAGCGGTCGAATATTTGTTTTAACGAAGATACAAAAGTTTGAGGGAAAAGCAGATTTCCATTTTTGAGGTATGGGCTTTGCAAAACAAAGATTTCGCCGCCGTCATATATGACATAATTATTCGGCGTTTTTACCTGAGAGCTTTTAGCAGCGGCGGCATTATCCAAAGATACCGCGCAAAAGACCGCTATATGCCCGCGAGATATGAGCATCCCGCTTTTAAAGAACGGGTCCCAACTAAGAGCGGCGTTCAGAGCGGCAAGGGTCTGGTCAACACTGAGCGCGGCAGATGCCGAAGCGCCTGCCGCGTCCGTCGTTGTATCACCAAAAAGCGCCCCGCCGCAAAAGTAAAAAAGGAGTACGCTTGCCAAAACACGCCGCAAAATAGACACCTTACTACAAATATCGGCTGTTTTTTAGGTAAATATGAGAATGTCAGAAAAAGCCCCCGCTTTTTCACTTTCGGGCAAACACGGTATACTACCGTTATGATGGTAATAGAGAGCGGCGGCACCCGCGCCCCGGCACCGCCGCAAAAAAAAACCGCCAATACCAAAAGGTATTTGCGGTTTTTTATATGGTGCCTATTGCCCCATATATGTTATGCGGATAAAACCTGCACCGGAGTGCCCCGCTTCCGTACCTTCGCCAATTGGTTTGGGGATGTCCTTAAAATCGCCGGTGCCGGTGTTGCCTACGCGGTCGGTATCTAGCAGCGTCCATCCGGATGCGGTATCTATGTAGCCGTTGCCCCCGCCTCCGCTGGCATCGGTATTAGAACCAGATGCTTGTTGCGCCAGCCCGCCGCGATAACCGCCGCCGCCGCCGCCCGCGCCATTTCTACATCCCGGATCGCCGTTTGCTGGTCTCCCTGTTTGTCCTATACCGTTTGATGTTACAGATGAATTTGTAGCGCCATACATTTCGACACCACTGTAACCTTGAGCATTCCCACCAACATCGGTTCCACTGCCGCGTCCGCCTTGATAAGTTTTATCCCGATCAACTACAGAACTTACACCGCCGCCACCACCGCCGGCAATGAGTAACAATCCACCGCTGCTACTTCTTACGGCAGTAGCGCCGCCGCCGCCGCCGCCGCCAGCATAAATCGGAGAAGCGCCGCCGCCGCCGCCGCCGCCGTATACACCGTTTACGCCAGAGATGCTGGCGTCATTTCCTTGCTGCCCTACAAACAGGTATAATTTACCATTTGCCGAAATTGTTTTTTTCGCTTTAATATAACCGCCCTTTCCACTATTGTTTACAGAAGTGTCTCCGCCAAGCCCTCCTTCTGCCCCCCACAACTCAAACTGATAAACGCCAGAATACGGCGCAATCCAAACATAATCGGTAGGACTTGTGTATGTATAAAGAAAAGAAGAGGTAGGTCTTTGCAAAACAAGCGTATATACCGACCAGCCTGCGCTTGCCTCCTGCGGGCGCACCTGTATATTGACTACTACATTCGAACCGAGAGGTATATCATCAACTAGAAAGTCATAGCCAATAAGTTGTGTATATGCGCTGTCCGTTCCAGTAGAATACCAGACTTCCGAAGATGCGGGTCCCTTAGCTTCTATTATAACTCGGTTTGCAGAGATAGGCATTTCATATGTGTAGTTGTAGACAGAGGCAAGGTTTGCTGAAGTTGCAGGGGGTTGGATGGGAGGATTGATACCGCTGCCGCCGGGAAGCCCCGTCGCTTGAAGGTCGACTAATTTATTGTCCGGGTCTCCTTTTCTGCGGACAATCACTGTGTACACCGCGCTTGCCTGCATTGTATCCTTCGACCGCACCTGGAATACAACAATATGCTGCGAATTTTCCGCCGGTGTAAGATTCGCGGATGTGGTATTTGGCAACTGTTCCACGCTGTTTATGATGGTGAATACATGTTCGTTAGCGTTGTCTATGCCGCCGGTGTAAAGAAGCGCTGGAGTTAGAATAACGGTTCCCGAAGCGCTGTATTCTAGTGTTATCGTGTAGTTGAATGTACCGCCTTGGAACAGGCCGCTGTCAAATTCGGTTTTTCCCGCCGTGCCGCTTACCGCGATACTGTCAAGATGACGCGCCACATCCCCAGCCTGCGTTAGTACCAATGTGTATATAGCGGTGCTAACGCCGTCCTGCGCCTTCCCTGTAATTGTTACGATTTTGGGAGTACCAACGGAAATCCCGGATACAATTTGAGTTCCGACTGAACTGCTTTCCGAGGAGGTTGATACGCCGTCTATGCTTGCCTGCCAGGTACCGTCTACAGGCGGCGTAATTTGTAATGTTACATTTGTAGTCGATGTTATAATAGTTTGCGCATAATAATAAACTCCTCTGTTAAAACTAAGCGGACAGTAATTTGGCCATATTATTTCAATATTGACTAACTGCGCTGCCGTACTTACCGCATGGCTCACCGTTATAGTGTATTCCGCCTCGTTCCCTTCAAAAGTCCGCGCCTTGATGCGTAGTAACTTTGACGCGCCCGGTGTAAGTCCAGTCAGAGTAATAGCATCTGTTCCTAAAGACCACGCGCCGCCGTCAACAGCAGTGAATACACTCTGTACAACCGAGGAGTCATAATCCCAGCGGACTAGAGCCTCTGTTTCCGTAACCGTTGCCGGTATAACGGCATCGTAGGCAAATCTTGCCCTGTCAAAACTGGGATTTAGGTAATCAATTGAGCTTACCATCACGGTAAGGTCTGTAAGACATGGAATTTGCGCGGCTAGTTTATTTACCCGGAAGTAATAGGTTTTGGTATTGTAATCTACATCTCCATCCCCTACGGTGATTCCGAACGAGAACCCGTCGACAGGATTGCTTACAAGACTGTAGTCAACAGCCAGAGTTGCCGGGTCTCCAATAGCGTTTACCGGTATAAGCGCCGTTACATTGCTCGGCACATCAATAATATATGGGGATAG
>JAIROZ010000033.1 GCA_031257255.1 Spirochaetaceae bacterium | reverse complement strand
TAAAACTTTGAATACTTTGCGAAGCACCGCGCTTTGGCAATGGTCTTGTCTTTGTCCGGTGGAATAAGCGCCATAAATGGATTTAGGCGCAAACTAAATTCCGGTTTCTGCCTTCATTTTGTCCAGTGTTTCGGCGGAAAGTATATGTTCCATTTTGCAGGCGTCTTTTTCGGCTGTGGGTTCACTCACGCCGAGCCGTGTCATCAAGAAATGTTTGATGACCATGTGCCGTCCGCGTATATCCGCTGCCAGTTCCGAGCCTTTTTCGGTCAGAGAGACGGTACTGTAACGCTTGTGAGATACAAGTCCGCGTTCTTCGAGAGACTTGAGCGCTGAGAAAACTGAGGGCTTAGAAAATCCGAGCCGTGCCGCAATGTCCGTTACCCGAACCGGTCCGCTGTCAGCAAGAAAACTGACCATTTCCAGATAGTCTTCCATTGATTGTGTCATAATTCGATTTTATCAACAAATATAGTTTTGTGTACAGTATTAGGGATAAACCTCCGGCGCTTTTGTAGAAAATTCTAACTTGTAAGGGGTTAAGCGCGAGGGAGCGCTGTTTGACAAGCCGGCATAATAATGTACCGCGCATACCAAGCCGTTATCATTTTCGTCTATCAGTGTAAAAATGACTGGGTCTGAATTTTCATCCAAAGGATAAATGAGTTTATCGTTCACAAAGAAACGGTAAGTTTGTTTTTGCACTCCCTCTGTGGTAACTACGGCAAATTCAATTTTGAGCGTATTTTCGGAATTTTGCAGACTGAATTCTCCGCTTTCGTTATTCTGCTGATTTCCTGCATCCTCGTACCACGCAATATACCATTCGCCCAGACCGGCGCTTTTTCTTTTTATGGTAAACCGGATACGCTTTGCATTGCTCAGTTCCAAGCGTTCAAGCCATTGAGCGCCCGCGCCGTTCAGCAAGCCGGTTTCATCTTCCTTCCAACTTCGCGCAAAAACAATTCCGTATTCTTCACCGCTTATTGCGGCAAGCGCCGCGTCTGCCTTTACCGTAACGGTAATTCTACGGCAGACGCAATCCGCCGCATCGTTACAGCCGCAGTCTTTTGCTTCGGCATCCGCGCCGCACCTGCACGAAAAGTCTGCCGGAATAAGAAAAGGATTTTCGTATGTAAATTCGATTTTGTCGTCCGGCTGTTCTGCATAAAAGAGCAATTTGCCGTCTTTTTTTCGCCAAGACGGAGGCACGGCGCTGCCGCCGTCAAGTCCGCCTATGCCGGGATTTTTAGGTGTAGTTATTTCCTGACAGGTAAAAAAAGTAAGCAATGATAAAGCGACAATTATTCTGGAAAAATTTGTTAGATGCATTTAGTCGTCTCCAAAATCCTCAAAACGCCAGCCTACGCAAATATATGCCTTTACGCCTAAGAGTCCGTAGCCTTGCGTCCAGCCGCCGCTATTGTAACTTGGGGCGGATGCATAAGAATAGTTGCAAAAATCGTATGTAAATGCAGTACCGAATGCCAAATAAAGCGGGGAAGAAAAATCAAAATTCAATTCCACCGCCGCCGCCGCGCCTAAATTAAATAATTGATGTTGTTCTTTGTATTCTCCATAAAATTCGTGATTCTGTTTTGCGGATGCGGTAAGATAAAGCGCATGCAGTCCCGCACCCAGATTCAGTCTTAATTCATCAGTTATCCCGAATTTAAAGCAAGGACCAATTATAAGTTCTGATTGCAGGACAAAGTCATAAAATCCTAAGTCTATCTTTTCTGTATTTGTTGTAAGTTTGACGGGAACTATAAAAGAAAAGCCGCAAAAAAAGCCAAAAAAGGCATCGTCTTCCACAGAGATTATCGAAATTGTCCCTCCTGTAAAAAGAGCCTGCGATGATGCTCCGTCCGTGTTTTCCAAAAAAAAACCGAATTCCGGTCCCAACGCCGCCCGGAAATCGGCGTTAGCGCCTACCGGCGCGACAAACAGGACAAGAATGGGAAACAGGCGCTGTTTAGCGGCAAAAAGCATACTCTAATTATCGGCAAAACTTTCCGCGCATAATTTATGAAACTGTATTAGCCAATCCGCCGCTCAACCACATCGGTATCAAGGCGGACGTTGATGGTCTAAAGATAAAAGCCATGTTTCTTTTTATTAAGCAGGTTTTTTCTTCCGTCCAAGTAAACATCGGCTTGCCCTTTCTGTCTACGAATAATTGTATTGGCAGCCCCGCAATTTGTCGAGCGACTGCCGCCCGGCTTTTTTTGGGGGCGATTACCAGATATGAAAATCCATAGGCGGCAATCTCTGCTGATACGGGAAGGCGAAGGATTAACCTTTTGAATGGTGTGCCATGAATAAAGCGATACTTGCCATAAGCATAGCGCCAACAAATACAATGCCCAAAAATATTACCGTTTGCATAATTATTGCTCCTTCAATGAAACAAGCCAAAAACCCACGCCGGCGGTTAGTAAAGTAAACAGTCCACCGGCTGCCAACAACATAAAAGGTGGTATATCGCCCCTGATAATAGTTCCCACTACCATGCTTCCAAAGCCTAATTTGGATAAATCAACGAACCATTTTCCAATATTATCAAAGACATGTAACCATTTGTTGCTCATATCATAATCGTAGCAAACAAGATAGAAACAAACAAGTCGAGAACTTCATTGCAGCCCACCAAGACTTAGCGCGGACAAAGGCTCTGCCGGCGCATAAACGCGCCGCCGCGCCCGGCTTTTTTTGGGGGGCGGCAGATACACGCGAAGACTTGTCCGGCAGCCCGGACAAGTCAATTACCACATTTTTGCGGGGCTATCTTCGCAGCGCTTCTACCGGTTCGACCTTTGCGCTTTTAAGGCTGGGGAGGAGGGTAAAGATGGAGGCGACAAGTATTCCCATAAAGAAGCCTTGCGCCAGAGCGCCTACGCTAAAGGTAAGGTAGAGGGCGTTGCTTGCCGGGAAACTTGCGTAGGCGCTGCCTGTAATGTCTGCCCAGCGGAACGGGACAAACTGAAGGATACCCGTTGTTATTCCGCCTAAAACCACGCCTGCCAGAGCGCCCGCGACCGAGAGAAAGAATGACTCAAGAAAGAAGACGCGGACAATTTCGGCGCGTGTCATGCCGAGGCTGCCCATCATTCCGATTTCTTTTATGCGTTCGTGGATAATCATCGTTATCGTATTGATAATCAGGAAAGACGCCACTATCAGAAAAATTAAGAATATGAATGTATACATCGGCTTTGCGGCGGACATATACGCGGCAAAATAACTATCCTGCCATTGGCGGACAACATCAGGCTCGCTTGCCGCGCCCGCCGCGCCGCCTGTATTGGCGGCGGCAACAATAGCCGCGACATCCTCCGCCAGCGCGGCGCTCCGGTTTTCGTTATCCACATAAACCAGAAGTTGCTGTGTGCCGTTTCCCAGCACAAGGAGGCGCTGCAAGCGGTCAAAGTCAACAATGATAACGCCGTCATCGTAGGCAAGGTAATCGAAGTTATAGATACCCACGATTTCCGGCGACCACATCTTATCCGAAAACTGCGCGGACACCGTTTTGAGCGGGATACGGCTGCCCACACTGAGACCCGCCTTTTCGGCAAAACGCCGCCCGATTACACACTCATTACTGCCTTCACGGTACCAGCGCCCTTCAATCAGCCCGTCATTCCGGTCGGTCAGGTTGAAGTTGTGAAGGGCGCGTTCATCGTCCAAACGAAGCCCCCAGAGCGCCGCGTGTTTTACTACGCTTTCCTGCAAGGTCGCGTACGATTTGATACGGGGCAGCGCCGCCTTTACACCGGGCAGCGCCTCGATAGACGCCGCCATTTCCCGCCAGTCCGCGCCGTCCGCGACAGGGTACTGCACCGGGCTGTACTCATTTTCCGCTTCAAAACGGGCGGAAACCACGCTTATATGCCCCAAATCGAAGATTTGTATAACATCGTTTATGTTCCGCGTAAAGCCGCCGATAAATCCCTGATAAAAGACGATAAAGAACACCGCAATGCCCACCGCCGCTACGCAGAACGCCGTCCGCCTTCCATTACGGAAAATATTGCGAAACGCTATTTTTATTAACATACCCATAAGTAAACTCCTTATATTTTAGTGGGTAGTGGGTAGTGGACAGTGGACAGAATTTCAAGGCGATATATGTTGCTTAACGATGATAACTTCATTATAGCCCATATATCGCATTGAACGGGTGCTGTCCACTGCTCACTGCTCACTGTCCACTGTCTCACTCAAACCTCAAACTTTGAGTTATTTCCATTCTGAGGGCGCGGCGGATGGGTAAAATGGAAACCAGCGCCGAAAGCGCCGTTGCCGTAATGCCCGTGCCGGCTATTAGCCCCGCGCTCCATGTTGAACGCATAACGCCTGTAATGCGGAAGCCCCACGAGCCGCCCATCGCGCCTATCATCGACGATAAGTCCAAGCCGTACTCTACCATAGGCAAGTTGATAGCGCAGCCTACAATTATACCGAGTATCGAACCCGCCAGCCCCAAAAAGCCCGCTTCCAGCACATATACCGCGATAACGCCGCTGTCCGTCATGCCCATCGCCCTCATCATGCCGGTTTCTTTCGTGCGTTCCAGAATCGCCATCAGCATTGTGCCGGATATGGCAAGCAGCGACAGCAGAAACAAAAGCCCGGTAAGAGCGGTGTTGCTGCCGTTTTCCATGCTCTCCGCGCCGAGAAAGTCATCGGCATACTCAAGGTAGCCATGTACCGCCAAGCCGCTTCCTTCCAGTACGCTACGGGCAGCGCCGCTGCCCGCGCCGCCAAGAGCGGCGTTCAACACGGCGCTTATCGCCTTTGGCGACTCAAACGCGCCGGGCAAAACGGCGTCCTTCGCGCCTTTCTGCCGGATAAGCAATTCGGTAACGCGCCCTTCCAGCATCATTCCGGCATCATCTTGCAGGGCATCCAGCGGAATATAGCCGATATTCGTGTTTGTTGCCGGGTCGGGAGAGTTCACCACACCCACGACTACCGCGTCTATCAGTTGGTTTACATGGCGTACCGCCGTCCCTTCCTTAATATCAATTACGGTGGAGATTCGGACATCGTTCCGTCCGCTTCGCGCCAGAATATCCCAGCATCGGGAAAGTTCCGCCGGAGAAATATCACGGCGCAGACGCAGGCGGGTTTTTTGCTGTTCATATTCTTTTTCCGGCTGCATAAATTGTCTTTTTAACCCGGCTTGCGTTTCGTAAAGCGAAGCGATAAAGCCGCGTTCCTCATCGTCCGCCGCCAGCGGGAGAATCCCGGTTTCTAATTCATCCTGTAATAGCCGCGCCGGGATGCCTACCTTCAATTTTTCCGCCGCCATTGCGCCCAGCACAAGTTCAAACTTGCCGGGCGCGATATAGCGTCCGGTTTCTATCCAGTTGGCATAGCGCAAAAGATGGGCGTCCCGCGCCGGGTCTACCGCGTTAAACATAACGGGCGCGGAACCGGATGTCGAATAGAGCGTGCCCGAAAATACATAGCGCGGCGCGCTGTCGTAGCCTGCCGCGTCCAGCGCCGCCGCGTAGTCTTCCCAGCCCGCAAAGTTTTCGTATGAGGGGAGTTCGTCCTTGTTCTGAAAGTACAATTCGCTCTGCAATTTTGCCGCGCCGGTTTCGTAGTTGACGATATTGCGCCGCGAGTCGATGCCCACGCCCAAAAGGAGGCTCCGCACAAAGATGAACAGCGCAACGCTTACCATAACAGCCGCGCTGGTAAGCAGCGTTTTTACCTTATGCCGCGCAAGATTGCGGAGCGCCATCTTTTTTAGCGTAACGGCGGTATTCAAGTTAATCATCTTTCCCCCTGTTTGCGCTCGTCATTTTCAATCTGCCCGTCCCTTATATGCACTATGCGCCGGGCAAAATCCATGACCATATTGTCATGGGTCGAAAAAATAAAGGTTGTCTTGGCGCTTTCGTTCAATTTGAGCATGGTTTCCAGAATTTCACGCCCTATCTTTGAATCAAGATTTGCGGTCGGCTCATCCGCAAGAATGATGGCGGGACGCTTTACCAGCGCCCGCGCTATCGCCACACGCTGCTGCTGCCCGCCGGACATCTCCTTGGGACGGCGCTTTTCCATGCCGCCCAACCCCACGCTTTCCAGCGCCGCCGCCGTCCGCTCGCGTATCTCTCGCCCGTCAATCCCCAGCAAGGTGAGCGGGAACGCGATGTTCTCGAACACCGTCAGCACAGGTATCAGGTTGTATGCCTGAAAAATAAAACCTATGCGGTTACGCCGCAGCAGCGCCAGTTCTTTTTTGGAAAGCCCCGCCATATTCCGCCCTTCAATCCTAAGGACGCCCGCCGTAACCGTGTCGAGGCAGCCCGCAAGATGCAGGAATGTAGACTTCCCGCTCCCCGATGGTCCCGCGACAGCCGCAAATTCGCCTTCCTCAAAATCAAGCGAAATCCCCCGCAGCGCCCGCACAACAAGTTTGTTCGCCTCGTAATCCTTAACTAAATCAACCGCTTCTATAACTTTCATAGTTCCTCCGTACCAGTGGGCAGTAAATTTTCAAACTCCGCAATCACTGTTATCCTAGAAGTATAATTGAACTAGTGAACTATGTCAATAGGGCAATAGAGGAGGGTTAGCCGTCAGTAGCATATACGGCGAGGGTAAGGATTCGGAATTGCTGAATCAGTGTTGCCCTAGATATTTTTTCTAAAACATATCAATATACCATAGTAGAAAATATGAGATGCCCATTATGCGGAAGCATTGAAGATAAGGTAATTGAGACGCGAACCTTAGCCGAAGGCGGCGCGGTGCGGCGGCGGCGGGAATGTGCCGCCTGCGGGCATCGTTTTACCAGTTACGAAAAGGTCGAGGATAAGCCTTTTATGGTGGTAAAACATGACGGCAGACGCGAACCTTTTGACCGCGACAAGATTGAGCGAGGGCTGGAACGCGCCGCCCGCAAACGCCCTGTTTCCGTGCTGGATATTGAACGCATTACCAACGAAATAGTAGACGAAACCTACCGCGCAGGCGGTTTTGCCCGTGAATTAAGTTCGGCGGCAATAGGCGAATTAGTGCTGGCAAAATTAAGCGAGTTAGACCGAGTTGCTTACATACGCTATGCTTCCGTCTGCCGCCGCTTTGAAAACATCGAAGAATTTGTCCAGGAAATACGCAAACTGGAAGGAAACGGATAGCGCTATGCCGCGCTCAAAATCATTGCTGCGGCACGGAACGGCGCTGTCGCTGCTAACATTGCTATCACGGGTAACGGGGCTTGCTCGTGAAATGACTAAAGCGGCACTCCTAGGCACAGGCGGTCTTTCCGATGCCTTTTCGGCGGCATTTATTATCCCAAATTTATTCCGGCGGCTTTTTGCCGAAGGCTCTATCGCCGTGGCATTCATTCCGGTCTTCAAATCAAGTCTTTTGGATGACGAAAAATCACAAAACGGCGCTAACAGCGCCTGCTTCTTGCGGTGTTTTTTTACATTCCTCTCATTTTTTGTGAGTTTGGCGGTTGGACTGGGCATAATAGCCGCCCCTTTTATAGTGAGAAGTTTTGGCTCGGCAGAATTTGACGAAACTGTCTTTTTAACCCGCCTAATGTTTCCATTTTTGGCATTTGTGTCGATAGCGGCGCTGTTCCAGGGCGTTTTGAACAGCATCAATGTTTTTGCGCCGGCAGGTTTTGCGCCAATACTCCTCAACTTGGCGGCAATAGCCTGCGCATGGGCGCTGGGAAACGCCGCCGGCAATCCGGCGCGGGCAATGGCGCTCGGCATACTGATAGGCGGATTTTTGGAAGCGGCGGTGCAACTGCCGTTTATCTACAAAAATGGCTTTACCATCGGTTTTACATCGCTTAAACGAGCCATAAGGAACGAAAACACACGCGCCGTGCTAAAACTCGTGCTTCCGACTATAATAGGAATGGCGGCATATCAGTTGAACGACCTGGTATCATCGGCGCTTGCGCGGAGGGCTGGCGAAGGCGTACTCTCAAGCCTTCAGTATTCACTCAGATTGCAAGAATTGATACTTGGCGTATTTGCCGTGTCAATGGGAACAGTTCTGCTGCCCAGCCTTGCCGAAGCGGTAAAAAAAGGCGACTGCGCCTCATACAATCAAAACCTTGCCGCGTCTATCAACATAATTTCCCTCATTACTATACCTGTTACCGCATTTTCGCTAATTTTAGGCGAAGATTTGATACGCCTGCTTTTCCAAATACGGAATTTTGACGAAACCTCAGTACAACTCACGCTAAAAGCCTTTAGATTCCACATTGCCGGTCTGTTTTTTATCGCGCTAAACCGCATCCTCGCCCCCGCCTTTTACGCCCGCAAAGACAGTAAACGCCCCACCGCCGCCGGTATAGTTTCGTTGTCTGTAAACATAGCGCTGGCGGCTTTCCTCGTTCGCAAGATGGCAGGCGGCGGCATAGCGCTGGCGCTCTCTGTCGCAGGCGCGGTAAATACGGCGCTGCTGCTCATCCTGCTCTGCGCCTCCTCCAAAACAGACAGAGATTATTGGAAGGGAACGCCCTTCAAAACAGGGGCGATTCTTGCGCCTGCCGCGCTCTACCTGCTCAAAACCGCCGTCTTTTCCGTCATCGCCGCAGCGCCGCTCGTACTGGGACGCCGTTATCTGGACAACCTTAGCGCCCTCACCGGCGCGGCAGGACGCGCCGCCCTGCTATTCCGCATTGCTGTATCGGGAATTGCCTTTTTTGCCATCCTGTTACTGCTGCTCGCCCTTAGCGGCGATAAGTATTTGCGCCTTATCGCGGGAAAATTACATGCAAGGTAGGGGCTCTTTGAAACACAGATTTATTAAGCCGCAACTATTTTTTTCATTCTTGCTTGATGCTGTCTACCATAGTTTAATTCTTCATTCATAACCTTCCGTGCCCTTGTTGAATTCGCGTTAAAAGGGTAGGCTTTATCTATGAAAAAATCTCTCGTTTTAATGACGGCTATATTGGGGATAAGCGGGGGGCTTTGGGCGCAGGATTTGCCGCTCAAAAAAGTGAGTTTATATTCGTCCGGGGTTGGTTTTTTTGAACACGAAGGCAAAATTTCAGGTTCCAAGACATTGCGCTTTCCTTTTACAATGAACGCGATAAATGACGCGCTAAAATCGCTTGTGGTAAGCGACAGCGCCGGCGACCAGGGGGCGCAGGGCGTTCAGATAAATTATCCGTCAGAAAGCGCCTTTTGGCGTCCTTTACAGGGGCTAAAAATTGATATTTCCGGCAACCGGAGCCTTACCGAAATCCTGCGCTCACTGCAAGGCGCGGAGGTTTCCATAAATACAGGCGCTAAGGTTGTGCTTCCGGTGCCAATAACGGGGCGCATTGTAACAGTTGACGGCGGCGAGGCGGCATCGCCGATGGGCGGGCAGCGGGAAATTACCCTCACTCTGAATACTTCAAACGGACTGCGCATAGTCTCTATCAAGGACATTCATAACATTACCTTCAAAGACAAGGCTATCGCGGCAGACCTTGCCCGCGCTCTTGACCTGATAAATTCCCGTGATACAAGCGTAACACGCAGTCTTTCGGTTGACTTACCGGGCAAGACAAACCGCGCCGTAAATGTCAGTTATGTGATTCCCACGCCAATATGGAAGGTAAGTTACCGGCTTGATATTGACGCGGAAAAGCCTTTTTTGCAGGGCTGGGCGATAATCGACAATGACGGCGATATTGACTGGAAGGACATTACACTGTCGCTCGTTACTGGGCGGCAGGTGTCGTTTAGCCAGAACCTGTACGACCCGTACTATCAGGCGCGACCCAGTGTGCCGCTTTCGATAGCGGGCGTAGCCGAGGCGCGTACTTATGAGGACACGCTCAACATGAGGGCGATGGATATGAACGCGGCGGCAGACCGGGGGTCTTTTGAGCCCGCCGCTTCCAGCATGATGATGAAGTCTGCCGCGCCGGCGGCTATGCCTCAACGTTTCGAATCGGCGTCAGGCGGACGGGCTGTTATGGCAGATAGCGTTATGGCTGATGACCGGCGGGAAAAACTGACATCCGTGCAGGGGCAGGCTATAACATCGTCTTCCGGCGAGCAGTTTGAATTCACTTTTACCCGTCCGGTTTCGCTTCCGCGCCAGCGCAGTACTATGCTTCCGCTTGTTGAAGCGCCCGTTGAGGTAAAAAAAACGCTCATCTACACGGCGGGGCGCGGCGGCAGTCAGATTAGCCATCCGCAAATCAGCGCCGAACTTACAAACACAACCGGTATGAAACTTCCGGCGGGGGCAATAACCGTATTTTCCGGCGGCGCGTACGCCGGGGATGCCCTGCTCAACTTTTTCCCGGAAGGTGAAAAACGCTACATCTCCTTTGGCGATGACCTTACTGTGCAGGGGCAGAACTCTATGGCGCTAAGCCGTTTTGTAAGCGCCGTTAAGATAAGCAAAGGAATGCTCACTTTTCAGCGTACGCAGAGCATTGTAACCACATATACATTCCGCAATGCGGAGCCTGTAAAAAAAGAGATGGTAGTCGAGCATCCAAAACAGACGGATGCCAAACTGAAAGAGCCTGCCGCCGAAAGTGAGACAGCCGCGCATTACCGGTTTAATGTAAGTTTGCCTGCCGCCGCCGGGAATGCCGGCATTGTATATCTTGCCGTAACCGAGGAGCGCCCGGTTCAGGAAACTGCCGCGCTGGCGCGGCTTACTATGGACGCGCTCCTTGCCTATTCGACAAATGCCGAACTGCCGGAAAATGTCCGCAACTCGTTTGCCGTAGCCCACGACCTTCGCCGCAAGGCTGAGGATGCCCGCCGCATCTACACGGAATTCGAGGACTTGTATAGCCGGCTTTCCGCGGAGCAGGAGCGTATCCGCAAAAATCTGGAAGCGGCAGGGCGGGAAACCGAAGCGGGCAAAGGCTACCTGACCCGCCTTAGCGCGATGGATAAAGAAATTGATGCCTGTCTTCAGAATACGGAAACGGCGCGTCAAAATCAGCGCGATACGCAAAAAGCGTATGAAGACTATATTCAGGCGTTGGAATTGTAGAAGAGTATTCTTTAAAATGGCAGGCTAAAGCCTGTCGCATTTTACATAAGCGAGCCCGGTAAACCGGGTATGCACAAACTCATTAGGAGGAAAATATGAGTATAATAGAAGGAATTATCGCGAGGGAGATATTGGACTCACGCGGAAATCCCACAGTAGAAGTAGATGTGGTGCTGGAAGACGGCACACTAGGCAGGGCGGCGGTGCCGTCCGGCGCGTCAACCGGCGAACACGAAGCGGTCGAACTGCGGGACGGCGACAAAAGCCGTTACCTCGGCAAGGGCGTTCTTAAAGCGGTCGAAAATGTAAACAACATCATCGA
>JAIROZ010000149.1 GCA_031257255.1 Spirochaetaceae bacterium | reverse complement strand
CGAAGGTAGCCAAACTTTCCCCGGTAGTAGACTCCGTCTCGCGGACAAAGAGCATCACCCTGCGTTTTGACAGCGGCGACCCGCGCATCAATCCGGGTATGTTCGCCCGAATCAAACTCAACACGCGCACTTACGAAAATATCGTTTCCATCCCGCAAGACGCAGTAGTCGAAAACCGCGGCGCACAGGCGGTGTTCGTCCTTGCAAGCGGGAACGGCGAAGGAAACGCGGGGCTTGTCCGCCTTCGGGAAGTAAGCACCGGCGTTACCGTTGACGGCGAAACGGAAATCAAAAGCGGGCTTGCCGCCGGCGACAAAGTTGTAACCCAAGGGCAGCAGTTCCTTACAGACGGCGCACCGGTGCGCGTGCTTGGAAGCAAGTCATGAACGGGATAACTGCCTTCTGCTCCGCCGGTTGCCGGCGGGGGCGGAGGCAGCGGCCGGGTTTGCGTCCGGGGCATCGGCGGCAGGGCGAGGGCGAAACAGGGTATCAATGGGGTATCAAGCTTTGTACTGTCTATAAACGGCTTCAAGAGCAAGGTTGACATGTTTAATAAAATCCTCGGAAATGCGGTCGATAATGTTTATTTGCTCATCGGTGGCTTCTTCGTCTTTAAATAGTTCCCAAGCCTCAACTCCAAGGGCATTGGCAAGGTTACAAATAGTTCCGGCTTGGGGATAATTGTTCCCTCGTTCAATATTTGAAAGAAATGTTATGGAAATATTTGCTTTTTCGGCTAAATCTGCCTGTGAAAACTGTCTGCGAACACGAAATAATTTGATATTTTTCCCTAAAATCCTCCTGAGTTCTTCTTCGTCCATCTACCAATATACCTTACCGCTCTGACTCCTTGATTGAATCGGTTTTAGCCTAGGTTGACAAACAACTCTGACTTCTATACAATATAGATTGTATAGTTCAACATGGTTTGCATGGTTGTCCAAAACTGGAGAAAAGCAGCCAACGCTTTGTTCGGCGACATTCAGCCGCAAATGGCGCGCGGGAAGCTGTGCGGCTGCGCCGGGGCTTGTAGGCCGGCATTTAGGAAGTATTTATGGGTAACAATTTAGATTGCGGCAGACAATTAGACGACTGCAAAGCGGCCATAGCGGCGCATAACGCGGTGCTGGCGAGGCTTATTGCCGAACACGCCGAATTCATTTCTTCTTTCCATGAATTGGCGGCGGAACGGAGCGCGGTTATAAAGGAATTTCAAAGCACACACGAAAATTTGTTCACAGGGATTCTTTCACTTATCAGAAGAAAGGAAGAGTTTCACAGCGAAATGCTTAAAATATTTCTCGACCCGCAAACGCCGGATATTGGCGATGAGCGCTTTTTGCGCGTTTTTCTGGAATTGCTAAAAAAGATAAACCCGCAGGTAGAAACCGGCGGCTTTGACGGGCAAATTAAGGTTGAGCGCGAAGCAAGCGGCGAGAATGGACGCATAGACCTGTTTATTTACAGCGAAACTCATGCTGTTATCATCGAAAACAAAATGAATAACGCGGAAGACCGGCGTAACCAGTTGGCACGGTATGTCGCGCAATCATGCGGGAAAAAAGTGTCAGCCGTTGTTTACATTCCGCAGTTTGAAGACGGCGAACCGCCTCTGGATGATTATGATGAGGAATGGCAAAAGTACATTCCCGAAATCAAACAAAAACTGGTTATCCTGCCCGCGATAAACCGGCGGCGCAAAGATGAGCAGGACACAAACGCAAACGATATCGCCTGTAGTTTTATAGGCGGATGTTTGAAACTTGAGGGAATTACAGAACCTCAAAGATATATGCTTTCGCAGTACGCGAAACTATTACCAACAATGGAAGGAGAGTCAAAAATGACAGAAACTATCGATATGGAATTCATAAAAGAATTCTACAAGGACGAAAAAAGCATCGAGACATTGGAACACATGAACGATGTATGGGGAAAACGCAAGAAACTGCTGAGCGCTCTTGTATGCCAGTCAACAGGATACAAACTGAAAAAAGATTTCTCTTTTTACGAAAAGAAGGAATATCCATCTCATTTTTTCAAAGATGTAAGCGATGGTATGTGTATCTTTCTTTATCATGATGATGACAACAATTTGCATCTTGGTTTTTTGTACAAAAACAAGACAAACGCAAATGTAAAGAAATCGCTTGCAGAAAAGTTGGAAGAAACGCTGCCTGATTCTTGTTTTGGAGACGTTGACGATTGGAAGGGAAAGCAGCCGGATGGGTATTGGATTAGTACAAAATTTTCCCCTGCCGAGTACAATGAACCGCTGCCGGAAATGGAAAAATACTTTTTGGACAGTTGCAAGGCACTCGAAAAAGCGGCAAAAGAACTGAAGTTTTAGGAGGATGTATGGCGGAAAAATTTTTTTGTAAATGGTGCGGGGCATCTTATTCAAGTGTCGCAAGTTTAACCGCAAGTTCATGTTCACGGAATCCCGAAGGAAAAAAACATGCATTGTATGAGGGAAGTGTTAAATCGCAATACACTTGTAAATATTGCGGCGCAAAATTCTCTTCATTAAACAGTTTGACAGCAAGCCCTTGCCTAAAAAGCCCGCATAAAAAACACCACCCGGCATTGTAAGGCGGTTGTTTATGGACAGCATAAAACGGCTAAGAAAAATGTGGAAAAGGGATTCTACAAGTGTTTTTAAGATGTCGGATTGGATTAATACCCAGGAGTGGATTTCTGAAGCGTATCGTTCCGGCATTATTAACTGGAATATCTAT
>JAIROZ010000174.1 GCA_031257255.1 Spirochaetaceae bacterium | reverse complement strand
GCAGACTTCCACCGAGTCCGGCTGCATAAGCGCCGCCGCGTCCTCAATCCATTTCTTTAGTTGAGCGTGTTTCAATTCACTTGTTTGCATAAGTTTCTCCTATTAAACGCGCGGCGTCTCGCGCCGCTGTCTTTGCAATTTTGCCTAACTATAGCGTATCGGCAAAGGCGCTGTCTAGGGACAGCAGCCAAATGCAAAAATTCCCTCATTAGACAGCGCTGTATTTATTTGCAATAATAAAACCAAATGAAGAAAATCAGCATAGTTACCGGGGCTAGTTCCGGTATGGGGCTTGAATTTGCCCGCGCATTGGCGGCGCGGCAAATTGACGAATTGTGGCTTTTTGCCCGCCGCATAGACCGCCTGCAAACTCTTGCCGCCGGACTCGCGGCGGAATATCCGGCGCTTGCCGTGCGCCCGGCGCAGGCGGATTTGAAAGGCAGGGAAGGCGGGCGTGTTATTACCGGGCTTTTTGAGGCGGCAGGAGGGCGCGGCGCGGCTGTCATTGACACGCTTGTAAACAATGCCGGCGTTGGCACCTATGGGCGTTTCGACACCACAGATATTGACCGCCAACTTGACGAAATCGACCTCAATATAACATCCCTTACCGCGATAACCGGCGCTTGCCTGCCCTATCTTGCGCCGGGCAGCCGTATTATCAACACGGCAAGCCTTGCCGCCTTTGCGCCTATGGGCGGCTTTGCCGTTTACGCGGCAAGCAAGGCGTATGTCCTCAACTTTACGATGGGGCTTGCCGCCGAAATGGAAAAGCGCGGCGTTAGGGTCATCGCGCTCTGTCCCGGCTCGGTGGACACCGAATTTTCCCGCGTAGCAAGCGAAGGGGTACGCGAGAAGGTGCTGCACGGCAAGCCGCCGGCGGAAGTTGTGCGGCATTGCTTAAAATTGCTGGAAAAAGGCAAAAAAATTGCCGTAATGACACCAAAATGGCGCTTAAAGGCATTTTTACCGCGTTTGTTCGGCAGATTTTTTATTGCCAAGGTTACTATGTATACCGAAAAAAGACCCTCAAAGGCGGACTTGAAGTAATCCTGTTATTGACGCAAAGAGGAGCGCGTTGTAGTATCTCAGTATGGAGAATACTATGATGGAGAATACTATGAAAAAGACTTTTGTTTGTATTTTAACGGCTATTGCGGTTTTTAGTCTGAGCGCCTGCGCGACCAAGGTTACGCGGGTCGGCGCAAGCCAGCAGCGTGATTTGAGCGGCAGATGGAGCATGACCGATGTGCGCGAAATGGCGGGCAGCCTGCTTAATGACTGTCTTGCTAGTTCACGGGTAGACCGTTTGGTACAGGACTGGCGGCGCGGGCACCGGGGGCAAAATCCCAAGTGCATAGTAGGCGTGTTCCGCAACACAAGCAGCGAACACATAGACACAAACATCCTGTCGGACGCGCTGGAAACCGCCATAATGAACAGCGATAGGCTCGACTTCGTTGCTTCCGGCGATATGCGCGAGCAGTTGCGTAATGAACGGCAGGAACAGCAGACCAATGCCAGCGAAGCGACAGCGGCGCGGCTTGCCAACGAAACGGGGGCGGCGTTCATGCTCTCCGGCACCGTTCAGTCGATGCTTGACAGCGAAGGCAGCAGGTCTTTCCGCAACTACATAGTGAATGCCCAACTCGCCAATGTCGAAACAAGTGAAGTTGTCTGGCGCGGACGCGCTGAAGTAACAAAAGAAATCATAAGGTCAAAATCACGGGCATAATGGCAAAAATCCCGCTCACCGGAAAACATAAGGGAGCGTCCGCCTCTGCGGGCGTTCCTCGGCGGGCAGCGC
Source organism: Spirochaetaceae bacterium (assembly GCA_031257255.1). Lineage (GTDB taxonomy): Bacteria > Spirochaetota > Spirochaetia > Treponematales > Breznakiellaceae > JAIROZ01. Next base: position 3,257 of record JAIROZ010000174.1, on the reverse strand, counting down.
CGTCAAGGGGTGTGCCGCGTTACGCGGGCGTACTCATTCTTACAGCGCTCGTTTTTTCGTGCGCCACGCGGAATGAAGTTTACCGCGACATTGACGCAAATGTAGCGCGGGATGCCTACACCGATGCCCTCAGCATCATCAATAAGCGGCACAGCGCCATATATCCGAAAAAAAACAAGGTGCTTTTGCACCTCGACAAAGGAATACTCGAACACTATGCCGGCAACTACAAAAATTCTTCCGCCGACCTCGAAGCAGCCGATGAACTTATCGAACGATACTTCGCCAAGAGTATTACCCAATCGGCAACTTCGTTCATTGCCAACGACAATGTAAAGGACTATGCCGGAGAGGAATACGAGAACATCTATCTGAATGTATTTAACGCCCTCAATTATTACCATGCGGGAAAATTTGACGATGCTCTTGTGGAGATTCGGCGGGTAAACGAAAAACTTTTACAATTAGAAGACAAGTATGCCAAGGCTATAGAAAAGGCGAAAAAAGCGGACGAAAAATATGGACGCGGCGTTAAGTCCGGCGAGCGTGCGCGCTTCAACAATTCGGCGCTGGCGCGTTATCTGGGGGCGCTGCTTTACAGAGCGGACGGCAGGCAGGATGATGCCCGCATCGACTTTGCCGCGATAGAAACCGCCTACAAAACCGCCCCCAATGTGTACCCGTTTTCCTGTGCCGAGGCATTTAAGGCTAAGGGCGAGCCGGGCTACGAAACGGGACCCGAACTGCAAATTCCACGAGGCAAGGCGCGTCTCAATGTTATCGCGTTTACGGGGCTCGGTCCATATAAAGAAGAAGAGAATACGATAATTCCGCTTCCGCTGCCTGCGCCCAATAACTTTGCCCGCATTGCGCTCCCGCGTCTTGTAAACCGCCCCTCGTCTGTTTCGCGGGTAAGCGTGAGTGTGTCCGGCGCGGGGAATGCCGCCTTCAACCTTGACCTGCTCGAAGATTTAGGGCTTGCCGCCGCGGAAACCTTTAAGGCTTCCTACGGGCTAACAGTCGTAAAAACCTCGATGCGGAGCATCATCAAGCAGACTGTAGGCGCGGGGCTTGCCGGCGCAGCCGAAGAGCAAGGCGGCTCGGCGCTCGGACTTCTTGTGGGAATTGCAACAACTATAGCGAATACAGCAAGCGAACAGGCGGACACGCGCATTTCCCGCTACCTTCCGCGCTATGCTTTTGCCGGCGGCATCAACCTCGACCCCGGTGAATACACAGTCCGCATATCCTTTACCGGCGGCAATATTCAGGAAAAAACCATTAAAGTCAAAGCGGGCGCGCTCAACCTGATTGAAGCATTTTATCTGCATTAAGGCGCTGCGCTTACACGCCAGACTCTTCCGCAGTCCAGCCCCCAGCGGCGGCGGGCATAATCCGAAAAGGCGCGGGCTTCGGCGTCAAAGGCGGCGGCAAGGCTGGGATATGTACCGGATGCCTCGTCTTTTTCGGGCAGGACGGAGCGCCGCCAGTCGCTTGTTTCAAGCCGCCCCGCTATTGTTTTGCCAAAATATTCCGCGGCGGCACCGGCGCTCTGCTGCATTATATGCGCCATAAATTCATTTACAATAAGGTAAGTATCTTTTATATCGTACTGCTGATAATCAAAGTACGATAATATAAATCTTTTTGATACACGGTCTAATTTGTTCCATCGCTCTTCGCAAAATGCGCGAAATTCCGCGTCAATAAAAAAGATGCCGTGAAATCCCTCGTGTGTCATAAAAAGTGAACGCAGATACCCATTTGGCTCACGGCTTATAGAAATAACAGCGCCCATTCCCGGCAGGATGCCTTCGCCGCTTTCTTTGATAATTCCGTTTGCGGTAAGAATTCCGCGCAATTCTTCTTCCTCGCGTGTAATTGGAAAATTTTGTTTCTTTACCAGATTGAAGAACGCGGCAAGAGTTTCGGCATTGTAATCGTGGGCATTCCAGCCGCGCAATTCGGCAATTTCATTATCGGGGACAAGCCGTCCGCGATAGCCTTTTTTTTCGGCAAAGAACGCAAGACGCTTAAAGAGGCGGTCTTGTACATCATATTTTGATGTATCAAAAATCAATATACTTGGAAAACTTTCCCAGCAAAATACTTCGTAGCGTTCATCGCGCCATGATATTTGAGGGAATGTGAGTACAAAGTACGGGTCTGCGGTACGCGGTTCGGCGGGAAAGTCCTGCGGAAGGGACGCAAGCACCATTAAAGCGTTAGTTTCGCCCGTTAAACGCACCGGAAACGGGTCTTTGCCGGTAATTGCCGAAGGAAGCGACAACGGGAAGCCGGCAAACGCCGCCTCGCCTAAAGGCGGAGACGCAATGTACGAAAATGAACGCGAATTACATTCGATACGCGAGCCGGAACTTGCCCCAAATAGACGGACAAAAACACGCCCGTCTATTTTGTATGCGTCTGGAACTGATATAAGATATGATGCCGCGTTTGGCGGCGTGTCATCGTATTTAATAAATGGGCTTAACGCGAATGAGTCCGCGGATGCGGCAAAGCCAAAATATCGCGGAGATATGTATAATTTTTTGATACATACCGAATTTGTATTTTTGACGCCGTCTGTTTTTACCGTTATTTTTTTGATGTCCTTATTTTCGAGCGGAATGGAATAGCGTAATTTTTGAGGCGCTTCTTTTGCCCGTAAAAAATCAAGCGAGAGCGGCAAAAGCCAAACAGTACTTTCGTCAACTTGAACAGACACCTGCGCCTCCGCCTGCATACCCTCAGAGGGCGTCTCTGCCGTATCGGTAATGCTATATTCAATTTCCAGAGATGAATTTTGCGGGACATCAAGTTGTGTATCAAAAGTGTATATATATTCGCCTTTAGCGGAAAGAGGAAAAATGCCCGCCGCCGCTTTTTTTGAATGAGCGGTAAGCGCAAGCTGCCCGCCTTCCGCTTCTATGTCAAATGCCGCCGCCTCCCGAAACCGGCAGCCGGCAAAAATACAAACAATAGCCGCCGCAAATGCTGGCGCTAAGAATTTTACATTCTTCATGCTGTTAATTCTAACGGCAAAAAAAATTTAATGGAAGCGCCGATAAGCGGCAAATGGGCGGCGCGGCGGCGGCATAAAAAAGAGCCAAAATCCATTGGATTTTGGCTCTGAACCCTAAGGAAGCACTGATTAAATCCAATCGAGGATTTAATCAGTGCTACTTTCCCTGTAGTTGCGCAATGAAATGAGCAACTACAAAGGGCAATGCTGATTAGAGTCAATTTAATCAGCG
>JAIROZ010000142.1 GCA_031257255.1 Spirochaetaceae bacterium | reverse complement strand
ACTTTTACGAGAAACTGGGCGGCACGGCCTTGGACGGCACTCCGCTTCTGGTTGATACTACCGCGAACTACAGCCTCGCCGCCAATATCGACCTGAGCACCTACACCGGTGCAAGCGGTGCATGGCAAGGCCCCTCCGGCTATAGCGGCCACCTCTTCGGTAACGGTTATACCATAACAGGCCTGGTGCTGGATGGGGCGCACCAGAAAGTAGGGCTTTTCACCAGCCTAGAAGACGGCGCGACCCTCGAAAACTTTACTGTACAGGCATCAACCCCTAACAACCAGCCTGTTGAACTAACCCAACAAGTCTGGTTTGGCGGCATCTTAGCTATGGTAGCCGACCCTGCTGCGCACATTACAATCAAAGATATTACTATTGAAGGCAATCTGGCGTTGAATGGCGAACAACAACCCCCAAATAGGACTATTATATACGGTGGGTTTTTAGGCGAGGTACAACAATTTTCCGAGGTAACCATCGAAAATTGCGTATCAAAGGTAAACATTACCGCAGTAACTGCCTCGGATAGCGGGATTCCTAACACTGTGGGCGGATTTATGGGTAGATTATGGAAAACAGGGACTTCCGGTACGGTTACCTTGAAAAGATGTTATGCCATAGGCGACATAGCCGTTTCAACGACTAACGGCGGCATCGGCGGCGCGCATGTGGGCGGCCTTGTCGGCGACCTTACCTATGGTGCTGGGGAGGGCGGGACTGTTGAGATAAACGAATGCTATGCTTCGGGAAAGGTCTCTCTGATAAACAACGGCGGCGATATTGCCGATGCCGGTCTAGGTGTTGGCGGCTTAGTAGGTTTGGTTTGGTGTTGGCAAACCCAAACCGGTATGCTGAATGTAATAATCCAGAATTCTGCGGCGGTCGGGCTGCAGGCGCTCATGCCGGCTAGTACTAACGCCCATGCTGACAATCAGCGGCTTGTCGGTGTTAGTTCCCTGAACACATCATACTTCACCGTAACTTTGACTAACAACATTGCCCGCAGCGGCATGCTTTTGGGCGCGAGCCCCGGTACGGCAAACACTGCTGCCGGTGCGGCTGATAGCAAAGCCGGCCTCGCCAAAACAGAAGCCCTATTAAAAACATCATCCACATGGACCAGCCTCGGCTGGAGCGCGGCCATCTGGGACTTTGACGGCCTTACCAAATCCGGCTCAGCCTTCTACTGGCCCAGACTGAAGTAGTAGTCATAAATCCGCCATCCTTGGCGGATTTATGACTACAGTTGCTAAGGAAGCACTGATTAAATCCAATCGAGGATTCGCCATTCATTAACAATTGAAGAATGGCGCAATCAGTGCTACTTTCCCTGTAGTTGCGCAATGGCGGCTGCTTTGCAGCCGAATGAGCAACTACAAAGGGCAATGCTGATTAGAGTCAATTTAATCAGCATTGCCCTCATCATCAAAATTTTAGGAGATTTTATGAAAAGAACAACAAAAATATTTGCGATAAGCGTTCTCTGCCTTACGCCCGCCCTTGTATTAGGGGCTTGTCAGGAGGGAGAAAACGCCGAGGCGTCAGAACTTAAAGGCACATATATCATCATCGATGCCGGCTCAAAAAGCGTCCTCAGTACTATCAAAACAGACAATCAGGACAGAATGACAGGTTCAGTCGTCTACAACAGGGGTGTTGCCGGACAAGCACGGGACTATTACTACGACCAAAACGACCGGATAGTCCGTATGGACGAAACAACCCCGCAAAAAGGGCTCCGTTCCGTACTCTTTGCCAGCGAAGAAGCACTGGACGCGAACGGAAATCTACGGGAACTCGTTATCACTTCCAGCGCGGGAGACAGTTTCAAGAACACATTTACCTACGATGAAGCGGGCAAACTCCTCTCTTCCAGAGTTCTGGTAAACGGCAAGACCACTCTCCGCAAGGAATATGAGATAGACGAGTCCGAACAGACGAGCGCGGAGGAACAAAATGCGGAATAAAAAACATTTACTCCTCGGCGCAATCTGCCTGTTTTTTACGGCGGAGGGCATTTTTGCGGAGGCGGAAATCCCCGGTTTGGATGTGGTATTTATGCCGGCAGTTAAGGACATTCGTGTTTTTAACGGCGTGCCGTCCGCGTCTACAGTGCGCTCGGCGCGGAACCGGTCGGCGGTAAATACGGCAGCCGCTGACGGCAGGGAATCGGTCAAAGACCTCCGTGTAGGCGACATTTTTATCAATATAGACGGCAATGCCCGTCAGGTATCAAGCATTTCTACCGGCACTCGCGGCGAACAAATCATCGAAACAGTACAGCCCCGCATGGCAGATGTTTTTGCGGGACTCGTCATTCCAGAATTTACCTTGAATGTCGGTAACGAAGATTTTGTCTACCTTGCGCCCGGTGTGGAACTTGCGCCCGAAGACGAAAGCGCTTACCCAAATCTGTTTGATTCGCTGGAAACTGAAAGCCGCAGTCTTACGGTAACAGATAATGGTGATGGTCCTCATCTGGCGACAGTCGCAAGCGATGCAAGCGGTATGGGCAGCGCCGGAGGTTATTGGTGGGACAACGACCCGCGCCGCAATGACTGGCGGGACGGCAGAGGGAATAAAACTGGGTCTCTCAATATAAACTTTAATATTAAAGACAGCGGTCTCGATGCGTCAGACATCAATAAACTTAAATCGTACCAAAGCGCGGCGGTAACCAATTTCAAGAATAAGTATGGCAGGAATCCCCAAACTACGCCGCCGGCAATTTCTTCTACGGCGCTGGTACATGTACAGGGCAATCTGCGCTACGCCGCCGCCATAAAAGCCTCACTTAATAAGCCGTGGACAAAGTGGAAGTGGGGATTCATCCCTCTGCCTCAAGGCGGAAACTTTGGTTTTGCCGTTCATTTGCTCCAGCAGTTCGATGGCAATATCAGCATGGGGCTCAAGAAAAAGAAAGAATACAGTCAACTTCTGGGGACTTTTGCCGTGCCCGACCCTTCGGGATTAGTAGTGGTCTATTTTGACTTGTACTTTAAGGCGAATATCAACGGGATGATATACTTTACTATGGATTTTTCTGAGTACACCTTCGCGTGGGTTGAGTTGAAAGCCGATATTAACCCGTTATGGCTGGGTATCAGGAATATAGGGGCAAAAAGCGACCTGTATGTGAATGTTGCGCTCAAACCGGGTCTGGCTGCGGAGATAGATATGCAGGAAGGACCATTTCCCGGACTGGGGCTAAAAGCCGCCGGATTTACACTGGGCTACATCAATTGCGGCGCAGGTCCGTATTTTAATGCTTACGGCTATTTCCAGCCGGACGGCATCATCGGATACAAAAAAGGCTTTGGTAACAGCGCAAATTATCCAAGCGGTTTTTACAACAATATCCAAAACAGATGGCTCATCAATGGAAAAATGTCGGAAGGCGTGTTCTTTGATTCCAAACTTGAAGTGCTAGACGGACTTTGGGACACCGACCTGTATAACAACCGCTGGGAATTCTGGAGGCTGCCATGATACTACGAAAATTTCATTATACACCCCATACACCCCATACACCACAAATGTCCGCCATTTTGGCTGCAGCCATTTTGGCGGCGCTCTGCATTGCTGGCTGCGAAAATACCTCAGGCGGCGGTTCAGACAATACGGATAATAGACCCTATTATAGCAAGCAGTTAGACTACGACCGCGCCTACGGCGACGATTATATTCAAACTGAAAAAACACTTACCTATAACGAGCAAAAAGTATGGGACGGAACGGTCAAGTATACCTACGATGAAAATCAGGACTATATGATGACCCGCGCCGACTACTACTCCGTTAGCGGCGGTCAGGAAACCCTTACCGGTTACACGACCTACACCTACGCGCCTTACACCTATACTGTAGACGTCGACTCCGTTACCGAATACATCGTTACCGGAGAAAAATCGTTCAAGCCGGACGGCACACAAGAAGGCGGTTCGGCGGTCAAGTGGACGGATGTTTCCTACCCATTTACCGGAGGTTCGCCGTCTACTCAGCACCCACCGCTTTACGAGGCGCAAGTTTTCTACGATGGCGCGGAACCGGCGGATTTGGCATCTATCATTGCGGGCATAGGCGGCGGAAACACTGTTCCCAATTATGTTACCGGCGCGCAGGTCTGCTACTATAAGCCGCTACACGGCTATCTACCCATTGACCCGGACGACCCGGATAGGGAGTTAGAAATTGATATGACCAATATCATCGGCTGGGATTATTATTGCGAGAAATTTTATGTCAACAACGGCGGAACATGGGCGCTGAACAAGGAATTTGCCTCGTGGTACGAGGACGGCAGTTGCAAATGGACTAACGAATTGTACCACCGCAAAAACGGCTCCGCCTACGATATGTTCCTAACCAAATATGACTGGAATGAAAGGGGAATGTTACACTTGCAAGCCGGCGGCGGCGGCGGTGGCGGCGGTCCCTATATGCAGCAGGATTTTGCCTATACCGGTACAGTCCCCTCTCAGTCTGACGGCTCCTTTGCGCAGGACGCACTCGACACATACCTCATCGACTATGCGGGTGTCGGGGCGCGGACGGAGGCGCTGGATAGGACTTTCGACCTTTACGGCAACATCATTCGGGAAGTGCGGACTCTGTACGGCATAGAAAATGAGCGGATAGAGCGCGAGTTCAACAGCGATAACGAAGTTATCAAAGAGACCCTATACCTAAAAGGGAGTTCGTCATTCTACGACCGTTTCGAGGTTGCCTTTTTGGAAGTAACGGAGGGCGATACCGCCTATACAGTCCGGGAAACCGTTACCTATCGCGGCAGCGGCTTCCCCAAAGAAGGCACAAGCCCGCCGGTTACAGACGAGCCCGGCGAGGGTGTGAGTGTCGAACCTTCGCTGCGCAGCCGCAGCGTTACCGGCGTAAGTTACGGGCTGCGTCAGATACAGGCAAAACTCACCACACGAATGCAAAGCAACCGCATAGATAGATAAAAAGTAAGGTTTTACTGTGCCGTTAAACTAAGGTTTACCGGCACATTTGCCCGCCGGTATTGAGCGGTTTCTTGCCGGCGGGCTTTTTACAGGCTTACGGCAACGACTGAATCAATTTGGCAACGCGCTCTATGTCCTTACCGGAAAGGCGCGGATATATAGGAAAGAGCGCCGTCCGCATAGACAACGAGGCGCTTTCGGGGAGGCTGTTTGCGCCATCTCCGTTTGCGCCGCCGGTAATTCCCGCAAAGGCGAGTTCCACTTCGATTTCTTTGCGTTTGGCATAGGCTTGCACATCCTTTACGCCTGTCTCCAGCAAAAGCGGGAAGGCATAGTTATTGTACTCAAAGTTTTCCGGCGCGGCAAAAAGTTTATGGCGGCTTTGCAGGGCGGCGCGGGTATAAGCCTCGGCTATTTCCTTGCGGCGCAAGGCATTTTTTGCCGCCTCACGCAGTTGTACTATAGCCATTGCCGCGTTCATATCGCTTAGGGCAAGTTCCGGCGGTATCGTGGAAATGCCCCGCAAGACGGAAGCGGCGCGTTTGTCCATAGCAAAAAGCAGCGCTCCGCCGCCCGCAGTAAGCATATCGCGTTCTTCAAGCCCCAGTATCGTTAAAACGCCAAAAGAGCCGGCGGCTTTTTCGGCTAGTGTAGAGCCGTAGGCAAGCGAGGCGTCCTCTATAACCGGAAGCCCCATTTCTACAAGCGCCGGCATATCGGGCATCATTCCAAGCGTTTCGCTTACAATGACGCAGCGGCAGTTTGCGGGGTTTGCTGAGCTTTCGATGGCGGCGCGGACAGTTTCTGCGCTTATGCAGACGCTGCCCGGCGCGGTATCGCAGTACAAGGGCACAAGCCCCAGCGCTTCGAGTACGGCGGCATAGTAAGAGGGAGATAGCGCGGAAACTGCAACGCTTGTACCACAAGCGCCGCTTGTACCACAAGCGCCGTTTGCGCCGGACTGTAAATCCAGCGCTTTTAGGGCGATGTAAAGCGCCACGGCGGGGCTGCGAAGCGACATCGCATATTCAAAGCCTATTTTTTCCTTTGCCAACGCCAGCAGGGAACGCGCCTGCTCACCCGGACCTATTTTTTCGTCAACCATAACGGTAAGCACGGCATCCATTTCTTTTCGTTTTATGCCGGGCGAATAACACGCTATTTTCATTAAGAATGAGTTTAACGCCGTTAAAGGCAAAAAAAAAGGGGCAGGATACCCTGCCCCTAAAGAAGGAGTTGTTTGAATTATTTACTCAATTTACTTTGCCCAACCCAGAGAGCGTTTTACCGCTTCTTTCCAGCCGGCGAGGAGTTCTTTCCGGCGGGTGTCCTGAATTGCGGGTTTGAAGGTCTTATCAATGGCGACATTCTGAAGGATGTCATTCTTGTCCTTGTAGAAGCCTACGGCAAGTCCCGCAAGGTAGACGGCACCGAGCGCTGTGGTTTCTACCATCTTGGGGCGTACGACCTCAGTATTGAGGATGTCCGCCTGAAACTGCATAAGGAAGTTGCTCTTGGATGCGCCGCCGTCAACGCCTATCGCTTTAATAGGTACGCCGGCATCCGCTTCCATTGCCTTGATAACATCGTGCGACTGATACGCCAGTGACTCGGATGTTGCGCGGACAAAATGTTCGCGGGTGGTGCCGCGGGTAAGTCCCACGATGGTGCCGCGCGCGTATTGGTCCCAGTACGGAGCGCCCAAACCGACAAAAGCCGGCACTACATAAACGCCGCCAGTGTCCGGTACGCTTTCCGCGATAATGTCCGACTGAGGAGCGCTTTCTATCACTTTAAGCCCGTCACGGAGCCACTGGAGAGCCGCGCCCGCCACAAATACGCTGCCTTCAAGGGCGTATTCGACTTTTCCGTCCAAGCCCCACGCGATAGTGGTGAGGAGTCCGTTCTTTGATTCGACAGCCTTCGTGCCGGTATTCATAAGGATAAAGCAGCCTGTACCGTAAGTGTTCTTTACTTTGCCCGGTTCAAAGGCGCACTGACCAAAGAGCGCCGCCTGCTGGTCGCCCGCAATGCCCGCTATCGGTACTTCACCGCCTAAGAATTCGGTGTCCGTATTTCCGTAAACACAACTTGAGGGTTTTACTTCGGGGAGCATCGCTTTGGGGATGTTCAGTTCCTTTAGGATTTCGTCATCCCATTTGAGTTCGTGAATGTTATAGAGCATCGTGCGGGAAGCGTTGCTGTAGTCGGTAACATGTACTTTGCCTTTGGTAAGGTTCCAGACGAGCCATGTGTCTATGTTGCCAAAAAGGAGTTCGCCTTTTTCGGCTTTGGCGCGAGCGCCGGGTACATTTTCCAGTATCCAGCGGACTTTGGTGCCGGAGAAGTAGGCGTCTACTACAAGCCCTGTTTTGGCTTTGATTTTTTTGTCAAAGCCTTTCGCTTTAAGGCTGTCGCAATACTCTGCGGTACGGCGGCATTGCCAAACGATGGCATTATACACCGGTTTGCCGGTGGCTTTTTCCCAAACGACCGTTGTTTCGCGCTGATTGGTAATACCGATAGCGGCAACATCTTTTGCCTCAACACCGGCGCGGAGTTTTGCCTCGGTTAGTACGCCTAACTGGCTTGACCAAATCTCCATCGGGTCATGCTCGACCCAACCCGGCTTGGGAAAAATCTGAGTGAACTCTTTTTGAGCCAGTTGGATAATGTTTCCCTGCTTGTCAAAAACTATCGACCGTGAACTCGTTGTGCCCTGGTCGATTGCGATTAAATACTTGGACATAAAATCCTCCAAAAAAAATTAAGTGGGATGGGCAGTTACGCCGCAGCGCGGTGTATAACAGCGGCACCCCTTGGGTAGCATTATAAGCCATTATTGTACGCCGTGTCAAGGAAAAATTTTGCCTGCTCAGCCGTCCCATCCTTCCCTTGGGGCTTGGCGCGGGTGCCGGTTTACAGCAGAGTATAAAAAATTATTAAGCGATTATACGGATAGGAGAGGACAATGGAAACCGGTAACAACAATCCTATTTATGGCGGCATTCTTGCGCAGTCTCTTTTGTCGAATTGTACGAGCGGCGGATGCGGCGCTAAAATAGAAAGCGCCGCTCTTGAAAGTTTGCTGTCGGGGCTGCCAAAAAATGCCTGCGAGCGCCTCCTTGTAGGCTACGATGCTTCCGATGATGCCGCCGTCTGGCGGCTTGATGACAAAAATTCACTCATCTTTACTGTTGATTTTTTTCCGCCTATGGTTGATGACCCCAAAACATTCGGGCGTATTGCTGCGGCAAATGCATTGAGCGATGTTTGGGCTATGGGCGGACGCCCGGCGGTTGCGCTCAACCTTGTATGCTTTCCCGAAGCAATGGATAAGCGGATTTTGGCGGACATACTCAACGGCGGCGCAGAAAAAATTGCCGAAGCGGGCGCTGTTCTGGGCGGCGGACATTCGATATATGACCGTGAGCCTAAGTACGGGCTTGCCGTTACCGGCATTGTGGAAACTTCAAAAGTGATACGCAACAATACTCCAAAACCGGGACATAAACTCATACTTACAAAACCGCTCGGTGTTGGCATTGTAATGGCGGCATTGCGGGTAGGAATGGCGGATGCCGAGTCGTTGCGGCAGGCTCTCTCATCTATGGAACGGCTTAACCGCTATGCCTGCGAATGTATGAACGGCTTTGATATAAGCGCCTGCACCGATATTACCGGTTTTGGACTTGCTGTCCACGCCTTGGAGATGGCAGGAAAAAACGCATCTCTTATTCTCAATATGGACGCCGTGCCGCGTATTCCAAAGGCGGCGGACTATGCTGATGAATACTTGCTTACAGCCGCCGGACAGCGTAATCGCAACCGCGCCGAAAGTCAGGTTGATGTGAGCGGGCTTCCTTTTGCAGTTCAGGAATTGCTTTTTGACCCGCAGACTTCCGGCGGACTCTTGATAGCAGCCTCCTCTGACGAAGCGCCCGTCCTACTCTCCCGCATACAGGAAGCGGGCGATAAAAATGCCGCCATAATCGGAGAGGTTGTACAAAGGGCGGATAAGCCTGTGTTATTTGGTTAAATATATGGGCGGCGCAATCAAATACCCACTGCCATATCTCCCCCCTCGTGCGCTACACTAAAGCAAATGCAAAAATTCATTTTTGTATCCGGCGGCGTTTGTTCGAGTTTGGGGAAGGGGGTCGCGGCATCCTCGATAGGGGCGCTGCTCGAAGGACGCGGGCTCAATGTCCGCATGGTAAAGTGCGACCCGTACATCAATGTGGATGCCGGCACGATGAATCCCTACCAGCACGGCGAAGTCTATGTTACCGATGACGGCGCGGAAACCGACCTCGACCTGGGCAACTATGCCCGCTTCACTTCCTCGCCGCTCTCCCGCGCCAACTCAATAACCACAGGTCAGATTTATGATGCCGTTATCCGCAAGGAACGCGAAGGGCGCTTTCTGGGACGCACGATTCAGGTGATTCCGCACATAACGGACGAAATCAAGGCGCGGATTTTTGCCGTAGCCAAGGCGGACGAAACGGATGTGGTCATTGTGGAAATAGGCGGCACGGTAGGCGACATCGAGTCGATACCGTTCCTAGAAGCGGCGCGTCAGATGATACACGAACTGGGGCGCGCCAACGCCATCTCCGTCCACCTCACGCTGATACCCGAAGTTGCCGGCGCGGAATTGAAAACCAAGCCCACTCAACATTCGGTCAAGGCTATGCAGGAACAGGGAATTCAACCCGACCTCCTCATCTGCCGCGCCCCCTCGATGTTGGACGAAGATACCCGCAAGAAAATCGCGCTCTTCTGCAATGTCGATACGGACGCGGTCTTCACTTCGTACGATGTCCAAACAACGATATATCAGGTGCCGCTCATATTCTTTGACCAGAAACTCGACCAGGTGATACTCAAAAAGATGAATGTGGAAAGCCGCCACGCAAACCTAAAGCCGTGGAAAACGATGATGGAACGCTTTAACAGCCGCAAAGGGCGGGCGCGTATCGGTATTGTGGGGAAGTATATGGAACTGCACGATGCGTACAAATCCGTGTACGAGGCGCTGTTCCACGCGGCGCTTGCCTGCTCTGTGGAACTGGAACTGGTAAAGATTGATTCATCGCAACTGGAAGACGAGACCGACATTGATGCCGTGCT
>JAIROZ010000119.1 GCA_031257255.1 Spirochaetaceae bacterium | reverse complement strand
ATAAAAATATCCTTCCAATTCTTAAAACTTGTGGATGTAAGAAAGTAAGCATCGCCGTCCGCCTGCAATTCGCGTTTCCTTTCCGCGCCTATCAGCATTTCGGCGCAGTTTGCCGGCGCAGGATAAATGGCGCCGGAAGGGGCAGTAATCCGGCTCCATTCTGTATGGCACATACTCCCATAGAGGAGCAACGGTTTTTCGCCCGGCTTTTTAGCCGCGCTGCCTGCCTTGCCGCCGCCGGCAGACTCGGCAAGACTGGCGTTCAGTTTTTCGCTTACCGCCTTTTCCAGCAATTCCGCATCGGCATCCAGCGCCATCTCCAGATAGTCAATATCAACATGAATTCCCAACTCCGCTTCGATTTCCGGCAGCACCTTTTCAAGTTCATACTGAAAAATCCCGCACGCTATACACTTCATAGGTTCTCCTCTTACAACCGGTTTACAACCGGGGATGAACGGGGCATCCCCAGCCGCCTGAATTATATCAGACTTTCGATTTTTGCGGAAGTAAACCGGACGCTTCAAGCACCTGCTTGACTTCATTTTCAATAGCCATATCTTGCTCCTTGGTTGTTTATACTGCTTTCCATTTAGTTTCGCAATGGCGGCTTGCGCTTACCGGCTTATTCTGTTATCGTAAGATTATTGGAGTTAATTTATGGAGAAAATTGCTAGTTTTCAGATGGACCACACAAAGTTATTGGCGGGCTTATATGTGTCGCGTACGGACAAATTCGGGGATACCTGTATTACCACTATGGATATGCGCTTTAAGATGCCGAACCGCGAGCCGGTAATGGATATGCCGGTAATGCACACTTTGGAACATTTGTGCGCCACATTTTTGCGCTCGCACAAGGTATGGTCGCAAAAAATTATATACTTTGGACCTATGGGCTGTCGTACAGGATGTTACGCGCTTTTTGAAGGCGAGCGGACTTCTGCGGAACTCTTACCCCTCATGATAGAAATGTTTGAATGGCTGGTAAAGTTTGAAGGCGAAATTCCGGGCGCACAGCCGGGAGAATGCGGCAATTACTTAGAACACAATCTGAATATGGCTAAATTCGAGGCATCCAAATACCTTAATGTACTCAAAAATGCCAAGCCGGAAAACCTTAACTACCCTGTGAGTACACAGTTAAAATCGAGTTATACATATTAGAGCATCTTGTGTTTTGGAAATGTTACGCCCGTCTATTTTGCGGCGCATAAAAAAAAGGGGGTATTGAAATTCAATACCCCCTGCATCCACGGATAATTCTTGCTTTTGGTTATTCCAGTTTTATCTCGGTACCGTTACAAACATAAATTATTTTCTTTTTTACCGGTTCTTTTTCTATGTAAATTTCTTTGTCAATTACTTTCTCGTCTTTACTAAATAATATTCTGTGTCTATCATCATATCCGCCTTTGTCATAAAATTTTGTTTCTCCTACCGCAATCTTTTCTTTCTTCATTTCTTTCCAAGATGCGCCTGTGTAGAATTCAACAGAATACTCGTACTCGTCCTGCGTTCCGTTTTTAAGGAAAACACCGTTGTATTTTGGTTCCTCTTCCTCCTTAAACAGGTCGCACGCCGCAAATACCAAAGCGATAACCGCCGCAAGCGCGAAAATACGCGCCATTTTTTTTGTTCCCGTAGATACGCGGAAACAACCATTAATTTTAGACTTCATCATAAAAGCCCTCCTAAGAAAATTGTTTTAGGCAAACTGCCTATATGAATTCTAATAGAAAAGACTAATCAATCTAAAAAAATCAAATTAAATTATGATATTTATCAGTGTTTGCGGGCGCATCCGTCAGGTTGGCGGCAAGCGCCTCAGTTATCGCGGCAGGGACTAACATCATCGAATTACCAGCCTTCAAGCCTTCATTCAGAATTGAGAGAATCTTGAGGCGGAGGGCGCTTTCGCTGTGCGCATACACTTCGACCGCTTCCTTCAGCAATTTGGCAATCTCAATTTCCGCATTGGCAAGGAGGACGCGCCCCTTCTTTTCGCGTTCCGCCTGCGCCGTCCGCGAAAGGCTGTCCTGCAATTCCGCCGGTATCTGCACATCGGTAATTTCAATATGGTGTATCGTTATGCCCCAGTCGGCGGTCTTCCTGTCAACATCATGCTGAATCTGTTTTTCTATTACCTCGCCGTGTTCAAGGAAGGTCGAAAGGTCGTGGCTGGAAACGGCATTGCGCAGCGCCGTTTTGGAAGAGAGCACGACCGCGTCCTCGTAATTTTCCACTTCCAGAAGCGCCTTCTCCGGGTCCCATATATGCCAGAAGCAAACGGCATCCACAGTAACCGTAACCGAGTCCATGGTAAGGGTTTCCTGCGCGGAAAAGTCCGTTACACGGATACGGATGTCGATTTTTTCGGCAATCTTGTCAACAAATGGAATCCTGATAAAGAGCCCCGGTCCCTTTACCTTGTGGAATTTGCCAAACCTTAGCACAACGGCGCGTTCCCATTCCTGCGCCTTGCGGACAAACGAGACAAGCACACCGGCGGCGGCAAGGATAACGCATGGCGCTGTTAGCGCCGCCGTCAGTGCCGGAAAAATGACGGCGGCAGTTTCCCCTATTGCCGCCGTGAGTATGAGCGTCCAGCCCGGAGCGCTAAAGCCCCAGTCATCGCGGCGCTTTTTATGAGGGCGGTGTTTTACCAGTTCCCCGCCGCTTGTAATTCCGCCGTGTAAATTGCGCTGCCGAGCCTTAGCGCCATTCCTGCCGCAAGTTCTTGCCGTATTCATTTTGCCTCCTTCCATAAGGGTTATTGCGAAGTATTTGGGACGGCGGCATTCCGCAAAGCGAGCACTGCCGCGTCCGTGTCAACTCCGAGTTCGTCCATCTCCCGTAAAAAACGAAAAACGGCTTCCTGTATCTTTTTTTCCTTCCAGTCATCGTGGACTTCCGGTCTTTGAGCGGAAATAAATGTCCCGCTTCCAACCTGAGTTGTCAGTATACCCCGAATTTCGAGTTCATTGTACGCCTTTGATATAGTGTTCGGATTCACTTTGAGTTCCACAGAGAGCGCCCTTATGGTCGGCAGTTTGTCGCCCGCCTTCATGCGCCCCGATGCCGCCGCGTTCTCTATCTGCTGAATCAGTTGCCGGTAAACGGGTACGCCGCTGCCGGTGTCAAGCGTAAACTTCATACGAGCGCCCGCGCCCTCAAATTGAAATAGCGGGCTGCCTTCGCCCACTTTGCGCCGTCCATCCCACCGGTAATGTACAAATCCGCCTCTGCCGCGCCAGCCGCCGCGCCGGACGGCGCAACGGCTGTCAGACCCAGCGTTCTCTCTATCTGACGGCAAACTCCGTCTATCGAATGGAAGACAGCCATCCCCCCGGAGCAGGCGGCAAAATTATCGAGCAGCAGCAAGAAATGAGTGCAGCCCAGAACGAGCGCGTCCGCGCCTCTTTCGCGGAAGTAGTCTATGTACTTTTGGACGGCGGCATTTTTTGCCGACTCTCCGGCATCCCAAAATTCATTTTCGGCAAATTCGACAAGTTCCGGCGCTGCTCTGTGCAGCATAGTACAGTTTTTGCCCGCTTCCGCGTTTGCCCCGGCAAGGAGTTTGTCCAGATACGGGTCGGCGGTGGTGCGTTCCGTGCCGAGTACGCCGGCTATGCCCGTCCTGCTATGGAAGACGGCTGGTTTTACCGCCGGCACTGTGCCTACAAACGGAAGGTTCGGGAAGCGGGCGCGGAGAGCGTCAAGCGCCGTTACCGAAGCGGTATTGCACGCCAGAACGATAATATCCGGCGCAAAACGCCGGACTAACGATGCCGCAAGCGCGGAAAGCAGCGCGTTCAAACAGTCTTTCGATTTGGGTCCGTACGGAAAGTTCGCGTTATCCGCTATGTACACCGTTTTGACGGACGGATTACGGGCGGCGAATGCGGCGCGGTAAGGAAGCCCCCCCGCCCCGGAGTCCAAAAACAACACGGTAGTAAGTCCGCCATTCATTTTACGCCTCTATATTTTTTCGCTATACGGCAATGATTTTATATAATTTTCCATAAATTGCCAGTCAGGAATTTTGTTTTTACCTACAGGGAGTTTTATTTTATGTTCACGAAAATTCTTTTGCCGGTATTGTCTGCCGTAAGCATAACGGTATTTATCTGCCCCAATAATTGCTGCCATAAAAAGCAAAACATACTTGTTATATTCAAATTTGGGAAATAAAACCAGTATATTATCATCGCAGGCAAAATCATAATCACGGTAAAAACAATTACAAAACATATCTATTGTTAATACATTGGCGTAAATTTGCATATCATCGTTTGAAATATACGATGATATGCCTTCATTTGTTTCACCGGCTGTAGCAAGCGGAATATCACCTTGTATGCGGTTTTCTTTTGTAAGCCGGACGCCGCGTTCAATCGAAAATAATTCTGTCAAATTAAAAACGCCCCATTCCATGACATCATAAAATTGTCTTTTTGTATTTTTGAATTTATTATTATCTAAATTTGCCTTGCCTGAAAAAATAAGATAAGCAAGATTTTTTCTAACGGTTAATTCAAAATCCTCCTGCGCTAAGACAGAATAATCCGTTTCCATATACGCCTCGCAAAGCCATTCATCGTTCCAATCAACAGACTTTTTCACGCTTATTCCTTCTTTGGTTTCCCGCTCACGGTAGAGCCTAAGCCATTCATCTTCGATGCTTTTCCATTTATTGAACTTGTCAATACGCCCCAGTTTTTTTGCCTTAACAAAACCATCGTCTTTGTAGTAGCCGAAAAATGTTGTTTTTGCCGAGTCATGCGGTTTATGCGCTTCCCATACCATTACGCAAACACTTGTATTTACATTTTTTGAATAAAAAATATCATCCGGCATAGAAAAAACCGCTTTTAATGTATGTTTCTTAAAAAGCCGTAAGCGCGTTTCTTTTGATTTAGTACCAATAGCGCAGGACATAGGCACAACCACAACGCCGGTTCCGCCGGTAGTTAAAATGTCAAGCATATTCTCGACAAATTCAAGTTCGGTTATATCTTGAGAATACGGCGGATTTATTAAGCCTATGTTAATGTTTTTTTGTTTTAATTCATCAATAATGTTTTGCTTAAAACAATCGCCAAAAATAATATTTGATTTTCCATCTCCACGCACAATCATGTTTGCCACAGCAAGCGTATATATTTCATCATTACTTTCAATGCCAAAAAGCGATTCATTGCGTATACGCGCAATGTCTTTATCGTTTGCGCCCTTGAACATTTTGCTCATCGCGGTAACAAGGAATGTTCCTGAACCGCAGCATATATCTACAATCTTGCTATTCTTGTTGACTTCCGCTAAATCACACATGAATTCCGTTAAATGCTGCGGAGTTAAAACAATTCCAAGTCCGCTCCCGTCTCCGCCTGAATATTTTACAAATTCGTGATAGAAAATACCCAATGCGTCAATGGTGTTATCAGCAAAATCCATCATCGGTTTAATCTTTTTTTCGAGTTTTTCAATATACCACAAAAGAGAATTGTAATGACCTAGAGGTATATTCTTTAGTTTTTCTATTCTACCAATGCGGTCAAATTGGCTTTTAATATCTTTTATTTTATCTTTACGAACATCGCTGTTTTCAAGAACATTACTTATGGCGTATTGCAGACGGTTAAGCAGTGAATTAAACGAAACAAGATTAGGATATTCCTTTACAAAATCTTCATCTTTTAAGGCAATCAAAATTCCAGCAATGAATACAGGCTTTGCCCGTTCCGTTACCGACAGTCCGCGAAGCGATTCGTGCATTTCAAGCGCGAGTTCCTGTATCTCTTGAATTGACACCGCTTTTTTTACCGCCTCGCCCGACACAAGCCGCAGATAATTTTCCGGCTCGTAGATAATATCGCGGGCTTTTTTTATTTCTGTGTATTCTTCGCGCCCCTTCTGCCAATAATATGCGTTGGCTCTTATACTGTCCTTTTTTGTGCCGGACACCGCAAGAGCGATAACATTATAGTCATCTTTTAAAAACTTCGCGTAATACAAAACGCCGTCAACCGCGTAATCTTTGGGTCTATCCAATTTTTCGGAAATATGTTTCGCCGCCGTTCTTTTACATTCAACAACTATAATTACGGCGGGCTTTTTATTAAATGTAATTAAATACTCCGGCTTCGCTTTGCCATTAACCGCCGCGCCGTCTTCGCCTTTATCTATCTGCGGGACATCCCCCTGCGGAAAACAAAAGCCAAAGTCATTTTCGCCCGGCACGCATTTCATTTCCCGCAAGACTATGGATTCGGTGTACTGTTCTACCGGCATATCAAATCTATTATCCCCTATGCTGACGGTCATCCTAAAACCCGGTTGGATTTTAGCGCTGTCTTTCTTGTAATGCTATTCCAAATTTTGAATAACGGCAAGGATACGCCGCCTGCCGCTCCGTCAGACTTATGGCTTTTCCGGTAGGAAAACAACATTATTTTGTGATTAAATACAGTAAGAGCGAGCAGGCAAGTACAAAAAGCCCGGTAAGTATAAATAGAAGAATTGACGCCCCCGCATTTGAATGAGGAGAGCGACCCGCCGTCCGTTGTACATGAGCGGCGGCATTTGCTTTTGGGGATGATGAATAACCGCATTGGGGACATCCATTAGAAAAATCCGAATTACCGCCAAGGTAGCCGCACTTTGGACAGCGAATCGACGCAAAATACCGCCCGCATTTGGGGCACCGTTCGGCAAACTTTGGCACCTCGGTACCGCAATTATCGCAAAAAAAACGGGGAGACTTTTTCAAGCGGAGGCTTTTTCGGCATTTGCGGCGGAAGGACATTCGCCGGACTTTGCGGCAGGACATGCGGCGCAAGGTGCCGCCCCTTCGTTTTTGCCGTTCTCCTTCTTTTTGTCGGTAGCGTAAAATCCGCTGCCCTTAAAAATAACGCCGCCGCCGCCATTTATTAGACGCCGGATTTTGCCGCCGCATTTGGGACAAGTCTTAAGCGGCTCATCCTTCATACTTTGAAACGCCTCAAATTGATGGGCGCAACTATTACACTGATATTCATAAGTAGGCATATCTTCAATTTACCCCAAAATTCGTGTCGTGTAAAGAACGGGGTCATTGGCGGCAGCAATTTTACTTTTAGAAAAAGTATAATAAAGCAGCCCAATAAGACGATACATATCAGCATGCCTTAGTCTTTCCCTAGTCTCAACAATACCCCGTTTTGCCGTTAGAATGAGAGAGAGGTACAGGTTGAAGATACAGGAATGGCGGCGGTTTATAGACGGCGAGGCTGGAGAGGCGCTGTTTTTGGCGCTCTATGGAGACGAGGTTGAGGCGCAGCGTACACGCTGCCGGAAATTGCTTGACAAGACGGAGCGGTTTGCCGACGGCTCTGCGGATGGCGGCACATCCGTTGATGTACGGCTTTTTACGGCGGCTGGGCGCACGGAGTTGGGCGGCAACCACACCGACCATAATGGCGGAAAGGTGCTTGCCGCGTCCGTGCAGTTGGATGCCGCTGCATTTGCCTTTCCATGTTCCGGCGGCAAGGTTGAATTCCATTCCACGGGGTTCCCGGACATAATAATTGATATTTCTGATTTGAGTCCGCAAAGCGCTGAGCGCGGCAAACCGGAGGCGCTGCTTCGCGGCGTGGCGGCGGGTATCGCGGCACAGGGCATACCGGTAGGCGGCTTTTGCGCCGTGGCGGACAACACGGTTTTTGCCGGTTCTGGGCTTTCGTCTTCGGCGGCTCTTGAGGTGCTGGCGGCAAAAATATTTGACGGGCTTTACGGCTATGTTTCGCGGCAATCTCCAAAACGCGAGCCTCTTTCGCCGCTCTGTTTGGCGCAAATTGCCCAAAAAGCGGAAAATGTCTACTACGGCAAACCTTCGGGGCTTATGGACCAGGCGGCTTCGGCATTCGGCGGCGCTGTCGCGATAGACTTTGCGGATGCCCTCGCGCCGATTGTCCAGAAAATTGACTTTGACCCCGGACGCGCCGGTTATGTGCTTTGCGTGGTGAACACAGGCGGCAGTCATGCCGGACTTACAGGCGACTACGCCGCCGTCCCGGAAGAAATGCGCCGCGTTGCGGCATTCTTCGGCAAGGATGCCCTCAGCAAGGTTGAAAGCGGCGAATTCTATGCCGCCATAGACACCGGCAGCGCCGTCAAACTGCGGGAAGCCTGCGGCGACCGCGCCATACTCCGCGCCCTGCATTTTTTTGCCGAAAATGAGCGCGTAGACGCAATGTGCGCCGCGCTCAATTCGATGAATACCGCCCCCGGCAAAAAAGAACTGTGCGGGCATTTTTCTAAGTTTCTCGATTATGTCAACGAGAGCGGCATTTCCTCGTGGGAATTGCTGCAAAATTGCTGTCCGCCCGCCGCGCCCGAATCGCAAGGTATATGTCTGGCGCTTGCGCTAACCCGGCGTTTTGCGTTTACCGCGCCAACCGCGCCAAAAATCGCATGCCGTGTTCATGGCGGCGGTTTTGCCGGTTCTATTCAAACCTACATCCATAGCGGCCATTTTGACGCATACAAGCAATATATGGAAACAATATTCGGCGCAAATGCCGTAACAAAATTGAGTGTCCGCGCCGTTGGCGCGGCGGAATTGCCGCGCCTTTCTAAACTTACCTCTGGAAAGACTGATTAGCATCTAGTTAATCAGCGTTGCCCTAGGAGAAAATAATGAAAATTGATTTCTATGCGCAGTCTACTTAAAAAATTTGTAAAATCTGATAGAATAACAAGTACTATGAAAAATATTTTGAACGCGCTAAAAGGACGCTCTCTTGTAGAACCGGGGGATTTTTCACTTGAAGAATTGGATGCCCTCTTTGACCTTGCATGGCGCATAGAGGAAGATTCATCCTATTTACGGGGCGCTGGGCGCGGCAAACTTCTTGCCGCGCTTTTTTTTGAGCCGAGCACACGGACGCGCCTTTCTTTTGAAGCGGCGATGCTCAGGCTGGGCGGCGCATGTTTGGGTTTTGCCGACCCGCTCTCCAGTTCAGCATCCAAAGGCGAAAGTCTTGCCGACACCGTGCGTATGGCTGCAAGTTATGCGGACGCGATAGTTATGCGCAACCCAAAAGAAGGCGCGGCGCTTCTCGCCAGCCGCTATGCGGATGTGCCGGTAATAAATGCCGGAGACGGAGGGCACCACCACCCAACACAGACGCTCACCGACCTGTACACAATAAAGCGTCTGCTGGGAGCAAAAAATGAGCCGCTTGCCGGAACCGTGCGCGGACGCGCCATAGGGTTTTGCGGCGACTTAAAGTTTGGGCGCACGGTACATTCATTGGCAAAAGCGCTCTCGGCATATAACGACACGACCGGCATCGGAGCGCCTGCCGGCGCGAACTCCGTTAAAATGGTGTTCATTTCCCCGGAGGAGTTGAACATTCCAGAATACATAACGCGGCATTTGCGAAAGCAGAATGTTCAGTTTTTTGAAACGCGGGATTTTGAAGGCGCAATAGAAGAACTCGACATACTTTATATGACCCGTGTTCAGCGTGAGCGGTTTTTTAACGAGGAAGATTATATACGCTTAAAAGACCGCTATATCCTAACAGGCGAAAAACTAGAAAAGGCGAAGCAAGGATTGATAGTGCTGCATCCGCTTCCGCGTGTAAACGAAATTGCTACCGAAGTTGACGCAGACCCCCGCGCCGCATACTTTAAGCAGGCAAAATTCGGTATGTATATCAGAATGGCGCTTTTGGCGGCGCTGCTCGGAATTGTAGAATAGGAGGCTATATGTTAAATATTGATAAAATAAAAAACGGCATTGTAATAGACCACATTAAGGCGGGACTTGGAATGCATGTATTCAACTGGCTGGGGCTTGATAAAACGCCGCATAATGTCGCGTTTGTAATAAATGCGCAGTCCAAACACATGGGCAAAAAGGACATTATCAAAATTGATAACGAAATCGAAATCAATTTTGACATACTGGGACTTATCGACCCGAATATCACCGTTAATATAATCGAAAACGAAAAGATTACCGGCAAGAAAAAACTCCGCCTGCCTCTGCGTGTGGAAGATGTACTCATCTGTAAAAACCCACGCTGTATAACTTCCACAGAGAAATATATTCCGCATATATTCCACTTGGAAAACCCGGAAACAGGCGCTTACCGCTGCGAATACTGCGATGATATTAAAAAAGCCCACGATTTTAAGTGAGAACGCCCGCCAAAAGCGGCGGGGTTGTGCTAATTTTTGCGGTTTTTTGCCAAAAGAGAAGCCGCAATGCGTTTTTTTATATAGGCAGTTACAGCGAAGATGCGTCTTGCAAGCGCCATAAAAGAAAATTCCTTCATTCCGAGGAGTCCCTGCGGACGGAAGAGCATAACGAAAATGAGAATGAGGGGATAGAAGAGAAGGCGGTAATCCTTGAGGAAGCGCAGCGCCTCCTGCATAGCGGTAAGCACATAAGACGCAATAACGGAGCCTGTAAGCGAGCCCATTCCGCCAAGAACCACAAATATCAGGTAATCTATGCTCTTGGTAAAGGATGCTATATCGGGTTTTACAAAGCCGATAATCATCGCGTATAGAGCGCCGCCTAAGCCCGCAATAAAGCCCGCGCAAATAAAAGCCGCCATTTTGTAGCGGAATATGCCTATGCCGCTGGAATTGGCGGCAATCTCGTCTTCACGGACGGCAAGTATGGCGCGTCCATAAGTGGAGCGGTTAAAATTCTGAAAGAGAATGATAACCGCCGTAAGCGAGAGTGTTACCACGAGGAAGGCAAGCGCCGGGTCAACGGCGATTATTGTGGTAAACTGCCTGCCGTTTGCGCCGCCTGTTATAGGGCGCAGGTTTGTAAGGATAACGCGGATAATTTCACCAAAACCCAGAGTAACTATGGCGAGATAATCGCCGGTAAGTTTAAGACTGGGAAAGCCGATAAGAAATGACGCAAAGGCGGCAACAGATGAGGCGGCAATGGCGGCGGCAGGCAGCGGGAGCCCCAAATCAAGGTTAAGTGAAATACAAGTATACGCGCCTATAGCCATAAATCCTGCCTGTCCCAGCGAAAGTTGCCCGCAAAAGCCTGTAATTAGGTTTACGCTTATTGCGAGTATGGCATTTACGCCTGCCGCTGTGATAATTTGGGCTATGTAGGCATCAATTACGCCCGCCTTGATAAGCAGAGCGGGCGCTGCAATAACTAGTAAAGTACAAAGAAAAGGAAGGAAAGCGGCAAGCGGTTTTTTCATTGCGGTTTGCGTCCAAATAATTTTGCGGCCAAGAAGACTTGAACTTCCATGCCTCTCGGCACTAGCACCTCAAGCTAGCGTGTCTACCAAATTCCACCATAGCCGCAAATAAGCGCGAAATTTATGGATATATCCCGAAATTCCGCATTTTTTATATAATAACGCAAAATTCCGCCTTTAACGGCAGTTTTTGCGGATTATTCAAAACTAATAATCCGGTAACTTGCAAGATTTTGCTGGGACTTTCTTGCAATGCTGTCCGCGATTTTGTCCGCAGTCGCGCTAATAAGAATGTCGTTTATGTAACCCGGAGAGTTTATTTTTTGTTTGATTTCCGCGATACGGGCTGCGCGGACATCCGGCGCTTCTTTAACAACGTCAAGCGCCCTTAGAAATTCGGCTTGCGTCCTAGCCTCACCGGAGATGCTTACGGAGTCGCCTTCATTAACATTTTTTTCTATCCGACTGTTTCGTCCGCTGCCCCTCCCAGGCTGAATTGGGTCAATATGACCTATTCTTTCGATTGACATACAAGCTCACCTCAATCCTAATGATGCGGCTTTGAAAATCCGCTTCCCTCTACATAAATATCGGCAAAAATAGCCCTATAAATAAGCATTTTTTAGTCTCCTACCTGCCTGAAACATAAACGGCAAATTCGCCTAACTGTTTTTCGGCAGAAAGAAGGCTTTTGTAAACCTGCTCTACGCTGCCGCGCAAATACTCTTCATGCAGTTTAGTCATTTCCCGCCCGACACAACAATAGCGTACTGGAGCGAGTATGTTCAAGCCCTCAAAAAGTTTAAGAATCCGGTAAGGCGATTCGTAAAGAACGAAAGCCGCGCCAAAATCCAGCAATTCTTTGAGCCGCGCCTGACGCCGCCCTTGTTTAGGAGATAAAAATCCCTCAAACACAACTGTTTTGTCGGCTGCGCCCGCAACGCTGAGCAAAGCGGCAAATGCTGAAGGACCAGGCACCGGAATAACCGGAAAACCCGCCTCGTGAACATGCCGCGCCAGCCTAGACCCAGGGTCGCTAAGCCCCGGAGTTCCCGCATCGGACACATAGGCAACATTCTCGCCCGCTTTAAGCGCCGCGATAACGGCGGCTGCGGCGGCGTTTTCGTTTGCCTGTCTGCACGAGGTAAGTCTAGCCTTGATATTAAAATGTGTCAACAGGGCAAGAGTGCGGCGTGTGTCCTCGCAAGCGATAAGCCCGGCATTTTTTAGCGCATCCAGCGCCCGCGCCGTAATGTCCCCCAGATTGCCTATAGGTGTGGCGACCATAGTTAGAGCCGGCGGATTTTTATTGTCCATCTTGTAATAATGACGGTTTTGGCGGCGTACGACTACCTTATGATTTCGCCGGTTTTCAGGATAAAAACGGAGTCCGCGTCCGGGTAGTTTGCTTTAAGAAAGCGCTCTCCTTCTTCGCGCCCCAACGCAAAAACCGTAGTGGAAAGCGCATCCGCCGTCATCGAAGCGTACAGGGCACCCGCCGCCGCGCCATGCCCCGCTAAGGGCATTATTATCGTAACTGACGCGAGTTCATTATCTGCCGGGTATCCGGTTTTGGTTGAAAGTATGTGGTGGTAGCGTTTGTCATCGCTTTCAAAAAAGCGCTCATATATGCCGCTTGTAACAAGAGTAGCATCCGCGCAAGGAATAACGGCGGCATAGACGCCGCGCCTCTCTGAGGGATTCTGAATACCTATGCGCCAGGGCTCTTCTCGCGGGGAAAGCCCGCCGTGCCGTTTTTGACCAAGCGCCGCTATGTTGCCGCCAAAGTCGATGATGGCGCGTTGTACACCCGCATCCCGCAGCATCCGCGCAGCCTCGTCCGCCGCATAGCCCTTAACTATAGCCCCCAAATCGAGCGCCATACCGGCGGTTTCCAGAAATACCGATTCGGAAGCCACGGCGCTGCCGTCAGCAGGGCTTTGGTCAATATGAACACGCCGCCAGTCGACGAGAGCAAGGGCGGCGGCAATTTCATCGTCTAGAGGAATTCTCTCGTTATCTGTGCCTATGCCCCAAAGTTTGACCAGCGGTCCAATGCTGGGGTCGAACGCGCCGCCGGAAAGTTCCGCCGTCCTAAGCGCCGCCTTTAGCACAAAGGCAGTTTCGTTTGATACCGGCACCGGCGCTATGCCGGCGTTACTGTTGACTTTTGATATATCGCTTTCGGGAATATTCGGGCTGAACAAGCGTTCAATTTGAGCAAGGCGTTCAAAAACAGCGTCAAGCGCGGCGGCGTTCAGTCTTTCGTAGACGCGGATATTGCAAACTGTGCCAAAGGAAAAAGAAGTTTTTGAAATGTCCTCCCTCCCGCAAGACGCGAGAGGGAGGGTAAGGAGAAATGCGAATCTAATAATCCAGCGTGGCGTAGTAAACATCGCCTTCTGTTTTATTTTTGTAGGATGATATTGACTTGATACCTGCTATGCCTGTCGTTACGGTCTTAACCCATTTTAGATTGCTGGTGTCGCTTATATTGACAAAAGCGCCGTCCTCAAAAATAAGGTATGCCCGCGCAAAAAGCGATTGTTTTGCGCCGGAGCCGGTGTTTGACGGGAGCGTAGATGTTTCCTGCGTAGCGGTCGCGCTAGTCGGGTCATCCAAGTCGGTATTGGCAAAGTCCAGCCTTGAGGAACCATCGTCTTTATTAAAACTGTCAGCGGGTCCGCGTATCCATTTAATACTGAGTTTGTCATTTTCGCCCAATATACCGGCGTACTTTACAGAAGGCTTAAAAGTAAAGATGTTTGTACCTTTAGTTACCTCTATTTGTCCAATAACAAATTCTTTTATGTCTACATTTACCTCGCCGGACTCCTTAGACTGTTTTTCGGTATTTTTTTCGGCGGTAACGCGGTAGCGGTACACTCCGCTTTCTTTGGGAAGAGTGCGGTCGTAGATATGAGAGTCGGTATCCATTTTGATTAACAGTTCGGTTATGCTGGTTGTATCGAACGGAGTGTACAGATATATGGTATCTGTGTCTGTCGAATTTTCTGTATCAAGTTCTTTTACCTTGAATTCAACTGCCGCATAGGCGTCAAAAGTGCCGTCCTCTCTTTTTTTTGCCCGCTCAAAAGTGTAAGTAACACCGGATTTTGCGCCGATGGTAGTAAAGTCAAGAGTAGCGGATAAATTCTCCGCTGTAGGCGGGTCGGTTGTAGGCAGTCCGTCATTCCCCACTATTATAGCCGGCTCTTTTTCGAGTTCTCCTTTAAGAACGTCTTTTACGGTAAACAGCGCCGTAAAAGGCTGCGGCTGGCTGGAAACAGCCCCGCTTGCAATATAGTAGGTACTGGGAGATTTTGCGGTTGCGGTTGCGGTAAGAGGTCCGTCAATCGTATAGTTCCAGTCAAGTTCCGCCGTTAAATTAGCAGCGGTTACAGTTCCCGAAGCGGCGAATTTGGTTTTGTCTGGATTGTCTGGATTTTGAACCTTTACCTCGTATTCAAGCGCGGTGTTGCCATCGGCAGGCGGCGTAACGGTAACAGT
Source organism: Spirochaetaceae bacterium (assembly GCA_031257255.1). Lineage (GTDB taxonomy): Bacteria > Spirochaetota > Spirochaetia > Treponematales > Breznakiellaceae > JAIROZ01. The sequence goes on along the minus strand of JAIROZ010000119.1, from coordinate 3,236 downwards.
TATCTTCCATGTCTCTTTGTTAAGTTGAAATTCAACAGCATCCGGGGCTGCGAACTTTGTACCTTTAGGCAGCAACCCGGCAGTGGTAACGCCTGCTTCACCTTTTACGGTAGCCGTTCCAATCTTTGTTTCTACCGTGTAAGTATACGCGGCATTGGAATTGAGCTGGTTTCTGTCGCCTACAGTATCGACGAGAGTCCATACTTCAACCCCTTCTTTTACTGTCTTGGCGGGCGTACCGGTTACTTTTGTAGAGGTCGTGGACGCGCTTTCTCTACGGGAAACAGTGTAAGTTACCGCCCCTTCTACAGGCACCCATTCCAGGATATTACCGGCTTTTCCCGCAGTAACGGTAACTTTGATGTCCGTGAGTAAAGACGGGGAATTAGCCGAATTCGACGTTTCGTCCTCCTCCACACTGCACGATACTATTAACGGCAAGGCTAGAAAAAGGGCTAATATACCCCCCCCCCCCCGTTAAAAATTAAACGGCGTAAAGCCGCTCTACAAAGATGACTGGAACGTCTCCCCGCGTCCTGTCCCGCGCTGCGGCACCTCGCCGCAGTGTTCATTTTGAAGTTTCTGTAAGCCATACTAGAACTCCTTGTAATAAGATTTCCCCGCCCATTTTTAGTATAGCACAAAGTAATAAATTGTCAATAACCGCGCCGGTTTGGTTCATCCGCCGCAGCATCCTCCGCCGCCCTGCGCTGCCGCTTCAAAATAGGCGTCCGGGTAAATCAGAGTTTCAAAGTTGTTTACTTCGGATTTTACCGCGTCAAGGTCAACATTGTTCAAATCATCCACAACCTTTACAAAACCGTAAAAAACATTGTCGCCTGTGGAATAATCAAAATCCGCGGTGGGCAGTAACTGAATGACATTTTCGCCCTTGTTTATTCCGGTTTGTGTATAGTATGACGGAAATATCAGGCGGCTGTTGCCGGCATCCAAAGAATTGTTGTTGATAGTCCAAAGTGTAGGAACGCCGCGCTCTACTATTATGAGCGCCGGTTCTATGCCGTCATCCCGCAGATTGACATTTACAGTCTGATACGCCGACCTGCCCTCGCCCTCAATTTTGGCTAACGCGAATTTGTCTGTCGGGATGGTTACGCCCGCAGGCGCTGGGTTAAGGTCAGGTTCGGCGGCTACGGCGGCAGCCTCGCCTTCCGCCAAAACGGTTATATTGCTGCGTATCATCCCCATCCAGCATGAGTAAGTAAAACGCCCCGTTTTTTCCGGCATAAACTCTATTATATTCTCGCCCTGCCTAAAGCGGTGTTCTATGCCGTATTCGCGGATGAACATTCTGTTATTACAGCCATTTATGCTGCCGGCGGGCGCGTTAATCGTCCATCTAACGGGGATGCCTTCTTGTACAGTTATGGCGGGGTATCTGCCGGGACTCAATGTTGAATTAACAATTTGAACGCCGTTTTCTATAAGCGGCGCAAAAATTTCTCCGCCGACTGATTTTTGTGTAAAGGCAACATTTAGCGCGTCTGTAGGAGAAGGAAGTCCGCCCAGAGACCAGCCGTATGTAAACATCATCAAGCCCATTGCCGTTACCAGAACGGCACCCGCATTTTGAACATAACGCGCAAAAGCCTTTCCTTTCGCGCCGCTTAACATCGAACTTAGCGCCCCTATGCCGAACATAAGCGGCGCCGTCCCTAAACTAAAAAGGAACATAGAGATGCCGCCCGCCAGCGGACTTCCTGTGGAGAGCGCGTAAATCTGCATTGCTTGCAGGGGACCGCAAGGCATTAGACCGTTCAAGAGTCCGATAACGAGGGGGCTGCGTCCGGCAGTGCTGCCGGATAGGCGGTTTCTCTTTTCGGCAAAGAATGAAGGAAGACTCAGGTTAAAACGGCGCAGGGCTGGAAATAGATTGAGCATATTAACGCCCATAATCACCATAAAAATACCGGCAATAATCTGCACAAGCCCTTGAAGCCTGCCGCTTATTGTAACAATGCCGCCAAGCGCCCCGGCAAGCGCGCCTACTATCGTGTAAGAGATGACGCGCCCTGTGTTGTAAAGGATGGGCGCGGCGAGCCTGTTCATCTGTCCGCTGCCCGCTGCCCACTGTTCTTTATTCAAGCATTGCGACAAATTGATGCCGCCGCACATGGCGGCGCAATGGAGCGAAGTCAAAAGCCCCAGAACAAATAACATTCCGTAACTCATACCGGACTGCGCCAATGGCAATGCTGATGCCGCCGCGCCTATACCCAATGCCCGCATTATCAAATACAGCGCCGCTATGATTAAGAGCGTTCCGGCTATCGTTCCTGCCGGCATTTTATTGCTTGCATCCCCGTCAATAATGTTGTAGCCCAAAGACTCTACCGCCTGCTTTATTCCGGCAAGCGTTACAAGTTCCGGGTTCCATGTAATGGAGACTTTTCCTGTAGTATAACTAACGGCGGCGTTTTCCACGCCCTCAATACTTTTGAGTTTTTGTTCTATCCTGTTTTGGCAGTTTATGCATGTCATACCGCCGGCACAAAATTCAGTTTGCATAATTGCAGTATATAAGCGGATTGTGAAGGAATTGTGGGGATAATCTCAATAAGTTGAAAGCGCAAACGAAAGTACAAAGTCTATGCCGCCGTTGCCGGAACCGCCGCCTATCGCGCCGCGCTGCCATGTAAAGTTTCCGTTTTCAAACCTGAAGCGTTTTGCAAAGAGGAAGCGGAAGGGGAACTGCGGAATTGCAAAGCGCAAGCCGCCGCCAAAACTAAACCTAAGGCGGTCAATAAAACTGCCGTTAGTTGCAAGCGGGTCGTCCGCAAAGATGCGGGAAGGCTCGCTGGCAATCTCGGCTATGTCAAAGAAGCCGTCCACCGCTATCATCCCCGGCACTATCGGTATGCGGAGTTCCGCCCAATTTTCCCAGAGGGCATAGCCTCGGTTATTCCGCTCGCCGACCCAGCCTCTGCCGTTGAACATTCCGTCTATGTACAATTTGTTTACATCTTCTACAATGGGATTTTTGTTGCCGGGCTGCGGGAAAAGGAACGAAAGTCCCGTATGCAAGCCAAAAACACCTTTGAACGCCCAGTTATCGCCTATGGGAAGATTCCAAAGCGTCCAAAAAATTTCCGCCTTTATGTCGTTGCGGATATAATGTTCTTCTTCTATATCGCCGGGCAAAATGCCGTATATGCCGAATCTGTCAATCAGATAGTAGCCTTTGGAAGGGTCATAGAAGATGTCGCGGTTATCCA
>JAIROZ010000017.1 GCA_031257255.1 Spirochaetaceae bacterium | reverse complement strand
TTGAACTGTTCTTCACTTATCGGATAAAGCCTCTCATCTCTTCTCATATTCTTTCCCTCCCTCTTCCTTATTTACATTATTTTATCACTTTTGTCTTTCTTTGCTAACAGTGTCTAGCGTTTTTATGCACTCGTATTTTAGCATTTTTGGCAAAATTTCGGATAGTATTTTTCTTGTTTATATGAGGATTCAATTCATTTTCATAAATCAAAGCAAATGACCATATAAGGTCCAGTTTTTGCATCTTAACCAACGATTGGATTATCAATTTTGCCTGTGTTTCAACAGCAATACGCGCTTGGGTTTGGTCGTCAAACGGTCTATTGTAGCAACAGTTATCCAAATATATTTTCATTTGATAATTCGCGAACCCTCGCTTTTGTCATACTCCCATGTTAGGCGCTTTTTTGCGGATTTTCAAGCCATGCTCCTCATAACCGGATGCTACCGCAAAAAGGCGGTTCACGCTAGAATGAAGGCATGCGCTTTTCCAGTCTTGTTGTGGGGGAACTCGAAACAAATTGTTACATTATTACGCCGGACAAAATGTCTGCGGAGGGAGCCGCTGAGGATGTGTCCACGGCGGCAGAGAAAGACGGGCTTACCGCCGCCGCCGTTATTGACCCGGCAGGCGATGTGGAAGTCATCATCGCGGCGTTGGAGCGCGGGCATCTGTTTCCGCGTTACATACTCCTGACGCATGGGCATTATGACCATTGCGCCGCGTTAAGCGAACTGTACCGGCATTACGGGGGTAAGCCGCAAGTTGCCGTAACGGAAGCGGACAAGCACTATTTGGGCGCGGATGCGTACAAGGCGCACTATGAATGTTTTAGGGCGGCAGGTTACGCGCAATTTGTTGATACCATCAAGATAAATCCGCTGCCGGAACCGGCGCTCATTCTGCATGAAGGGGACGAGGTTGCGGGGCTCAAATGCCTACTAACTCCGGGGCATACCGAAGGCTCGTGCGTATTTTACAGCGAGCGCGAAAAGACGCTTTTTTCGGGGGATACGCTCTTTTGCTCAGGCTATGGGCGCACCGACCTGCCCGGCGGCGATGAACGCAAATTGTACGCCAGCCTAAAACGGCTCCTTGCGCTGCCCGGCGAAACGCGGGTCTTTCCCGGACATGGCGGAATGACATCCATTCAGGACGAAAGATAGATATAAGGAACTAAATTGAAGTTGACTAAAGGAACGCTGACCCAAAGCGGGTTTGAAATTATTGACATTGTAGAACTTGCCGAACTGGACGCAAAGGGCGTTTGGGCGCGGCATATTAAAAGCGGCGCGGAAGTTTTTCATCTGGTAAATGACGATACCGAGAATACATTTGCCTTCGCGTTCAAAACGCTGCCGCAGGATTCGAGCGGTGTTTTTCATATCATCGAGCATTCGGTGTTATGCGGGTCAAAAAAGTACCCGCTCAAAGACCCGTTTATCAATCTGGCGCAGGGCAGCCTGCAAACCTATCTTAACGCATGGACTTTTGCTGACAAGACTGTCTACCCCGCAAGTTCGCTCTCAGAAAAAGATTACTTCAATCTGATGTCGGTGTACGGCGATGCTGTGTATCATCCGAATCTTGCCGAGTGGACTTTTTTACAGGAAGGACGCAGGTTTGAACTGCCAAAGGAAAATGCCGAAGATGGGGCGGAAAATGACGGCGCGAAAAACCGGCTCACTATAAATGGAATTGTATATAACGAAATGAAGGGCGCATATTCGGCGCTGGATGAGTATGCTCATCAGTGGTCGGACAAATCGGTACTGCCGGACACATTGTATGCGCTTGATTCGGGCGGCGACCCGTTGTGTATTCCGAATTTGACATATACTGAATTTATTGACACATACAAAAAGTATTATTGTCCGGCAAATACACTCATCTTTTTGTATGGAAATATTGATACGGAAAAGCAACTCGGTTTTTTGAACGCCAATTTCTTTGAAGGCAGAGATGCCGGGCAAAAAGCGCCCGCAATAACGCCGCCTGTGCGCTGGAATGAACCGCGCAAATATATAGTGCCTTCGCCGGCAGGCGGTGCCGCCGCAGATGCCGGCGCTCCCGCAGACGGCGGCAGCGAAAATAACAGCGTTAATAAACTCACCGTATTTATATCGTGGCTTTGCAACGACTTCAATTTTGAGGAGAACCCGGACTGCGCGTACAAGGCGCTTGCTCTCGATGTACTCTGCGATATTCTTCTGGGACATGACGGCTCGCCGCTTGCCAAGGCGCTTGTTTCTTCCGGCTTAGGTGAGGATTTGGCGGGTGTCTGCGGATATAATGATGAAATCAAATTCCATGTGTTTACCGCCGGTTTGCGCGGAGTTGGCAAACCTTTCGATAAAGCCCCGGAAAAAAGAGCGGCGCGTATAGAAAAATTTATTTTTTCGGAGTTAAAAAAACTTGTCAAAAAAGGGATACCGCGCCGTGAAATTGAGGCGGCGCTTTTTTCTGAGGAATTTAGCGAGCGGGAAATCAAGCGTCCTCATCAGGGACCATGGGCGCTCGTCCTGCTGCGCCGTTCTTTGCGCGGCTGGCTTCACGGTGCCGTCCCATGGGAAACTCTGCTTGTTCAGGAAAATTTTAAGCGGCTCAAAAAAGAGGTAGAAGAAAATCCGCGTTTTTTTGAGCAACTGATACAGCGCGAACTTTTGGATAACAAACACCGCGCATTGGTTACGATAAAACCCACGCCGGAATTTTCGCGGGAGCGTGAAGCGGCGGAACAAAAATTTCTCCGCGAGAAGGAAGCGTCTCTTGATGACGCGCAAAAAACCGAGATACATACAAAATGCGCCGAACTGGAGCGTATTCAAAATGAAGATGACACCGCGCTGCCTAACATTCCACATCTTTCGCTTGACGCGCTGGAAACGCAGACGAATAATGTACCGCGCCGGCTGCTGGATGCGGGCGGAATTCCGGTAGTAAGCCATAAGATTTGGACAAACGGTGTTTCTTACATAACGCTGGCGTTTCCGTTGGATGCCATTGCGCCGGATGACTATATCTACCTGTCGTTGTTTGCAAACTGCCTTACGGCGCTGGGGCTTCCGGGACGGCGCTGGGCGGATGTATCGAGCGAACTTGCCTGTACAGTGGGCGACTTTTACGCCTACTTGCATGCAAGTTCTGGGCAAAATTATGACGGCATAGCGCGAGCCACACCCGCCGGCATTCTGCCGCTGGGCGGGCGCGACTGGCTTCTTGCCCACTTTAAGACCACTGCCGAAAAATTGCCCGCCGCCTTTGCTCTTGTTACCCGCATACTCCGCGAGGCGGACTTTGGCGATGAACGGCGTATCGTAAGCCTTATCGAAGAAGCGCGGAACAGCGCCTATGCTTCAATGTCCGCCGCCGGCACACTCCTTGCCGCAAGCCGCGCCTCCCGCTCGCTAAGCCATGCCGCCGCCGCCGGTGAAATTTGGCACGGCATTACCCAATTGGAATTTATTAGCAAACTTACGCGGGCATCTGTAAAGCCGCTTGCCAAAAAATTCCGCGCCATAAGGGATGCCCTCTCCGCCTCTCCGGTTCTGGTAAACATCACCGGAGACAACGAGGACGCCGCAATGGAACTTGTCCGAACAGTGGGTAGTGGACAGTGGGTAGTGGACAGTGTCCGTTCAGGCAGTAAACAAAGTACTAACGCAGATAACTTCGTTAGCACAGAAATATCGGATAAAAACCTACCCACTACCCACTACTCACCACCCACTAAAACCGATATATCGGACAAAAATCTGTCCACTGTCCACTGTTCACTGTCCACTGCTGAAGTCTTTTCCTCTCCGTCTTTGCAAACTGGTTTTGCGGCGTTGTGTATACCGTCTTCCGATATACGGACGGCTGAGTCAGTGGCGGAGCAGGTGCTATCACATTATCTTTCGACCGGAGCGCTTTGGGAAAAACTGAGGATGAAAGGCGGCGCGTATGGGGCGCATTGTTCGGTAAGTAACATAGCCGTCTGTTTTTCCACATACCGCGACCCTTCTCCGGCGCTTTCTGTGCGTTCACTTGCGGAAATTATAGGTTCCGCGCCTGTGCCACGCGGCGGCGAACTTGAAAAAACCATCATCGGCGTTTACGCAAAAATAAAAGAGCCGCATAGCCCCGGTAAAAAAGGCAGCATCGATTTTATCCGCTACCTTGACGGCATAGACGACACCCTACGGCAGCGGCGCTTTACGCAAATCCTGCAAATGACGCCGGAAGCGCTGGAAAGCGCCGCCTTGCGCATAGCCCGGAATATCAACATTGACGGCGGCAGCGCTCCGGGCATCTGCGTCATCGCCGGTAAAAAAGAAGCGGAAGCCGCCGCCGCCGCATTTGGAGTGGATGTATGCCCGTTGCCTGTGTAACAGGTAATGTCGCCGGATATGCAGATACATATAAAAAACATTACATTCCGTTTTGGCAGCCGTCTCATTTTTGATAATTTTTCGCTAAGTTGCGGCACCGGCGCTTCTTTGCCGGACGCGGCTGTGCCGGATGCCCGCATACCGGATGGCGATAATCCGTTAATGCTGCTGGGTCATTCCGGCTGCGGAAAAACAACATTGCTCCGGCTTATTGCCGGGCTGCTCCAGCCGGAATCCGGCTCCATCCATATTGACGGATTTGAAGACGCGCTTGACGGAGAGCAGCCGGCGGAAGCGTCTGCGGCTGGTGCCGCCGCGCAGTCCGCGCCAAAAATAGCGTTTGTGTTTCAGGAGCCGCGTCTTTTGCCGCATCTTTCGGCACTGGAGAATACCGCGCTCCCGCTCGAAAACCTAATGCCCCAAAAAGCGGCGCTAGAACGGGCGCGGTATTTTTTGCGCCTTTGCGCGGCGGAAGATATTGCCGGAAAATTGCCCGGCTCACTTTCCGGCGGACAACAACACCGCATTGCCCTTGCCCGCGCATGGGCTTACCCAGCGCCTCTCATCCTTATGGATGAGCCGTTTCAGTCTTTGGACATACCCTTGCGCATCCAACTTATGGATGCGGCGCGTTCCCTGCTCCAAACCGAAAACCGCTTTGTCATTGCCGTTACCCACGCCCCACGCGAAGCGCTATACCTTGGAAACCGCATCGCAGCGCTCGGTGTTCCCCCCCACACAGATGCCGCCGGTGCCAGACTCTACGGCAGCACAGCAAGCCGCATTGTTTTTGACGAGCATGTACTCATCCCTTTGGATAATCGCGAATTTGTTTCCGCTTTGACTGTCGATATTGAAAAACGGATAGTGGCATCTTTAGGGCGGTAGGCGGCAGGCTTACCCTGCTATGAGTTTCGATTATTTATACAGTTCTTGTGATGGGGGCAATCAAACATCCTTAACTTGTAACTAATCTGTGAAAATCAGTGTATACTTGCTGTATCCTTATTTAGAATTTCATTTCCGGCAATTACGGCTTCACCACAAACTGCTATAAGTTTCTCAAGCATATTCAGTTCTTCCGTAGTTAGACCATTTTCTGAGCCATACGGCGCCGAATTTGAACGCATCGCCGTCATATCAGTTATTAAAAATTGAAAATCCAATATCTTTATTTTCTTGTGTTTGTCCTTAACCCGGCTGCTTTATACGCTTCCGCCATATTCGGGTCAAGTTCCATAGCCTGTGTATAGTCAGCAATTGCATTATCGAAATCACCTTTTTCGTTATACGCTATAGCGCGATAA
>JAIROZ010000172.1 GCA_031257255.1 Spirochaetaceae bacterium | reverse complement strand
AGGATGGAAAAACCATAGCGAAGAGCGTATATGTGGCTTTAGGGGTGAATTTTGAGGGGAAAAAGGAGGTTGCGGACTAAAGTCCGCCATCGCGTGTATGGACGGCCTGACCGCCTTCCCCGACGCGGCGCGGGCGGTCTACCCCCAAACCCGGGTCCAGCTTTGTATCGTCCACATGGTTCGTAATTCCACCAAATTTGTCTCCTACAAGGACTTGAAAAAAGTGTGCGCCGATTTGAAAGCCGTCTACACGGCGCCCGATGAGGATGCGGGCCGTGCCGCGCCCTTAGGATTTCGGGAAGACGTGGGATGAGAAATAGCCGATGATTTATCGCTCATGGGATTCGCGCGGGGCCGACCTGTGTGAGTTTTTCAAGGGACGTTAGTCCACTACTCCCCGGAGATACGGCGGACTAAAGTCCGAGGCGATAGCGCCATATATGGCGACACGACCAACGCGATAGAGTCGCTCAATTTTCAGTTTCGCCGAATAACGAACAGCCGGCGGCATGAATGCCGATGACATTTCCGAATGATGACGCGATACTAAGTAAAGACTGATTTATGCAATCGAGCATAAATCAGTCTTTACTTTCCCTTTAGTTTCGCAATGAAATGAGAAACTAAAAAGGGAAACGCTGATTAGCATCTAGTTAATCAGCGTTTCCCTAAAGGTGTTGTATCTGGCGATACTGAACGCGACCGACAAATGGACGCGACCGATACAGAACTGGGGAGCGGCGCTTAATCAGTTCGCCACTGAGTTTGGCAATGAGCGGGTTCCGCTTGTATGATAAATATATTTACACAGATTTTATGACAGGTTCAAATCCGCCAAGGACGGCGGATTTGCGACAGCAACCTAGCGAACGCACGCACACGCTCTCGCCCAATGTACATAGCCCTCGTGCCGCACACTCGTGTAACATGGCTATCATTCCGGCTACCCACTACTCACTACCCACTACTCACTACTCACTGTCCACTGTCCACTGTATATTACACCCATGCGTATTGAACATGATTTTTTAGGCGGGCGCGAAGTCCCGGATGGAGCGCTTTACGGGGTTCACACATTACGGGCGCTGGAAAATTTTGATTTAGGCTATGCGCCTGTACATACTCGGCTTATTCGGGCGGTGGTGCTGGTAAAAAAGGCGGCGGCGTTGACATGGGAGCGGCTGGGTGTAAAGCCGGAGGTTTCCCGCGCCATAGTTGCCGCTTGCGATAACGTCATTGCGGAGATACCGGCAGGCGCTTTTCTTGTGGATGCCTTGCAAGGCGGCGCGGGGACATCGACCAATATGAATGTGAACGAAGTTATTGCCAATCTTGCGCTTAGGGCATTGGGCAAGGAACTGGGGGATTATGGGGCGGTAAGTCCGCTTGATGATGTAAACCGGGGGCAGTCAACTAATGATGTGTATCCTACGGCGTTACGCATAGCGGCGATAGAACTTCTGCGCGAAGTTTCCTCGGAGTGTGCCGCATTGCAGGAGAGCCTTCAGCAAAAAGAGAATGAATTTGCCGGCATCAAAAAATTGGGGCGTACCGAAATGATGGATGCGGTGCCTGTAACGCTGGGGGCGGAATTCGGGGCGTATGCGCAGTCGATAGGGCGCGACCGCTGGCGGCTTTACAAAATGGAAGAAAGGCTGCGGCAGGTAAACATAGGCGGTGCCGCCGTGGGACGCGAAGACAGCGCCCCTGAACCGCTATTCCGCAAGTACCGCCAGCGCGTCATCGAAGTACTAAGGGAACTTTGCGGTATCGGGCTTGCCGCCGCCGAATATCCTATGGACATTACTCAGAATTGCGATGTATTTGTGGAGGCAAGCGGACTGCTCAAGGCGCTTGCCGTCAACCTGTGTAAGATAGCAAACGACTTCCGCCTGATGAACAGCGGACCGCGGGGCGGGCTTGGCGAAATCCGGCTGGAGGCGTTGCAGGCGGGCAGTTCGATTATGCCCGGCAAGGTAAATCCGGTTATGCCGGAAATGGTCATTCAAGTTGCCATAAAAGTTGAGGCAAATGACTACGCGCTTTGCGCCGCCGCAAGCCGGGGCGACTTTGAACTGAATGCTTTTAGTCCGCTTATTGCGGATTCGATTTTGGGCAGCCTTTCATTGCTGAGCCGGGCGCTCAGGCTCTTTAGGACGCGCTGTGTTGATACGCTCAAAGCGGATGAGGCAAACTGCGCCGTCCATCTGGAAGCGTCTCGTGCCTTTGCCTACGGCTATGTACCCAAATTAGGATATGAGCGGGTAAGCGCCCTCATTTCTCAATATGGTGAGGACAGCAGGGCGCTGCGTTCCGTGCTGGACAGCGAGGCGGCTTTGTTATAGCATACAGATATGAACGACTGTATTTTCTGTAAGATTGCTGAGGGGGCTATTCCCTGCAAAAAGATATACGAAGATGATGAGATGCTTGCCTTTCACGATGTTGCGCCGCAAGCGCCTGTACATTTCCTGCTCATCCCGAAAAAACATATTCCCAGTCTTATGGACTGCGCGGACGGTGATAGCGCTCTTTTAGGACGGCTTATGACGCGGGCGCATAGGCTGGCGGCGGAAAACGGGCTTTTGGAACGGGGCGGGCGTTTTGTTATCAACTGCGGACAAGACGGCAACCAAACTGTACCGCACCTTCATATTCATGTACTGGGCGGCAGACCGCTCGGCTGGCCCCCCGGATGAGAAAACCGTTCTGCGCCACTATAGCCGCGCTGTTCTTTTGTCAAACTATTTTTGCCTCGGAAAACAAACCCTTCAGCATAGAAAGCACGGCAAGTCAGGCGCTGGGCGGCTATCATACGGCGAGCGATTCGGGCATATTTACGCTGTTTTCCAACCCGGCGCTGCTGGATAGTGTTGAATATAACGGCATTTTTGGCGGCGGTTTGGGCGCGGTAGGCACGGTAGCCGAGGATATTGCGCTATTTAAGGCGCTTACGGGCGGCGGACCATTTGACGAAGACTTAGCCGCCGGTTATGGGAAAAAAAATCTCGGCTGGACGCCGCCGGAATTGTATTTGAACGGACCTTTGGCGGCAGGTTATGCGGCAAAAGGCGTGGGAATGGCGCTCTTTGACCGCATAGATTTCGATTCTTCAATCTTTAACGGCAAATGGACTATGAACATAAATACATCCTTGTCGGGGGTTATGGGCAGGACTTTTGGGTTGATAGATACATACAACCACAAACTGGATGCGGGCGGGGCGGTAAAATTGGGGCTGCGCTGGAGTATGAATATGATTTCGCAGCATGTTGAAGTAAACCCCGATGCGAAAGGCGGGACGGGAGAGGGACCGGGACGCGCCGGTAAAATCGGACTAGCGCCCGGAATAAATGTGGGGGTTTTGTATACATTCAGAGATATATTTTCGGCAGGTATTCAGTGTGATGACATCATAACGCCGTCTTTGCTTTTGTATCTTGAACCGGAAGAAGGCGGCGAGCCGCTGTTTGAAATTGCTCATCAAAAGTTGAATTTGGGAATATCGGTCAGACCGGTGCGGAACGGCACTGTGGATTGGAATATAATGCTTGATTTTCGGGATGTGCTTCAAGCCGCCGGTGTTTTTGAAGGAAAGGCGCGGCATCCGCTTTTATGCCTTAGCGCCGGAATGGAACTAACAGTCCGGGGTGTTTTGACATTTCGCGCCGGCTTGCGGGACTTGCTGCCCGCCGCCGGTATAGGTTATGATTTTAATAGTTTCACCCTGGAAGCGGCTTTTTACGGAAGGGAGTACGGCGCAACGCCCGGCATTAAATCCGTATACGCCTTCGAAATAGGGTTTACAATAAAATAGGTTCTTCCCCACTAAATTTTGGAAGAGTCTTAAATTTAGGAGAAAAAATGAAAAAGAAGGTCGTATTGGCGTATTCTGGGGGGCTTGATACCACAGTAATAATCCCATGGCTTAAAGAAAATTACGATTGCGAAACGGTGGCGGTCGCCGTTGATTTGGGGCAAGAGGCGGACTGGAAGACCATCAAGGAACGAGCGCTTGCCACAGGGGCATCCGCTTGTTATATAGCAGATGGGAAAAAGCAGTATGTAGAGGAATTTATTTGGCCCGCGTTAAAGGCGGGAGCGCTCTACGAGGACAAGTATTTGCTCGGCACTGCTACGGCGCGTCCGTTAATTGCCCGTATACTTGTTGAATACGCCCGCAAAGAGAGTGCCGTTGCCATAGCGCACGGGGCAACAGGCAAGGGCAACGACCAAATACGTTTCGATTTGGGTATTATGGCATTTGCCCCCGATTTGGAAATTATCGCGCCATGGCGTATATGGGACATAAAAAGCCGCGAAGAAGAGATTGAATACCTTACCAAACGGGGAATTCCCGCGCCGGCAAAAAAGGAATCGTATAGCCGCGATGATAACCTCTGGCATATTTCGCACGAGGGGCTTGAACTGGAAGACCCGTCAAACGAACCTCATTATGAATCTATGCTGAAGATGTCGGTTATGCCGGAAAAAGCGCCGGATAAGCCTGTATATATTGAGTTAGAATTTGACAAGGGCATTCCCGTAGCGCTGGACGGAAAAAAGATGGACGGCGTTACGATGATTCAGACCCTCAACAAGATAGGCGGGGCAAACGGCGTCGGGCTTAGCGACCTTGTAGAAAACCGTGTTGTCGGCATAAAAAGCCGTGGGGTGTGCGAGACGCCGGGCGGCACTATCCTTTACAGCGCCCATGCCGAACTTGAACATCTATGCCTTGACCGGCAGACCTATGCCTTTAAGCAGCAAGTAACTATAAAAATGGCGGAATTGATATACGGCGGCTTTTGGTTTACACCGCTCCGTGAGGCATTAAGCGCATGCGTAGATTCAATGCAGCAAAATGTAAGCGGGAAAGTCCGCCTAAAGTTGTATAAGGGGAATATAACCCCGGCGGGGGCATCCTCGCCGCACTCGCTCTACAATCCAAGCCTTGCCAGTTTTACTACCGGCGAATTGTACAACCATGCGGATGCCAAAGGCTTTATCCGCCTTTACGGGCTGCCGGTTCTTGTACGGGCATTGGCGAAGCAATAATTGAGTAGATAACCAGAAAATTGAATTTTCTGGTTATCCTACCAGCCGCTTGCTAGTGAATCGGGGTTATTGATAAGGCGGGCGAAGGGACCGCTTGAGGTCATACCAGCAAGTATCCACTGACTTTCCGGATTGGAACTGATAAAAGTCGCGTAAGTTGCATCACTGCTAAGGTACGAAGATGTAGAGCCGCCTTGCTGGTCAAGGCAGTTGTCGTTTGTACCTGCGGAAGTTTGCCCCCAGCGCTCGTTTGTGCCGTTGGCGTGGGAATAACTATTTTTAATAGTGCCAATATTTAATGCCGTATAACTGAACAACTGCGCCGGCGCATTGTCCATTTGAGAGCCGCTTAAGCCTGTGCCGCTTGCGTAGTAAGAATCGGTTATCTCGCCTCTATTTTCGGCTGTAAAACCGCCCGCTTCTATTGTGCTTGTGGCAACCAAATTGATGGCGCTATGCGAATACGAATACTTTATGCTGCCGCCGTTTAGCAGCCCTACTATGCCGCCTGCTTTTATAGTCTGCGCGGCGCTTACGCTAATGGTAACATCAGAAAAAGAAGCGCACCGCTCTATGGTTGATGCCCCGTCTACTTTTCCTGCTATCGCGCCAATAATTACATTTTCGTCTCCGGTTCTGTTGGAGGATAATGCGCCTTCTAATTTAACGTTAATAAAACTGGTATCAACCGCTTCGCCGGCTACCATGCCGATAATAGCCTGTCCCCGCGGGACGCTGCCGTTCTGCTTGAATGTTATATCACGGAATGACGCGCCGTTTGCCTTTAGACAGAACATTCCGCTTACGAGTAATTTTCCATTTCCGGCACCTTGTATTCTACCTCTAAAGTCGGCAATAGGGGCGCTCAATTCGAGGTCTTCATCCGATGTAATCAAAAATGTGCCGTCCGGGTGTGTTTCAATTTTTTTTACATCTTCAGGGCTTGCTATTGAGTAGGTTTTAGTATCGCCCATGCCGCCTATTCTTTCGTACTCATCCTGAATCATTGGATTGCCGCAAGTGAAGAGTGTACCGCTCAAAACAAGAAATGCCGCAAATATGGATGGTTTTTTCCGGTTCATAATCAATCCCTGCCTGTTATCCGTATTCCAAAAAGAAAACCGCAAGCCCAAGCAAAGGGCTCGCCCCCTCTAATATAAGGTTCAATATACCAATTATCAAAAATTATTCTGACGCCGGCGGTAAGTCCTGCCATAATAGGAATCTTTGCCCAGTACGATGTTGCCGTATTTTCTCCAACAGTTATCACGGAAAAACCAAGATCTAACTGCACAAACCAGTGCAGATAGTTCTGCCATAAAAAATAGTAATCCACAAGGTCGGCAAATCGTAAAAAATACCAGCGTACATTTACCGCTAATTCCATAACCGATAAATCAGGCTGAGGTATTTCCGGCGGTTTTACTGTATTTGATAAATCCCAGCAAAGTAAAAATGATGTGCCCAAAGAAAACATTTCGTTAAATCTAAAATCTGCGCTTAAAACTCCGCCTACAGCAAGAAAACTTTTTGAATAGTTATTTACCTGAAGCCCAAACGATACGGAAAAAGACTCCTGCGCTCCTAGTTGTCCCGTGTATAAAACCGCGCAAAGGAACATCAGTACGAATTTTTTTTCCATGCTTTTTTTTAACATTATTACTTGCCGCCTTCAAATTTACATATAGGCTTATTTCAAGTATCGGAATCTAAAAATTTCACTTTAGAGTGAGGGATTTTGGGGGGGAAATATCAACCTGAGAGTTAATTACCGGCTCCGGATTTGAGCCGGTAACCGGTAATTGACCTCATAGGAACATAAATTTTACTTTATCAGGTTGTAGAATGCCTTTTTGCCGGCATATTCGGCAACGCCTTCCAGTTGTTCCTCGATGCGGAGCAGTTGGTTGTATTTGCAGATACGGTCAGTGCGGCTCATTGAGCCGGTTTTGATTTGCCCGGTCTCCAGCCCCACAACAAGGTCGGCAATGAAACTGTCCTCGGTTTCGCCGGAACGGTGCGATACAACGGCGGTATAGCGGGCGCGTTTTGCCATCTCTATCGCTTCGTAGGTCTCGCTTACGGTGCCTATCTGGTTCACTTTTATCAGAATTGAATTGCACGAACCTTCCCGAATGCCGCGTTCAAGGCGCTTCGTGTTGGTAACAAAGAAATCGTCCCCTACAATCTGAATTTTGCTCCCCAGTTTCTGGGTGAGTTTGACATAGCCTGCCCAGTCATTCTGGTCGAGCGGGTCTTCTATGGAGATGATGGGGTACTTGTCCACCCACTTTGAGTAGAGCGCTATCATATCGTCCGCGTTCAGGATTTCGTTCGGGTTGGACTTCCAGAATTTGTAACCCTTGCCGCCGCCTTCTTCAAACAACTCGGAACTCGCGCAGTCCATAGCGATACCAAACTGCTCTTTGTCCGCTTTGTAGCCGGCTTTTTCAATCGCTTTTACGATGAATTCGAGCGCCTGTTCGTTTTCGAGGTTCGGCGCAAAACCGCCTTCGTCCCCGACCGCCGTGTTGTGCCCGGCATCCTTTAGCAGGCTCTTCAGGTTGTGGAAAACTTCCGCCGTCCAGCGCACCGCTTCGCTCATGCTTTCCGCGCCGACCGGCATTACCATGAATTCCTGAAAGTCAATCTTGTTGTCCGAATGTTTGCCGCCGTTGATGATGTTTGCCATCGGGACAGGCAGCACGGCGGTATGGATGCCGCCCAAATACTTGTAGAGCGGAAGCCCCAGAAATTTGGCGGCGGCATCGGCGCATGCCATCGAGACGCCGAGTATCGCGTTTGCGCCGAGTTTGCCTTTGTTTTCGGTGCCGTCCAGTTCTATCATCGTTTGGTCGATATCCAGTTGGTCGAGCGCGTCAAAGCCGATGAGTTCGTTTTCGATGATGTTGTTTACATTTTCGACCGCTTTAAGAACGCCCTTGCCGAGGTAACGGCTTTTGTCGCCGTCCCGCAGTTCGACCGCTTCGTGTTCGCCGGTTGACGCGCCGGACGGCAC
>JAIROZ010000168.1 GCA_031257255.1 Spirochaetaceae bacterium | reverse complement strand
AAAGCGCCGTTGGTTTCGGCATTGAGACGCGCCCATGTTGTGAACGCGGCATCCTCGACTTCGTATATATCGGCAAAAACCTGCGCTTCGTAGCCGTTCAGCATCGCAAAAAGCCCTTTTTCGTACAGTTCCTTGGACGAGCGGATAAGCCATTTGCCGCGCCGCATCTCGCGCAGCAGCGCAAAGTACGGCGCTTCGTTGTGAAGTTGCAACGCCTGTGCAAGGCTGTCCTGCCGCACGCCGCCGCCTTTTTGCGGCACCGCTATCGGGCTTTGCTTTATCCAGCCGGCGGTCGCCTGATACGAATTGTTGTAAAATACAAGCGCCCGCTCGCTGCCCGCGCTGTTCGTGTACGCAAATACATTTTCATTTACATAACCTTCCTCCGTCCAAAAATCAAACAGAAAGAAATTCGCGGCACCGGAAAAAATATGCCGCTTCTTCATCAGCGGGAAAATCTCGCGCTCATGGCGCTCAACCAAATACCCGTCCGGTTTTTCATCACGATAAGCGCGGCGGTATTCCATCCCGTACTTTTCTTCAAAGCCCTCAACCTGCCCATGCCCGAACATCGGCAAACCGGGCATCGTTACCATCAGCGTACAAATGCCGAAGTACTTATCCCCCTTGCCGAACTGCGCGACCGCCGTCTCCTCGTCAGGATTATTCATAAAGTTGACAAAGCGCTTCAATACCTCGCTGTCAAATTTGAGTGTATTCTTTATCGTGTCACGGTATTTCTGGTTCTCCTCTTTTTTGAGCATATTCATAAACGCGCTGTTGTAAACACGGTGCATTCCCAGCGTGCGGACAAAATATCCTTCCATCATCCAAAACGCCTCGGCAAGGAGGAGCGTGTCCGGCGCTTCGTGAGCGCAGCGGTCAACCACTTCACGCCAGAATTCGTTGGGGATGCGCTTGTTGAATTCCGCTGTGGAAAGCGCGTGTTCGGCGCGGCTCGCTATATCCCCCCCCCTCCCCGGTTCGGGATACCAGAGGCGCTGTATGTGCTTCTTGGCAAGCGTCATCGCCGCGTCAAAACGCACGATGGGAAATTGCTTGCATACTCCGATGATTGTGTTTATCACCGCTTCCCGCGCTTCGGGATTGAGAAAGTCAATCTGCGCGGTGTCGTTCCACGGCATCGATGTGCCGTCATTCCCGTGGTAAATGTAGCGGCGCTTCCCCGTCCGTTTGTCATAATGATGAAAAACGACAGCGCAGTCCGAATTGTTGTAGTAGTGGTCTTCGATTTGCACGACAACATCGTTGTTGTTCGAGAGGTTGCCGGAATTGTACTGATAGCCGGGGAAGGGCGGGTAGTCCAGTTGCAAAAAGCGGTCGGGGTGTTCCATTATCCAGCGCGAGTCGATGCCCGTGTGATTCGGTACCATGTCCGAGCCGAGCCGGATGCCGCGCCGGGCGCAGCGTTCACGGAGATTGTGCAGCGCTCCCCAGCCGCCTAGTTCCCACGCGATGTCGTAGTCGTAGAGGCTGTACGCGGATGCCGCCGCTTCGGGATTGCCTTTCCATTGCTTGATGGTGCGGGATGCGTTGCTCCGTTCCCACAAGCCGATAAGCCAGAGACCGGTAAAGCCCCGCCGGGCGAGCATATCCAGTTCCTCATCCGGTATCTGGTCGAGGGTTTTTATTTCGCGCCCGTATTGGCGGGAAAGTTGAAAGAGCCAGACCAGCGTGCTTTTTGCCATAAGAATACAGCGGGGCATCCATTCGCGGTCGCTCGAAAAGCGCTCGTATTCGCTGGCAATGTAGCCGTAGTCGTAGACTTCCGTGGGTCCGGGCGCGCCGTGCCATGACGGTTTTTCTTCTTCCGCTATTACATCGAGGGCGGTAATGAGCCGCGCCATAAATTTGCCGAGATACGCGCCCCATTTTTCGCGTATCCAGCGGAGTTGCCCGGCAAGCGAGTCGGGGCAGGCAAGCGCCGGCGCGCGGAGTAAATCCCAGAGATTCTGCCCGTCCGGTCCGAATGCCGGCAGCAGCGCGAAGTGCGCCTTCAATTCTTCTATTGCCTGCGGATAGACGGTCTCTTTTTTGAGTTTGATGTCATCGAAGAAGAAAAGAAACGGTTTGAACGCGGGGTTCAGGTTTGCCAGCGACAGGAGGAGCATCTCCTCTACGCTCATGGCGCGGCGGCTGTAGCCGGCTTCGGTGCCGGCAAGATAGCCGTCTACCGTTTCGCTTCCGGCGTAAACTGCCTGCGGCGGGAATTCCCCGCAAAAGCGCGAAAGCAATTTGCCGGTGTCCGCGCCGCCCAGCGATGCGGCAAAGCGGTCGAGCGCGTCCGTAAACAGCGAAGGGCAGACCTGCTCACGGTAAAGCGCCACCATGTAGTGGAGGATTTCGTCGATAAGCCCCATAGCGATAAGTTCGCCGGCTTTTACCTGCCGCTTTTTGCGTCCCGTGCGGGGCGGCGCGGCTGCCTCCGTAGTGCTTATTTTGTACGCCAACTCCCGCGCTTTTTTGATGTCGGCTAATATAACGTTTCCGGTTATCGAAAACAGCGCCGTTTCGATACCGTACTCTTTGCGAACTTCGTCCGCAATATGGAATTCAAATGTAGGGTGTGATTTCATAATGGTATTCTAGTGAAATTAGTGAGTAGTGGACAGCAGGCAGCAGGTTACATAAAACACCTGCCTTATGTAACCTGCTCTCATAATGAAAAATATCGCTCAGACGAGCGTTCAACCCCGTGCGGACATCATAAAGTCGACAGCGCGTTTACCTGCCTCGCCGGGATGCATCCATGCTGCGTTACGCGCCCGGCGGCGGGCATCGCTAAAACAAACGGCTGCGCTGCCGGCACCGCTTTCGTTAAGCGCTTCTTCAATTACTTCATTTATGCGGCTAAACATTTCTTCTTTTAGTTCAATGCCAAATTCCTTTAGCGCTCTGAACTGCCAAAGTTTAAGCACATCTGTCTTTCCGTTTTCGTCCGAACAAATATCATCCGCATCGTACGGACGCAAGTCGATATTCTGATTTGTGTACAACACAGGCTTGTCGCGCAAAAATGTGTAGTCAAAAATAATACCGGAAAAATCGGAAATCATAACATCCGCCTTGGAAAGCGAATATATGTTGTCGCGTTCATAATCCCATTCAAGATTGGGCGTGTCTTTGTACCGCGCTTCCAATGCCGTAAGCATTGTCATTTCGGACTTTTTAGATTGAGGGTGAGGTCGGACTATCACCTTCCAGCCGGTCTTTACGAGCGGGTCCAAAAGCCGCGACCCATACTTGGCAAGCAATGCCGACTGCCCCCACGAAGGCGATACAAGCACCGTCAGCGCTGCGCTGCCGTCTAACGCGCCTGCCGCCGCGCCGTCTACCGTGTATCGCATCTTCGCGGCATATTCGTCAAGGTAAGTACAGCCTACGGTTGTAAGCGTCTTGCGAGTTATACCGCGTTTTTCTTCCAGATAGCGTATGTCCGCCGCCTGATAGTCGCCTGTAAGGAGCACGGAATCGTAATAATCAAGCCCGAACAGCCGGTACATCGTAGCGTCCGATGGCGCGTGGAGTATGTGCGCATAATGTTTAACAGCCTTGGAACGCTTTAACTGATAGACATCAAGTCCCGGAGTCGTCATAAGCACAACCTCAGCGGAAAGCATATTAAGACGCGCAAAGGCGCGGTTCCCCTCGCCTATGTACTCCGGTTTGACATACTGATAGCCTGCCTCAAAAACCGGGTCGTCTTCCGCAGAAGTAAGATAGCAGAGTTCGGTCTTTCGCGCCTCAAACTCGTCAAGTACAGGCTTAAAAACATTCCAGTACTGTTTGCCCTCGCAATAAATAACGAATGACTTACGTCCTGTCGCAAGCACGGCGCTCTTTCCGCCGGAAAAAAATACCTTTGCCTTGATAACAAGCGCCCGCGCCAAAAAATAGACGGTCGCCGCCGCACCTATCAAAATTGAAAATAACATACTCCCCGTACCGGGGTCGATGTACAATAGCTTCATTATATCCTGAATTATGAAGTAACTTTGTTTGTCTGTGTAGAGCGCCGCACCGCATAAAGGCGCAAAAATAATTTTGCCGGAATTTTACGAAAGGGCAGTATTTTTATTTGCGCCGGAATGGGAACGCCTGTAATGGAAGGGTCTCCGTCTGCCGCCGGGATGACGGCTTGGCGGACTATGCCGGGCAGCAGCGCCCATACCGAATCGTCAACAACGGCTTTAACATAAGATGGCAGCATATACAGACTTGCCGCGCTAAAAACCACGCTTGGAATTCCCGTCTCACTCTGAATAAATGAACTCGCCGAACTTATTAGCACTGCCGCGCCTATATTGTCTATTTGTTCAGGAATTACGCTACTCTGCGCCGTATTCTTACCCGTCCAACCGCCGGATAATATGCCGCTTTCAAATGCCTGTTGTGCCTGCGGAGGAAGATTTTCCGAAGTAAACGCTGTTATTGTCTTTGAAGATTCCTGAATGGAATAACGCAGTTCCGGCATCAGGGTAGGTTCCCGCGCAAGAAGAGCGGCTATGTACGCGGCTCTGTAATAGTCCGTCTCCCATGAACTTGGTATATACAAAGCCTTGCCCGTATCAGGGCGCGTCAAATTCCGCTCTTCCAGAATAACGGCGCGTCCGGCGCGTCCAGCAGGCACCGCGCCGTCTGTGCCGCCGGCATTTGCGTATATAACTGCTGCCTGCGCATAGCGGTAAGGAAAAATCACACATAAGGGATTTTTAAACCGTTCCGCTATGGCGGCGGCAATTTTGTCGCTGTTATCATAATCATCAACATTAAAAATGCGTACGCGCCGGATTAACTTTAGCATAATCTCCGCCGCCTTTGCCCGCTCGCGTTTTTCGCCGTAAACAGCCGAAGAAAATTTATCGTTTACAACAATAACGGGACGCCTGATAACCGCGACTAAAGCAAGCGAGGTTAAAATAAAAATAAATGAAAAAAGAGGGATTGCCTCCCTAAAGAGCCTTTGCGGGTACATTATTCATTCCGGTATGCCGATACTGTATATTAGATGGCAAAAAAGAAAAAGAAAGGCGGCGGCGGCGGACCTTCAGGTCAGGAATGGCTTACAACTTATTCCGACATGGTTACGCTCGTTCTCTGCTTTTTTGCGATAATGTTCAACCCGGACGAAGTTACGCCCGCTTCCATATCCCAGATTACCGCTTCCTTTTTTGCGCGGGGCATGGGGGCGCAAGCCGGAGGCAACACGCTGGCTGTAGGTCGTCTAGCCGAATTGGGTAACAGCATTCTCTCTCTTCCCTCTATGGACAAAGGAAAATCGCTCGGTACCGCGTTAAAAAAAGCGGTTAGTCTTTTTGCGCCGGAGGTAAAACAAAAGAAGATGTCCGTAACTTCGGACGAACGGGGCATCATCATTAGTCTTGCGTCCGATGCTTTTTTCCGTCCCGCAAGCGCCGTTATCAATATTGAAGCAACCCGCGATATACTGCTAAGACTCGGCACACTTCTGGAATCGCCGGAAGTCGCGGGGCGTAAATTCCGTATCGAAGGGCATACCGATTCAACAGCCATAGACCCTGAGGGACCTTGGGAATCCAACTGGGAACTTTCCACAGCGCGTTCCATTGCCGTACTCAAATACCTGACCGGACTCGGCGTAGAGGAAAAACGCTTTCAGGTAGCGGGATTTGCCGACACTATGCCCATATCAGCCGATGATACCCCCGAAGGACGCGCCTATAACCGCCGCGTAGATGTAATCATTTTGGATGATGCCCATTTGTAAGTAGGATTAAACGCCGGGAAAGTAAAATATCATCCCCTATATACCCTGTCTCCGCGTTCAGGCTATAATCATTACAGAATGAAGTTCACCGAACTCCCCGTATATCAGCAAAAAGAACGGATAATAGAAACGCTGCAAAACAATCAGGTTATAGTCCTAGAAAGTCCTACCGGTTCCGGCAAAACGACACAGTTGCCGGTTATTCTGCACGAGGCGGGCTTTGCCCAAAACGGCATGATAGGCGTAACCCAGCCGCGCCGTATCGCGGCGCTTTCGATAAGCGAATTTATCGCACGCCAACTCGGCGAAACGATGCCCGGCACCGTCGGCTATAAAATGCGCTTTGCCGATTTGACCGCGCCGCATACCAAAATCAAAATTATGACGGACGGAATCCTCTTGCAGGAAATGAAACTCGACCCGTACCTTTCCAAATATGACTGCATTGTCGTTGACGAAGCGCACGAACGAAGCCTTACCATCGACTTCATTTTGGGGCTGCTAAAGCGCGTCCTCGAAGTGCGGCACAATTTCAAAGTTATCGTGTCATCGGCAACGATAAATGCCGAAGTGTTTTCCGCATACTTCGGAGAATGTCCCATCGTAAAAATTGACGCGGTAAGTTATCCGGTTACGCTCATATATGACCCCCCCCCCTCAGTTTCCGGCGGGCTTGCGCAGAACGAACTTATGCTTTCAAAAATTCAGCATATCGCCGAGCGTATCATAAGCGAAAAAAGAGCGGGCGACATCCTCATTTTTTTACCCGGCGAAAAAATGATAAAGGACTGCACCGCCGCGCTCTACAATTCGAGCATCGGGAAAAAAATCCATGTTGTGCCGCTCTACGGCAGGCTCGGCAAGGACGAGCAGGAGCGCGTTTTTGATAAGCCGCCGTGGGGCAAAACGAAAATTGTTATCGCAACGAATATAGCCGAAACTTCCGTTACTATCGACGGCATTACATCGGTGCTTGATTCGGGGCTTTCCAAACTGAATTTTTACAATCAGCGTACATTTACATCGAGCCTTGTTGAGGGACCGGTTTCCAAAGCGAGCGCGGCGCAGCGCAAAGGACGGGCGGGGCGTACGCAGAGCGGCGCTTGTTACCGGCTGTATACGCGCAAGGATTTTGAAAGCCGCCCGCTTTTTACTGAGGAAGAAATTTACCGCACCGATTTAAGCGAAGTGGTACTCCGCATGGCGGATTTGGGCATTACCGATTTTGAACAGTTTGATTTTATTTCGCCGCCGGGGCACGCCGGCTTGATTTCCGCGATAGAAACGCTCAATATGCTGGATGCGCTGGAGGCGGACAATTCGCTCTCCAAAATTGGCGCGATGATGACGCAGTTTCCGCTGTCGCCGCGCCAGTCGCGTATCATTGTGGAAGCGATATTGAATTATCCGAATGTGGTACAGGAAACGATAATTGCCGCCGCGTTTCTGTCCACGCAAAACCCGTACATTCTGCCGCCCGGCGCAGAAACGGATGCCCGCAGGGCGCATCATAGTTTCCGTGACAATGACGGCGATTTTGTATCGTATCTAAAATTATATGCCGCTTACAAAAACGCGCCGCACAAAGAACGCTTTTGCGAAAAGTATTATCTTGATGAACGCGCCATGGCGGAAATTCATAATGTTGTTGAACAATTAGAAGATATAGTGAATAAAATCGGTGCGCCGCTTCTTGCGGGCGGCAGCACCAATGATTATATTTCCGCGATATGTAAAGGTCTTGTGCAGTTTGTATGCGCCCGGCAGGGCAGAGAAATTTACAAAACAATTACCGCCGATAAAATTCTGATACATCCGGGTTCGGTCATGTTCAAGATGGACCCTGAATTTATTGTAGCAGGAGAAATTATACGCACGGCGCGTATGTATGCAAGTTCGGTATCGCCGGTGCCGAGGGCAGTGTTAAAAAGGCTGGGGGGGGGGATATATGAGCGGCTTATAAGCGGTAAAACATTCCGTTCACGCGAAAAAGAAAAACAGCCGAAAGTAGTGCGCGATTGGACAAACAATATAAAAATCGGCGGCGAAGTGTTTGAACTGCAAAATGTCAAAGGCAGGAAAAAAGCGGCGCTCGAATGGGAGCGCCTGCGCAATGTCCGGGACGAGGACTTTCATGTGCTCTTTAAGGGACTAAAGGGCGTGATTACGGTCGATGGCAAATACACGCTCCTTGACGGCGAAAAAGTAAACACGATACTGGCGATTTTTCACAAACTCGACATAGCCGGCGCGTTACACCGGAGCGTTGGCAAACGGAAAATATATCAGATTGCGGACTTGGACGCGCTTCTCAATGTGCTTCCCGAAGTGCTGCAGCCCGCCCTGCAAAAACCGGGCAAAAAGGAACTGGGCTTTATCTGCCTGTACACAAACAACACGGGCGGCTACCGGCTCGGCTGCTCGCGGGGCTTCCACACGGCGCTTACCGAAAGCATCGCGTCTCTTGAAAGCCTAATCGACGAACTGGGCGATGATGCCGACCTCGAAAAAAAGAACCATGTCAACCAAACATACCGCCGCCTGAGTGATTTCCT
>JAIROZ010000151.1 GCA_031257255.1 Spirochaetaceae bacterium | reverse complement strand
TGCACGGAAAAGCCGTCTATGCGGGCGCTCCCAGCCGCCGGATAGTGGTAGCCGGTGAGGATTTTCATTATTGTCGTTTTCCCCGCCCCGTTCGGTCCCAAAAAGCCCAAAACCTGCCCGGCACCAACGGAAAACGACACATCGTCTACCGCCTTAAACCTGCCGTAGGTCTTGGTCACATGTTCAACTTCTATCATGGTGTGTTAATTTCTCCCTTTATATCCGTAGATTTGCGTTTGTAATAAGAAGTATAGCGCCGGCGTATGGTTACGGGAAGGGAGGCGAGCCCTCTTGCTCAAAGCGCTAAAAGCCTTTATAGTCAATATATATGGAAAAATCTTTGGTTTTTCCATATATATGGTGGATGTAGCTCAGTGGTAGAGTTCCAGATTGTGGATCTGGCTGTCGCGGGTTCAAACCCCGTTATCCACCCGGAATAATCATGCAGTACTTTGATACTCACGCCCATATTGGGCTTATTTTTGATGACCCTATCGACCAGCTTTTTGTGACGCAAGAAGCAAAAATTGCCGGTGTAGGGCGTATTGTCTCCATTTGCAACAGTCTCTTGGACTTTGTAAAAGTGTACGAAAACCTGAAGTCCGCCGCCAATGTTTACCATGCGGTAGGTGTAGCCCCTTCGGAGGTAACGAATCCGGGGAAGAACTGGATTAAGACGATAGAGCAGAGCGCCGCCCTTCCGCGCATTGTGGCGATAGGCGAAACGGGGCTCGACTACCACCACCGTTTCGGCGACAAAAAAACTCAGATTGAGTTGTTTATCACTCAACTGGGGCTTGCTACCAAGTACAACCTTCCCGTCATCATTCATAACAGGGACGCGGGGCACGATGTACTCGATGTACTCCGCGACCGCCTTCCGCCGAGGGGCGGCGTTCTCCACTGCTACAGCGAGAACGCCCAGTACGCTAAAAAGGCGCTCGATTTGAACCTGTACTTCTCTTTCGCGGGCAACCTCACCTACAGGAACGCGAAGAACCTGCACGAAACTATCGGCGTACTCCCGCTGGACCGCATAATGATAGAATCGGAAAGCCCTTTTATGGTACCGGCGCGTTACCGTGGCAAGCGGAATATGCCCAAATACCTTAGCGAAACGGCTTACGCTATGGCTGACCTCCTGGGTTTGAGCATAGAAGAGACTTCGGAACATCTATGGCGGAATTCAAACCGCTTCTTCGGGCTTCCCGATACATAGGGGGCGCTATGCTTCAAGTCTACTTCTTATCTGTAATTTGCCCGGCTGTTTCCGGTTTTTTGCTCTACAAGGATGCGGATGACACGCTGAATTTTGAGCCGGCATTCGGTTTTGCGGGCAAGGAAAATTCACTGCGCTTTGTTTTTGGAATAGTGTGCGCCGTAACGGGAGTGCTCACGCTGCTTTCCCCGGTGGAAGGCGACATTCCGTTAATTGGCGATATAGTGCCGGCGGCATCATCGCTTGCCGGCGGGCTTATCTTTTTGGAAGAGCATTTTCATCAGAAAGATGAGAGCGCGGCGCGTTCATTCTTTTTTGAAATTCTGCAAAGTAAAAAACGCGCCATAGGCATCATTTCGATGATAGCGGCGGCGGTACACTTCCTTCTTCCCAAAGCGCTGTTTTTATAGGAGAAAAAATGAACATAAATCCATTCGACATACTAAAGAACGCGGAGGCTATTCAAAAACAGTTGTCCGGGTTTCAGGAAAAACTAGCCGGCATAACTGTAACCGGCAGCGCCGGCGGCGGCATGGTTGAAGTCGACCTTTCCGGCAAATTTGAAATGCTCGACATCCGCATTGCGCCGGAAGTAAGCGGCGACAAGGAAATGCTCGAAGACTTGGTTATTGGGGCATATTCCAACGCGATGGAAAAGGCAAAAGCGGCTATAGCCGCCGAACTCGGCTCATTTACCGGAATGGGCAGCCTCGGCAGCCTAGCATCCATGCTGGGCGGAGGCGGCGGATTTTTGGGCGGGGCATCGTAATGGAACAGTACACCGGTTCCCGCATTCTCATAGAATCGCTTATTGCGCAGGGGGTAGACACAATATTCGGCTATCCCGGCGGGGCGGTTCTCAACATTTATGACGAACTATACAAACACAGCGACAGGCTCCGGCACATACTTGTAAGCCATGAGCAGCACGCTGCTCACGCGGCGGACGGCTATGCCCGCGCCACAGGCAAAACCGGCGTCTGCCTTGCCACATCGGGACCCGGCGCGACCAACCTCGTTACCGGCATAGCAACCGCGTACATGGACTCCTCTCCCATTGTCGCCATTACAGGCAATGTGGCAACGGAACTTTTGGGCAAGGATAGTTTTCAGGAGGTCGACATAGCGGGCATCAGTATGCCCATTGTCAAGCATAACTGGATTGTAAAAGATGTCGCCGACCTTGCCGAAATTGTGCGGGAAGCGTTCCTTGTTGCAAAAGCGGGGCGTCCCGGTCCCGTTCTGATAGATATACCCAAAGACATTACCGCGAACAAAACTGATATATCCTCGCTCTTTAGCGATACCAAAGTGATGAAGGAACGGGCAAACCGCCTTACCGGACGGGAATGCCGTGTTAGTTACACAGACGCGGACATACAAAACGCCGCGTCTCTTATCGCGGCTGCCCGCCGCCCTGTGATATATGCCGGCGGCGGCGTGATAATAGCGGATGCGGGCGAGGAACTGCGCGAGTTTGCCGAGCGCATTGACGCGCCTGTCGCCCTCAGCCTGATGGCGCTGGGCGCGTTAAGCCCCGCGCACCGCCTCTATACCGGCATGATAGGGATGCACGGAACGGTTGCCTCCAATAAAGCGGTGCAGAAGGCAGACCTGCTCATTACCATTGGGGCGCGTTTTAGCGACCGCGTAACGAGCAGCGTCCGGGATTTTGCCAAGAACGCTAAAATTTTGCAGTTCGATATTGACATGGCGGAAATCAACAAGAATGTCCGCACGGCAGGCTTTGTGGCAGGCAGCCTAAAGCCCGTACTCCGCAAGACGCTGGAAGCGCTCCCCGCAAAAATGAGCAACGACTGGGGGGATGAGGTTAGCAAATGGAAGGAGAGAGCGCCGGCATCCCACCGCAAGGAAGCGGCGCTCCATCCCCGTTTTGTGATAGGCTCGACGGCGGCGCGTCTTGCGCCGGAAGCGGTTGTCGTTACCGATGTGGGGCAGCATCAGATGTGGACGGCGCAATTTTACCCGCTCTACCGACCCCGCTCATTCCTTACATCCGGCGGACTTGGGACTATGGGCTTTGGGCTCGGCGCGGCGCTCGGCGCAAAAGCCGCCTGCCCGGAACGCCCCGTTGTGCTTTTTACAGGCGATGGCTCATTCAGAATGAACTGCGCCGAACTTGGCACCCTAGCCGCCTACGGATGGGGCATACTCGTCATCGTGCTGAATAACCGTGTGCTCGGTATGGTGCGCCAATGGCAGAATCTCTTTTACGAAAAGCGCTTTTCGCACACGGTACTCGACCGCCCGCCGGACTTTGTTAAGTTGGCGGAAGCGTACGGGGCGGCGGGCTTCCGCGCCCACAATAAAGAAACCTTTACCGCCGCGCTGGACGCGGCGCTTGCCGCCATAGCCCGCGGACAAACCGCCGTTATAGACGCGCTCATAGACATAGACGAGGTTGTACTCCCTATGGTGCCGGGCGGCAAACCGATAGACGAACAAATTGTATAAGGAAGAAAATATGGAGAGTTCAGGAACTTCAAGCGCGATAGTTTCCGTGGTTGGCACAGACCAGGTAGGCATCATCGCAAAGGTAACGGCTTTTTTTGCCGGACATGACATCAACATAGTTGACATCAATCAGACTATCCTAAGCGGTAACTTTGTAATGATGATGATGGTCGATATTTCCAAGCAGACCGCCAATATCGAAACATTAAAACGCGAACTGGCGGCGCTGGGAGACTCCATCAATGTATCTATAAGCATAATGCACGAAAAAGTATTTAACGCTATGCACAGAATATAGACGGCGCGGAATTATTGCCGTCCGCGTTTCCATCATTGTAATAGTAAAAATATGTTAATAACATATATTTAGATTTTATGAAATTGTCATTTTGTAAATAATATGCCTTTACCATTATTCTTTTTACTATGTCTAGAGCCGAAAATGATTTGCGGAGAACTCTGGCTCAAAACATCCGCAAATTTAGAAGTGTTCATCATATTACACAGGAAAAACTCGCCGAAAGAGCGGGAATCT
This sequence comes from Spirochaetaceae bacterium, assembly GCA_031257255.1. GTDB lineage: Bacteria > Spirochaetota > Spirochaetia > Treponematales > Breznakiellaceae > JAIROZ01. The sequence goes on along the minus strand of JAIROZ010000151.1, from coordinate 30,592 downwards.
CGCTGCCTTACCTTGCGGACATAGAATACTGCAAATCATGGGTGAGCGATAAAACATTGAATAAACTTGCTTCCGTGTTCAACAAAGAGCCTTATCAACTGCTTGTGCCTTCCAATACCGGCGAAGAAACTGAAGAGGAAGCGCCGTTTCAGTCTGAATTGACCGCGCTGGTCGCCGCAAAGAAAATTGAACTCCGCGCCCTTGTTGATAACTGTATGACATCTCTAGCCCTTGATTTGGTAAAAACTGTAAAAGACGCGCCCCGTTGACGAATACAAAAAAAAAAGAGAGTATACTGTTATGGAAATAATAAAACCGGTTGCTAAAGTTTTTTTAACTACTAATGTAGAAAAGCACGGAGAGCCGTTTTGCGGACCGGGCGTAATTCAACTTTTGGATGCCATCGCGGCATCGGGAAATGTCCGCAAGGCTTGCGCGGAAATAGGACTTTCTTACAGCAAGGCGTGGAAACTGTTAAGAGTAGCGGAAGAATGTGCCGGATTTCCTTTAATTGAACGCCGGCAGGGCGGCAGCCACGGCGGAAGCGCATCCGTTACCGAAAAAGGCGCGGCTTTTTCCCGCGCTTATCACGAATTTGCAGACCGCTCCCAGTCAGCCGCCGAACAAATCTTTCGGGAACTATTCGCTTCCTTCCTGTAACTTCTACCGCCGCATAAATCAGCCCTTAGGGGGAAGTTTTATTGTCGCCGCGTATGCGCTATTCAGCAGTCCAAGCGCCGCCGAGATACAGAACAAGACCTCGATTCCTGTAATGTTCCAGATAAAGCCGCCTAAAAGAGCGATAAAAATGGACAGCACATGGTTAATGGAAATACCGGTGGAAATTGTCGCGGTCATCTCGTCTTGTGTTTCCGATATGGACTGAACATAAACATTTGTAGCCATGCTTCCGAGCGTTAGTATGGAATCCAATATATAATTGACGCACACCACTATAAAAGCAGTATCTTTTGGAAAAATCCTGTGCGAGAAGCCGTAAAAAAAACATACGGCTACAAGTATCAGAGTATCGCTTACCATGATTATTTTACAGCCCAAATAATCTATCAACCGCCCTATAAGCGGCGAGAAGACCATGCCAAAGACGGCGGCAAACGCGAGCAAGGTAGCAATTACACTGGTCGGCGCTCCGTATTCCCGTATCAATACCATAGGACCAAAGGTAAAAAAGACCTGTTTCCGCGCTCCGTAAAAAATCTCCAGCATATAATATGTACTGAATTTGCGCGAAAAATAAAAACGCCGGCGCTTCGTTTTCATTTCTGTTTCGCGTACCGCCAGAGAAATAAGCACGGCGGCAACCATAAGCGCGGTGGAAACTCCGAATACCAACTTGAATTGCGCGGTATCGGTACGCTCAAACCCAAGCCGCGCAAAGATAAAAAAGATAAGAGATACAATAAGGTATCCCGCAATGTTCCCAAGATTACTTATAGTTGAGGTAACACCGAGCGCCGCCCCTCCGCGCCCCTTCTCCGCAAGGTCGAGGGAAATTGTACTTTTAACCGGCATTACGATATGTTCACCAAAACTATACACCACAATGAACACAACCACGATAAAAATCTCCGACCGTACAACAAGAAGCCCCGCTACTCCCGCAAGCATTAAAGTTGTTCCTATCTTAAAGACGCGCTGCTCCGCAAAGCGGTACATAGCGGCAAGGATGAACATTACTAAGAGACCGGGTATTTCCCTCACGAATTCGATTATTCCACGCTGAAAAGGGTTGACGCCGAGCGCTTCTATCAGGTAGTTGTCCTGCACTCCCTTGTATAATCCATAGGCTATCCCCGAAAGAATAAGTACAGAAAGAAACCGCAAAGGACGTGCCCCTTCGCGGTATATTGAGTGAATTTTCATTGGTTTGAGTATAGTGTGATGAGCGCATTTACGCTATAGCGGGAATGTTGAGCGCATAGCCCATTGACATACTTGTTTGCCCTCTTATATACTAACTCTATGAATCTGAAAACATTACTTTCTAAAGAGACAATAGCGTTACACCTTAAAGGGGCTACAAAGGACGCTATCATTAACGAATTGCTGGATGTGCTTGTGGCTGCCGGCAAGATAACGGATAGGGCTTCGGCGCTGAATGCGGTATTGGAGCGCGAAAACAAGATGTCTACCGGTATGAAGCACGGTATCGGTATTCCGCACGGCAAAACAGGCACTGTTACCGACCTTGTGGCGTGTATCGGTATTTCGGACGCGCAGGTAGACTTCGATTCTCTGGACGGAGAGCCGTGCCGCATCTTCATTATGACCCTTTCTCCGCTCGAAAAAACCGGACCGCACCTTCAATTTCTGGCGGAAATCAGCCTGCTTTTCAAAAGTTCCGAAAAACGCTCCGAAATTCTCAAGGCTTCGACTTCGGAAGAAGTGCTAAAAATACTCGCTGAATAGCCTTAACGATGCCCGCAGCAAAAGGTATCGTAGCATCGCTTGCCTCCTCCTCGATGATACGCAAGATGTTCGAGGAGGGACTGTCGCTAAAACGGCAGTATGGCGCGGAAAATGTCTTTGATTTCTCGCTTGGCAACCCGGATGTAGACCCCCCGGAAAGTTTTTTTTCTGCGCTGGAAGCGCTGGTAAAGGAACGCAAGTCTGGAGCGCATGGCTATATGCCCAATGCCGGCTTCCCGGATGTGCGCGAGGCTCTGGCGCGTAAAATAGGCGCTGAACAGGGCGTTTCGCTTACGGCAAACGATGTGATTATGGCGGTGGGGGCGGCGGGCGCTCTTAATGTAACGCTCAAGGCTATCCTGAATCCGGGCGATGAGGTTGTTGTTGTACGCCCGTTCTTTATGGAATACCGCGCCTATACCGCAAACCATGGCGGCAAACTTGTGGAGGCTGCCGCCGCGCCGGACTTTAACCTTGACATTGACGCCATTAGCGCCGCGCTTACCGCCGAAACAGCCGCCGTCATTATCAACTCGCCTAACAATCCAACGGGACGCGTGTACAATGCGCAAACGCAGGAGGCGCTTGCCGCCGTCCTTTTGCGGCATGGCAAAAATTGCGGGCGTTTTCCTTACCTTATTGCCGATGAGCCGTACCGTGAACTTGTTTATGACGGGCTAACCGCGCCGCCTGTACTTTCCGTTTACCCTCATTCGATAGTGGTAAGTTCTTTTTCCAAAAATCTATCGCTTCCCGGCGAGCGTATCGGGTATATTGCCGTTGCGCCGGCTGCCGATGACAAGGAAAATCTTACGGCTGCCCTCATTTACGCGACCCGTACCTTAGGCTTTGTAAACGCGCCCGCTCTTATGCAGCGCGCTGTTGCCGCGCTTACCGCAGAGCGCGCCCCTGTGGAAATTTACGCGGCGCGGCGGCAGGCATTTATGGAAATTCTAGACGAGGCGGGCATTCGCTGCATAAAGCCCGAAGGGGCGTTCTATATTTTTGCGAAAGCGCCGGATGGGGATGATGAGGCTTTTTGCAGTCTGTTAAAAAAACACCTGATTTTAGCGGTGCCCGGCACCGCATTTGGCGCGGCGGGCTATGCGCGTTTTGCCTACTGTGTTAATGAGCGGGTAATACGCGCCTCGCTTAAAGCATTCAAGGCGGCAATGTCCGCAGCGGACTGACTACGCCTCTCCATTCCTGAGTGATTTTACACTTTCATCGGCAAGGTAATCATCAAAAGGCATCATACGGTCAATGTACCGCGTTGCGCCGCCGGATGCGTCCGCGCCTTCAACATCCGGCAGGAATTCGATGATGCGGTTTGTAATGGATGAAATTAACTGATGGTCGCGTGTATTGAGCAAAATGACGCCGTTAAAGGCGGCAAGCCCATTATTAAGCGCCGTTATCGCTTCAAGGTCGAGGTGGTTTACCGGTTCGTCAAGCACGAGCGCATTTGCGCCGGAAAGCATCATACGCGCCAGCATGCAGCGCACCTTTTCGCCGCCCGATAATACATTTACAGGCTTTAGCGCCTCATCTCCCGAAAAAAGCATACGCCCCAAAAAGCCGCGTATGTATGTATCATCTTTTTGCGCCGGCGAATATTGCTTTAGCCAATCGGTAATCGAGAGGTCGCTTTCAAAAAATTCGGTATTGTCGCGGGGAAAATACGAGACCGAAACCGTCTGCCCCCAGTAATACCCGCCCTCCGCCGGTTCCGTAAGCCCGTTAATGCAGTCAAAAAGCGCCGCTTTCCTCTGATGTTCCGTGCCTACAAACGCGATTTTGTCATTTCTGTTCACGATGAGCGAAAAACCATTGAGTATGCGCTTCCCGCCGGCATCTACGCTCAGATTTTCTATGCGGAGTACATTGTTGCCTATCTCGCGGTCAGGCTTAAAGCCCACAAATGGGAATTTCCGGCTTGTCGGCGTAAGCCCGTCAAGGTCAAGTTTTTCCAGCACCTTCTTGCGGCTTGTCGCCTGCCTGCTCTTTGCCGCATTGGACGCAAACCGCTGTATGAATTCCTTTAACTCTTTGGCTTTTTCCTCGCGTTTTTTTAATTGTTCCTTTGCCTGCCGCTGCAACATCTGGCTCATTTCGTACCAGAAGTCATAGTTGCCGGAGTAGGGCGTTATACGCCCCATATCGATGTCGCAGATGACGGTGCAGACGGCGTTGAGGAAGTGGCGGTCGTGCGATACCACAATGACTATGCCGGGAAAATCTATCAGAAATTCCTCCAGCCATTGGATAGATTCAAGGTCGAGCCCGTTGGTCGGTTCGTCTAAGAGGAGTACGCCCGGATTGCCGTACAAGGCTTGCGCGAGCAGGACGCGCACTTTCGCCGCCTCGTCAATTTCGCTCATCATTTTGCCATGTTCATTTTCCGGCACTCCGAGTCCTGCCAGTATGCGCCCGATTTCGGACTCCGCTTCCCAGCCGCCCGTCTCACCGAATTCCGCTTCCAGTTCGGCGGCGCGTAGTCCGTCTTCGTCGGTGAAGTCAGCCTTCTCGTATAAGGCTTCTCTTTCTTTTGTTACCTCGTATAGTTTGGGGTTTCCGGTCATCACGGTATCAAGGACGCTGAATTCCTCAAACGCGAAGTGGTCTTGTTTTAATACGGCGATGCGTTCACCGGCGCTAATGTTTACTTCGCCGGTATCGTGTTCGATTTCGCCGTCCAGTATTTTGAGGAAGGTCGATTTGCCCGCCCCGTTTGCGCCGATAATGCCGTAGCAGTTGCCCGGCGTGAACTTTAAGTTTACATCCTTAAAAAGTGAGCGCTCGCCATAGGCAAGGCTTATGTTTGTTACAGAAATCATTGTTATAGGATAGCCGACTTTGCGGCAAGTGTTTAGGGTAAGCGCCGGTAGTTTGCCGGCGCTTATGGATTTACGGATTTACTGTGGTCTTATACTGAGTGGTGAGTTTACCATCCGCGCCTTTTACCAGTTCGACCATAACGGCAGATTTGACAGGATTGCGTTTTGCGTCAAACGAAAGGTTGCCGGTAAGGTAACTGCCGTTTGTGGCGGCAAGAGCGTCTTTGATGGCAACGCTGTCCTGAGTTGTGTTTGCCTTGACCATCGCGTCCTTGAGCAGGTACATCGAATCGTAGCCGAGCGCGGCAAACCCTGTAGGAACTGTACTGTTGAACATTGCCTTGTAGTTATTTACAAAGTTCAGGACTTTTCCATCTGTGGAGTCCGCCGCATAATGGTTCGAGTAGAAGCCGTTAAGCACTTCATCGCCGGCATTTTCGGTAAGCCCGTCCCAGCCGTCCGCGCCTACTATCGGCGTATTTACGCCTTGCGCCCGCAGTTGTTTGGCAATGAGCGACACTGTTGAATAGTAGTCCGGCAGGTATACCACATCCGGCGCAGCCGCTTTTACCTTGGTAATCTGAGCGTTAAAGTCGACATCGCCTTTGTTGTAGGATTCCTTTGCTACCATTATGCCGCCTTCCGCCTCAAACGCTTTAACAAAGTTGTCCATAAGCCCTGTGGAATAGTCGTTGCCTACATCGTAGAGAACCGCGCCTTTCTGTGCGGCAAGGTCGCGGGCGGCAAAAAGCCCTCCGACTGTCCCCTGGAACGGGTCGGTGTAGCATGTGCGGAAAATGAAGTCGCCCGCATTAGTAACGGCAGGGTTAGTCGCCGCAGGGGCTATCTGTACTACCTTCTGGGTCTGCGCGAGTTCGGTTATCGCTATAGTACAGCCTGAGGTCAGCGAGCCTATCACCATCTTTACCTTGTCTTTTGTGGTGAGTTTTTTGTAGGCATTCACTGTTTTTTCGGGGTTGCCCTCATCATCCTCAGAAATAAGTTCGACCTTTTTGCCTCCGATACCGCCCGCGTTGTTGATTTCGTCTATGGCAAGCAAAATTCCGTTACGACAGTCAACGCCGTACACCGCTACATCCCCGGAAAGGGGAAACACGCCGCCAATCTTGACGGTGTTTGAATTGCCGCCGCCGCACGCTGTCATTGTTAAAAGCAGCGCTGCCGCAAGCGGCGTTAGTCCTAAAAAGTATTTTTTCATACTTCCTCCTTGTTAAAATGTACCTTGAATATGCTTATTTGAACAAGATGGGTAATTCGCCGGTTTATATCATTTTTGCGTTTGCGCCGCAAAATCCAGAATAACGGCAAATGCTTTGCGGACATTTTCGGGCAATGACTGAAAATCGCGCATAATGCCGCGAATTTGCGATAAATCCTGTTCCGAAGGGCTGTCCGTATTGAAGGGGGGCGGGTTTTTTCCTGTTACCAGATACTCAACGGTAACACCGAGTACGCCCGCTAGTTGGACGGCGGCATCAGCGGGAGGCATGGATTTTTGAACCCCTAAATACATATCCAGAGCGCGTTTTTTTATTCCCGCTTTAAGCGCAATCTCTTTTTGCAGCAACCCGCTGTATTCTATTGCTTCCCGCAGCCTCTCCGCAAAATCAGCCATAGCGCTAGAATAGCGTATTTAAGCAGCCGCCGGTTTCTAAATAGCGTATTGACGCTATTTAGAAAATTGATTAGTATCGTATTTACGATAGAAACCGGTGGTAAGGAAGCCGCCCGCTCCGGCGGGGGCTGCCCATTCCGGTTGTCATTTTCTCCTCCTGCAGGCGCGGATTCGGGCGCGGCGTTCCGCAAGACGCCGGACTAAATTTGAAGTTTGCGGTGAGGGCAAAAACATTATGCAAACTCTTTATTATCATCCGTGCGGCAATTTTGGCGATGAACTAAACAAGTACTTGTTTGAATATGAGGCAGTTGCAAACTTCTTTTTTTCAACTGCCACTAAATACTGTAAATCATATTTTGAAAATTGACCAGCGCTACAAAGATTTATTTTTTACCTTGATAAACCAACTCTGGCGGCTGGTATCCGCTCCGATAACGCTGATGCTGATTCCTTTGTTTTTGCCGCCGGATGTTCAGGGGTATTGGTATCTGTTTGGAAGCATTGCGGCATTTGGCGCTCTGGCGGATATGGGCTTTACTACAATTATACTTCAGTTTACTGCCCATGAATTTGCTTTTTTATCATTTAATAAAAATAATATACTTGACGGAGATGAAACTCATCTAAAACGGCTCGGCAGTTTTTTTAAGTTCAGCGTAAAATGGTTTTTTACGCTGGGTTTAACGGCATTTTTTGTAATGTATATCGCCGGATTTGCCTTTTTTTTGCGGGATGGGGTTTTTAGCAAGTATTGGTTTCCGTGGACAATATATGCGTTTGCGGCAATGCTGCTGCTTGTGCTTAACGCGGTTTTTTCGTTTATAGAAGGCTTAAATAAAATTGAAACCGCGCAAAAGATGCGCATTATTGTTTCTGTTGTAAATACCATAATTTTGGCGGGGATACTTGCCGGCGGCGGGCAAATATACGCCTTGTCTCTGGGAATGTTGACAAGCGTCCTTGCCGGCATAATTTTAATTTTTGCAAAATTTAGCGCAAATATAAAACAGTTAATAAATGCGTCTGAGGGATTTAAATACAACTGGAAAAAAGATGTCCTGCCGCTGCTTACAAAATACGCGGTAAGCAATGTGTGCGTTTACTTTATGTTTACCATATATACTCCGGTAACGCATTATTTTTATGGACCTGTTTTTAGCGGCAAAACCGGCATAAGCATTACTCTTGTATTATCGCTGGTTAATTTTAGCGGCATTTGGATTTATACGGTTATACCAAAAATAAATATGCTTGTTTCAAAACGGCTATGGAATCAACTTGATATGCTTTTTAGAAAAAGATTTTTATGTGTAATGGCAGCCTATATATGCGGTGTTCTGGGATTGTTTGGTTTTCTGCTCATTTTTAGAAACTGGCGTATGATTTCCCAAATAACATCCAGATTTTTACCGCTCAAAATGATAATTATGCTGTTTACAGGTTATTTTATTCAGTCGGCGCTTAATTGCGTAGGAGTATATTTACGCGGACACAAACAAGACCCGCTTGTACTGCCTGCGGCGGCAGCAGCCGTATGGACGGCTGCGCTTACGGTAATTTCCGGCAAATTTTTGCCGCCGGAATGGATTTTTACGGGATTTTTGTCAAGTTATGTTTTTCTGCTGCCTGTAAATGCCGTGATTTTTGTAAAATGCCGCAAAAATTGGCATTCTGCATTATGAATAGACTTGTTCTGGTTATAGAGCAAGTCCAATGTAAAAAATCTATGATAAGAATAGTTTTCCGGTATCTACGTTTTTGTGTGTATGACATTAAATACAAACTGCTATCAAAGCGAAGAGGGCGCTTTGTTATACGCGATACGCTTCAAACTATTCAATACATACTAAAGAATAAATGCGGCGTTAGCAGGTATGGAGACGGCGAATTTAATATAATTTTTGGCAAAGGCAATGGGTTTCAGAAATATGACGCTGTATTGTCCCGCAGGCTTCTGGAAATACTTACATCAAATATGGAAGGACATATAGTATGTATTCCGTTTGCGCTTACTTCCATACGGAATTTTAATCTCCGCGCAAGATATGCGCTTGTGCCGTATATTTGCTCAATATTAAAGAAACTGGAAAAAATACTTGATGTTCATAAAACATATTACGATGCCGGCATGACACGTTTTTATATTGATTACAAAGATAAACAAAAATCAAAAGAAATAATATCGCTGCTAAAGAAAATCTGGGAAAATCAAAATATATGCATTATAGAAGGCGAATACAGCAGACTTGGGGCTGGAAACGATTTGTTTAGCGGCGCAAAAAATATAACCAGAATACTTTGTCCGTCAAAGAACGCTTTTGACAAATACGAAGAAATACTGCGGCAATCAGAAAAAATTCCGGCTGGAACGCTTGTTTTAATCGCGCTTGGGATGACCGCCACGGTGCTTGCCTACGACCTTACAAAACTAGGATATCAGGCTGTCGATATAGGGCATATTGATATTGAATATGAATGGATGCGGAATGGGGCGCGTGTAAAAACCGCGCTGCCTAATAAATATGTAAATGAAGTTCAAGACGGCGCTGTAAACACAGCGCTGGATGACCAAATTTATTTAGCGCAGATTACCGCTCATATAGTATGAAAAATATATTATTTGTAAGCCATTCAAATTTAATGGCAGGCGCGGAAACCGTAATGCTTGCCGGACTGCGGGCTATAAGCAGAAGCGCTGAGTCCGGCGCTCTTTATGTATTGTTTCCCAAAGGAAAAGAGATGCTGTTCAAACAAGCGCTAAACGGCATAATACCCGCAGGCAACTGTTTAAGCCTGCCATATAAATGTTTAAGGGGTTCTTTGCCGCATTTTTTAATTGTTTTATTATTTAACGCTTGCAGCATACTAAGGCTTTGTTTGTTTGTAAAAAAACATCGTATTGATATAATCTATTCAAATACATCGGTAACTTGCATTGGAATAATAACCGCGATATTATCACAAAAAACACATATATGGCATATTCACGAATCAACTGGATTTGATGATATTTTTACGGATAAAAAACTATCCTGTATATATAACTATTTAATGAACTATAAAAATAATACAACAGTATTTATATCAAATACTCAGCGTAAAGAATGGGAAGAATATTTAGAAAGACCCATCCGGACAAGTCCAATTATATACAATCCCGTAAAGCAAACAGGACGGCAATGCGGCAGAAAACAAGACGGCATTGTTGTTTATGGCTATTTGGGCAGTTTTTCAAAACGAAAGAACATAGCCATGCTTGTTGAAGTTTTTTATGAATTACATAAGACATTCCCCAATACTAAACTGCTTATGGGCGGAGATGGAGAATTGCGGGAAAGTATTAAAGAAACAATAAAAAAACATTCGCTGGAAGACGCGGCGCTGTTGTTGGGGCAAATTAGTGATGCGGAGTTATTTTATTCAAGTATTGATGTTTGTGTACTGCCTTCGTTGCGCGAAACTTGGGGTTTAGTAACTTTAGAGGCAATGGCTTGCTGTAAGAGCGTAATAATCACAATACATACCGGACTGCGCGAAATTTTTGAGCCGGATGTAGATTGTATTTTTATTGACCCGCTGGACAAGACGGCGCTATACAACGCCATGGAGCGCCTTTTAGACGCCGGATGCCGGGAAACGCTTGCCGCAAACGGCTATAACAAACTGCGCCGGCATGATTTTAACGCGAATTTTTCAAAACAATTTTGCGGCTTATTTTTTGCATGATAAGTTTTCTTATATTCTTTTTATTCATTTTTGATTCCGGCGGCAATATCGGCATAAGAAATATAGGATTTTTATTGATGGGAATTTGTGTATTAGAAATCCTGTTAAAAAATAAAATTATAATTAACAGGTATTTTTTGATATTCTGGGTAGGAATTGTTTCTTTTTTGCTTGTAAACCTTGCTGTTGCCATGCAAAACGGCGCTGAATTTTTGAACGCCAATGTTTTTAGTTTTAGCATGTATATGCTTGTATTTTTTTATATATTGGCGCGGAATAATTATTTAGATATAGAAGGATATTTGAACGCCGTAAAAGTTTTTGCTGTTTTTGTAATAGTTTTCTTTTTGGGGCGTTTACTGGGCATAAATATAATTGTTGAAATATACCGGTTTGTGCCGTCTGTAACAGGTCCGGACGGCACAAAAAACGGCATGGCTGTTGTATATTATCAAGGGACGCTGGCATTGGTTCCCGGCTCTGTAATGTTTGCCTGTCAAAAAAAGACCGGCTGGTTTTTGATATGCGTTATCGCGCTGGCGGCGGCGCAGTCGCGGTTTGGGCTTTTTACCAGCATATTATTTTTTCTGATAATTTATCGCAAAAAGATATATATACCGGCGATGCTTGCGCTTGCGGTAATGGCTGTTATCGCGGTATTTCAGGTGGAAATTCCGGTTTTAACTACATTCTTGGAAATGTTTAACGGCAGATATTCCGGCAGCCAAATTCGGCAGGGACATCTTTACAGTATTCTTGCTTTATTAAGAGACAATCCGGCATATATATTGTTTGGACAAGGCGCGGGAACTTCATTTTATACATCCGGTTTTAATACCTATACGGATTCTGTGGAAATAAGTCATTTTGATTTTATGCGTAAATACGGCGTTCTGTTTTTTGGCATATTAAGCCTTGCGCTGCTATGGATTATTTTTGTGTTATTCAAGAAAAGACAAGCGCGTCAAACGCGGCTGGCATTTGCGCTTATGGCGCATTATGTTGTGGCAATTTCCAATCCTGTTTTAATGTCGCTGCCTATAATGATGTTAATGTGCGTTGCCATTGTTGAGGCGGAACAAAAAAGATGCGTATTTGTTCACTCATAACAATTTACAAACCGGATATTGAAAAACTGAAGCAGAATATAGAAATTATGCTTCAATATTCTAAAGCAATCTATCTTCTGTTTAATTCTCCGGTAATAGACGAGTTATTGTTCGACAGCGGAATAATTGCCGTTGATAACAAAAAAAATATTGGAATATCACGGGCAATAAACAAAGGTATTGATATAGCGGCAAAAGACGGGCATTGTTATGCGCTCTTGTTTGACCAGGACAGTTGCCTGCCAAAAGACGGGTTTGAAAAAATGTATAACGAATTTCTTGCGGAAGAAAAAGAGCGCCCGGCTGCATGCATTGGTCCATCGCTTGCCGTGTATGGAAATAATATAACTATACCAAAATGGCTAAGAAACAGCAGACAAACTGTTTCTGCGTCAGTTTATTCCGTAAACCACATAATAACTTCCGGTATGTTAATCAATATTCCGGTATTTCTTAAACTTGGCGGCTTTAACGCAAATTATCCTGTGGATTTTTGCGATTTTATGTTTTGCTGGAAAGCGGTGTACAATAATTATCTTGTACTTCAAAGCGCCGGTACGGTTTTAACTCACGAAATTGGATTTAACAATTTTAAGTTTGGAAACATAACAATACATTTTCATGCGCCATACAGAAATTATTTTTTGACGCGGGATACTTTAAATGTATCTTTATTGGAAAAAGAAACGCCGGTTTATATACGAATCCGGTTTATGCTTCATTTACCATTTAGAATGATGCTTTTTTTAATTGCGTTAAAAAATAAAAAAGACCGGATAAAAATGTATTTACTTGGATTAAAGGATTTTTTACTCGGCAAAAGGCATTTTGGCAGCATTGCGCGGATGCTTGGCGCGGAATAACAGAGGATAATATGAGCGAACATTTATACATCGGTAAAAACAGCGAATACTTAAAAAAGAACCCGACATGGCATCGTGAGTATTCCGCGTGGAAAGTAAAGAAAATCTATGACATTCTGGAAAAGAACCGCCTGATTTACGATGCTGAGCGGGGGGATGGGAGGTGCCGGACATTTGCGGATGTAGGCTGCGGCGCGGGCGGCATATTAAGCCTGTTAGCGGAAAAATTGCCGGCAAATTATTTGTTTGAGGGTTATGATATATCAGAAGATGCCATAAGTTTTTGCGAAACCCTAAAGCATGAAAAGCTCAGGTTTTACTGTAAAAATATATTCGAAATTGATAAAAGATTTGATTTTTTAATGGCAATAGATGTTTTTGAGCATATTCCTGATTATTACACATTTCTTAAATTATGCAAAGAGAAAGCGGTATATAAAATATTTCATATACCGCTTGATATATCAATAGTCAATGTTATTCTGAACCGGTTTAATCATTTATATGACTTAGCGGGACATATCCATTTTTTTACCGAGGATATTGCGCTATTGGCGCTGCGAAACTGCGGCTACGAAATTATTGATTATCAGTTTACAATGCGCGCATTTGATTTTCTGGTAGATGAAGTAAAACTGATAACAAAAATCGCGGCATTGCCAAGAACATTGCTCAACATGATAAGCCCTAAACTTACTTCCAGATTTTTGGGCGGCGGCTCGCTGCTCGTTCTTGCAAAATAAAAGACTTGTCCGGCAACCCGAACAAGTCTAGTTAAAAATGGAAAAGTGTAAATGGACAGTGATACACGCAGGAAGATTTTACATATACAAGTGCTTCCAAAATTATCGGGCGTTCAGCGTATTTCTCTGGAAATATTTAAGAGTTTGTCAAATGAAGAATACGACAAATACATTCTTTTTAGCGGCGATGCCGCAGACGGCAGCCTTACCATAAATTGTGTAGAAGAATTTGAGAAGGCAGGCGCTAAAGTTTTGTTTTCTAAAAACATGTGCCGGGAAATAGGGTTTAAAGATATTGCGGCATTCATTGAGATATATAAATTATGCAAAAAAGAACGCTTTGATATTGTTCATACTCATTCTACAAAGCCTGGAATAATCGGGCGCATAGCGGCGACACTGGCGCATGTGCCGCTGGTTATACATACGGTGCATGGGCTGGCGTTTCATAATTATATAAAGTTTCCAAAATGGCAATTTTACTGGATTTGTGAAATGTTTGCGTCGTTCTTTTGCGCGAAGATTGTGCTGGTAAACCATTATTACAGCAGGTATTTTAAGTTTTTCAAGTCAAAATTGATGACCATATATAACGGTGTTGATTTTTCAATGTATAAAAATTAAAGGGAATAGATAATGACAGAAGCGGTAAAAGTTCTCTTTGTAGGACGGCTTGACGGTCAAAAGGACCCATTGACGCTGTTAGAGGCGGCAAAAGAAGTTGTAAGGGAAGAACCGGGGACGGTTTTTACGCTGGTTGGAGACGGAGAAAAATATAAAGCCTGTGAAGTTTTTATCAAGGATAATCATTTAGAGAATAATATACATTTAGCGGGCTGGCAGTCTGATGTAAGGAAATACTATAAAACGCATCATATATTTGCGGCTTCATCTATATATGAAGCATTTGGATTGATGTTTGTGGAAGCGGGTTTTCACAAACTTCCTGTTGCCGCTACCAATGTGGAAGGGGTGCCGGAGGTAATAGAAGACAATGTAACCGGATTGTTATCGCCGCCGAGGAATCCTCATTTGCTTGCGCGGAATGTATTGTATTTGATACGAAACAAAGAACGGCGCGGGCTTATGGGAGAAAACGGATACAAAAGAGTTGTATCATTATTCTCCAGCCAACAGATGACCAGAAAATACGAAAGATTGTATCGCGGACTGATACACTCATCAAAATAATGCTCACTCTCTCCTCATTTGAACAAGACATACTCTACGCCATCATCGCGTTACACGAAAACAAACCCGTATCCAGAAATGCGCTTGAGTACTTTGCCGCCTTTGACGGCACGCTCGACAAAAGCAAGCGCTTTACGCTAATTACGCCGTCATCCAATACGCTCAGGCTTTTTTACAACAAGGCGGCGCTGCCCGCTTACGGCTTTTCGCGTGAGCAATTTAACAAAATTTGTATATCAATAAAAGAACGCCTGCTACTCATATCAAATTTAATTATCAAACTGGAAGAAGAAAAACTCATCATTCCCGAATATAAACCTCCGCAATACACACAACCGACACACGAACAATCGCTCCCCTGGCGCGTCTACAATGAATTCTTTCCGAACGAAGCGCCGCCCATTCTTTACGCAAAATCCTTAAACCCCATCCCCACAAAAGAACTGTACAAAATTATTGGATAATGAGGCAGTTGTAAAATGTCAGTTTTGTAACTGATTCTAATGCTTTGCTGTATCTACTCCACGATTCGCACGGCGTCTCCATCGGAGAGGAAATTCTGACCGGAGATAACTACGCGCTCGCCGGTTTTTATGCCGCTTACAATTTCGACTAATGTTTCATTTTCCATGCCGGTGGTAACTTCGCGGCGGAGCGCTGTCGTGCCTGTGTCTGTATCGTTGATAACAAAGACTATCCATGTGCCGTAGGTGTTGATAACAGCCTCACGGGGGAGGACGGGGATATTTGAGCGGGAGGCGGTTACAAGGCTTATTGAGGCAAACATTCCGCTTTTTATGCGGGGGTCTGGTTTGATAAAGACGAGGCGGATGCGGAGGGTGCGGCTTGCCGGGTCTATAATGGGGCTTACTTCGTTTATTGAGGCTTTGAATACTTCGTCCGGCAGCGAGTCGAAGTAGACTTCCGCGCCGAGTCCCGTTCTCATTGACTGGGAAAAACGTTCAGGGATATATGTTTCCAGAACAAGGCTGGAAAGGTCGCCGACAACCGCTACAGCCTGCGATGTTGAAACTTGGTCGCCAAGCACGAATGGGAGTTGGAGGATGCTGCCTGTTATGGAAGAGCGCACGGGGCTTGACTGATAGATTTCTCCCGGTCTGGATGGGTCGATGACGGCAATGATTTCCCCTTGACGCACATTGCCGCCCAGCCGGACGGGTAATTGTATGATTTTTCCGGCGGCAATGGGGTAGACCTGCACCTGCCGCGCCGCCTGAACATCGCCGTTTACAACAATGGTATTTTCGATACTGCCGGGGCTGACAGCCAGCACCCGCACGGCTGTAGCCGTACGCGCCGCCCCTGTTTGACGGGCATTGCCGCTCTGAGCGCCCGCTTGCCGTTGGCGGCTCGCGCCGGCTTGTTCGGACTGCCCGGCAGGCTGTCCCTGTCCGCTCCGGCGGCTGCTCTGATTGGCATCCGCGCCGGGTATTCCGCCGGCTTGTTCGCCTTGACCGCCGCCGGAAGCCCGGCGTGAACTGCCGCCTTGATTTGCGGGCGGCATCTCTCCGCCGGGATTTCCCGCGGGATTTCCCGCAGGCTGTCCCGCTCCACGGGTGCCGTCGCCGGGCTGACTTGCGGGTTGTCCCGCAGGCTGTCCGGCTTGGCTAACGGGCGCTCTTACCGCGCCGCCGCCGTTTTGTCCGCCGCCGGAACGCCGTGAAACGAGCGTCCAGCCCATCAGTATTGCAAAAACCGCTATCAAAACAATGATAACTGACTGTGTAACTCTATCTTTCTTCATACTGATAAAACACGGCGGCTGGTAAGAGAGTTACCGGGTATTTCCAAAACCATAGTTTTGGAAATACCTTTCGCAAAAACCGCCAAAGGCGTTTTTGCTAATCCAGCAATTTCTTGAACTCGTCGTACACAAATTGCACTTTAAGTCCAATTACAATCTGAACGGATGTCTTGCTGGGTCGTATAACGCCGCTTACTCCGGCGCTCTTTATCTTCTTTTCGTCTACAAGCGTGTAATCTTTTACATCTATCCTAAGGCGGGTAGCGCAGTAACTTGCCGCCGCTATGTTCCCTTTGCCTCCAAGCCCCTCAAAACAAATGCGGGCTACATCGGCAAAATTCCCTTTGATGGTCGCCGCTTTCTCAGATTCTTTTACATCATCATCGTCATCCTCGCGTCCCGGCGTCTTTAAGTTGAATTTGGTTATCATCAGGCGGAAGATAAAGTAGTATATCGCCCCGTAAACCAAGCCCGGAATTACGATGAGCCAGGGCTGTACAGCCATAGGCGCTTTGGCGGACAAGAGCAAGTCGATTAAGCCGGCGCTAAAGTTAAAACCGGCGCGTATAGGCAGCAGAGCGCAGACGGCGAGCGAAATGCCCGCAAGCAGGGCGTGTACCAAATAGAGTACCGGCGCAAGGAACATAAACGAAAATTCTATCGGCTCGGTTATGCCTACAAAGAATGACGCAAGCGCCGCCGAAAAGAGCAGCCCCGCCGTTACCTTCTTCTTGGTTGTCTTGGCGCAGTGGAACATTGCCAGACACGCCGCCGGCAGACCGAACATCATTACCGGGAAGAAGCCCGTCATGTACTGTCCTGTAACGCCGATAACGCCGCCGTTGCCGCTCCAGAATTTGCCAAGGTCATTTATGCCCGCCACATCGAACCAGAATACGCTGTTCAAGGCATGGTGCAGCCCTACCGGTATGAGTAAGCGGTTGAGGAAGCCGTAGATGCCCGCGCCGATAGCCCCGGTGGAAAGGATAGCCTCGCCAAAGAGTACGAGCCCGTTGTAAACGATGGGCCAAACGAATGCGAGAACGAGCGCCACAATGAGCGTTACGCCCGCCGTAATGATGGCTACACAGCGCCTGCCGCTAAAGAACGCAAGCGCGTCCGGCAGGCTCGTCTTGTGGAACCTGTTGTAACACGAAGCGCCGATAAGCCCCGAAATAATACCGATAAACTGGTTGTTCAGTTTGCCGAAAGCGGCGGGCGCGTCATTGTGCGTGAACATCGTGTACGACGCCGGCGAAAGCAGCGTCTGAATCATAAGCCACGAAATGAGCGCGGCAAGCGCCGCCGTCCCTTCGCCGTCTTCGCTCATGCCGACACCGACACCAATGGCGAACAGAATCGGCATATTGTCGATTATCGCGCTGCCCGCCTTTAACAGGAATGCGGCAATCACATTGTTCGCGCCCCATCCTGAGGGGTCAATCCAATAGCCTATGCCCATCAGAATCGCCGCTACTGGCAGACAGGCGACAGGAAGCATCAGGCTTTTACCGAGTTTTTGTAAGTATCTCATCATATAGATACCCTCCTAAAATATTTTTTGCATTCCAAAACTTATGTTTTGGCGCAACTATTATTATCGTAGGGTTTACACGATTTGTCAAATTTCTACTGTAAGCGGTTCCGGCTTCCACACAGGTTTGCCGTTTTGCCGCCCTTCAAATAACAGCGTTTGAGTGTAACCGGCGGCGCGGGCTGTTTCCACAGCCGTCTCGTAGCCCGCCGCAATGTGTTCTGGGTAGTGCGAGTCTCCGTTGACGGCAACTTCTATGCCGGACTCGCGGAGCAGGCGCAAAAAATCAAGCGCGGGGTAGGTCTCCTTCGTGCGTCCCCGGCTTATGCCGCCTGTGTTTATCTCCACAACTATCCCGCTGCCTTCAAGGGCGCGGACTATGCCTTCAATGCCGCGCCGGTAGGCGGCGTCTGTTTCGTCAAAGAGATATTTTTTTGGCGCCAGCGCCGGGTTGTTATTTTTTTTGATAAGGTCGGCGTGTCCCAGAATGTCAAAACCGCCTTCTTGTATCATTTCGCGCATCTCCCGCAGGTAGGCATCAACAAGACGCCGGACATCGCCGCCAAAGAATTCATCAATAAGTAAGCGCCATTCTTCCGGCGAGCCGTCTATAGTGAGCATTTTTCCGGCGCGGGCAAAAAAAGCCGCCGCGCTTATATCAGGCGGCACAACACAGTGCAGCGAGCCTATCGTGTAATCAAGCCCGCCAATACGCGGCATCTGAAATCCGCTAATATAGTCGGCTTCCAGACCGAGGTACACAGGCAGAGGCGGCGATAGCGCGGCATACTCGGCGCGGCAGGCAAGTACGGCATCGCGGTAGGCGGTAAATTGTTCACGGGGCAGGTGCCAGTCTGAGGTAAGCCCGGTTTTCTCGGCAAGCGGCGCATGGGCGCTAAAGCCTATGGAGACCAGCCCCGCGTCAACGGCGGCGCGGCAATAATCCTCCGGCGTTCCGGTTCCATCGCAAAAATGCGTGTGGACATGCAGATTCGATAACTTCATAAACTTCATATTAGATAGCATTGTTTTACAGTTCTTCAAGCGCTTTGAGTATCGCGTCAATTTCCGCTTCTGTTGTACCGCGCCCAAAACTGAAGCGTACTGTTCCGGCAGGGAAGGTGCCCGCCGTCTTATGCGCCGCCGGCGAGCAGTGGAGGCCGCTCCGGGTAATTATGCCGTGTTCATCAAACAAGCGGCGGGAAACATCGCCGGCATCCTGCCCGCGCACAACAATGGAAACAAGCGCCATGCTTCTATCCGCGTTAAGGGTTCCGCAAGGCGTTATATTCTTTCTCTCAGTTAGCCCCTCGATAAACCGCGCCGTAAGAGCGCGTTCCCGTTCGCGTATTGCCTTGACGCCAGTACGCAAAATTTCTTCCACAGACGCGGCAAGACTAATGATGCCGAAAGTATTTTGCGTTCCCGGCTCAAATTTGTCGGGCAAAAAGTCAGGCATTTCCAAAGAATCTGACGCGCTGCCGGTGCCTCCGCGCATCCATTGCCGCATTTCGCGGGCGGCGCGTTCGCTAAGGGCAAAGCCGCCAATTCCGGCAAGAGCGCCGAGCCCTTTATGTCCGGCAAAGGCAATAACATCGCAGTCCGCTTCCATAGACAAGGGCAAAATTCCGGCAGTCTGCGCCGTATCAAGAATTGTAAAAATACCGAATTCGCGGGCTGTCTTAAAACATTCCGTTACCGGCAGGATAGTCCCCAAAACATTTGAGGCGTGAGTCATTACAAGGAGGCGCGTATTTTTTTTGACGGCTTTGCGGACGGTTTCCGGTTCCAGCGAGCCGTCCGGGGCGCAGCGCAGGTATTCAAGGTCTATTATGCCTTCTTTTTGCAAGGCATGGAGAGGGCGGGCGGCGGCGTTGTGTTCCACACTTGTGGCAAGCACATGGCAGCCGTGAGTTACCAGTCCGTTTATTGCCATATTGAGAGCCGCCGTAGCGCCGCTTGTAAAGATTACCCGCAGTGGATTTGCTATGCCGAACAACTGCCCCACAGCCCGCCGCGCCCTGAGCGCCGCCGCGACTTCGGGAAGCCCCTCAAAATTACGCCCGGCATTAAGGTGTATGCCGTCCAAATATCCGCGCAATTCCGCCGCGACAGAGGGCGTAAGCGCCGGAGATGTGGCGGCGTAATTTGCGTAAATCATAATGTGATGACGAGCGCCGCCTTTGAAAGACGGTTTGTGATGTTCATCATGTCAACTATGCTGCCGACCGCAAGCGATTCTGTAAGTTTGTAATAATTGGCGCAGGTGCCGCAAGTGCAAATACTTACGCCTTTTTCTTCGAGCGCCTTTAAGTCGGGGACGGTGTTTGCGCCTTTGGTTGTAAGATGAGCGCCGCCGTTCAAAAAGATGACCGCTTCCGGCAGCGGGTTCAGTTGAGTTAGCGAAAAAATAAAGCCTTTAATAAGCAATTTTCCAAGTTCATCCGCGCCTCTGCCCATACTGTCCGAAGTTATCAGGACAACAGGACCCCGCCCGGCATTTCCAGCATTTCCAGTGGGAACGGCATTTCCTTCGGGAACAGCCGGCTGTTCGTTAAAGAAGCGCTGTGAATCCGCTCCTTTAACGATAGTTACTTTAAATTCGGAGGGCGCGGTTTCTTCGTAAGAAAAATCGCATCCGGTTCCTTTTGCCATTTTTTCGAGATTTTGCACCGCGACAATGTTGTCAACCCAAACGGCAACGCCCTCCGCTTCTTTTTTTGCAAGGGCTTTTTTCGCGTTTACCACCGGTATAGGACAGGGGTTTCCGCGCATATCCAAAGTTTTCATAATTGCTCCTTTTATCGAGTGTACCTTAATACTATTGATATGCGCTGTTTTTGCCGACCCCCGAAGCGCCGCTTCATCAATAAAGGTTGTGCTAAAAGCCGCGCTGTTCTCCTAGCCTTTCCCATGCCGCTTCTTTGGCGGCAATTTCGGCGGCAAGCGCTTCAATCTGTTTTTGAACGGCGCGGGACTTTTCGCCATTGGCGTAAACTTCCGGCTGAGCCAGTTCCGCCTCCAGCGCCGCCTTCTCGTATTCCAGCGTTTCTAGCGCCTCCAGCAGCGCCGCCTCGTCCCGCTGCCGCCTCCGCTCCGCCGCCTGCGCCTGTTTTTTCTGTTCGCGGGCTTGAGCAGTGGACAGTGGCGAGTGGACAGTGGACAGATTTTTGTCTGATATATCGGTTTTAGTGGGTGGTGAGTAGTGAGTAGTGGGTAGGTTTTTGTCTGATATTTCTGTGCTAACGAAGTTATCTGCGTTAGCGCTTTGTTTACTACCTGAACGGACACTACCCACTACCCACTGTTCACTACCCACTAAAAAATCCTTCTTCTCCACATAGTACCTGTAGTTTCCATAGAAGAGGCGCGGCGCTTCGCCAGGGCGCAGTTCTAGGGTTTTGGTAGAAAGCGCGTCCATAAAGTCGCGGTCGTGGGAGACAAAAACGCAGGAGCCTTTCCATTTTTTGAGGGCATCGAGGAGTATGTCTTTGGAATAAATGTCGAGGTGGTTGGTTGGTTCGTCAAGAATGAGAAGGTTATGCGGCTGCAGCAGAAGTTCAAGCAAGGCAAGGCGCGTCTTTTCGCCGCCGGAGAGGACATCGAGCGGTTTTTCTACATCGTCTCCTCTAAAAAGAAACGCGCCGAGCATATCGCGCAGACGCGCCGGTGTATGCTGATACCCTGCCGGATAGCTGCGTACTCTCTCCTTTAGATAATCGAGTATGCTTGCCCGCCCGCGCAATTTTTCGGCGGCATCCTGCGAAAAATAACCGGCGCTCACATCCGTGCCATAGCGCACCTTGCCGGAAAATCTTACATCAACACCGGCAATTATGCGCAGCAGTGTAGACTTTCCCGCCCCGTTTGGTCCCACGCAGACAAGGCGCTCGCCCGCGTCAAGGGTCAAGTCGAATTTTTCTATAACGCGGAAATCGCCGTACGATTTGGCAACATCCTTCAGTGTAAAGGCAACGCGGGCATTATGGGTAACTTGCGGAAAACTAAAGTGAATTTTTTGCAAGTGCGGAGGCAGTTCGATTTTTTCTATCTTTTCGATTTTTGATAACTGCTCATGCGCAAAAGATGCCTTCCGCGCCTTTGCGTGAAAGCGCTCATAAAGGCGCGTCCGTTTTTCAATTTCCGCCTGCTGAGCGCGGTAACGGTCTAAGAGGCTTGCCAATTCCGCCTCCCGTGTTTTTTCGTAGGTGCTATAGTTGCCGGTATAGCGTTTTAGGATGCCGCAAAAGAGTTCGTAAACCGCCCCGACAAGCGAGTCGAGGAAGTACCGGTCGTGAGAGACGATGAGAAGCGCCCCGGAAAATGCCTTGAGGTACGAAAGAAGCCAGGTACGCGCTTCGAGGTCTAGGTAGTTGGTCGGCTCATCCAGAATGAGGATGTCCGGCTTGCGGAGCAATGTCTTGGCAAGCCCGGCGCGCATCTGCCAGCCGCCCGAAAATTCATCGAGGGAACGGGAAAAGTCCTCCGGCTTAAAGCCGAGCCCCTTTGCCACAAAGTAGATTTCTTTTTCGCGGCGCAAATAGCCGGAATTTTCCAGTTTTTCAAAGAGAGCATCATGCTCGGCAAGCAGCGCGTCTGTCTTTATGTTTGCGCCGGATGTATCTGTAGATGTGTTCGTGGATATATCCGCGTCCCCAGATGCCGCGCCTACAGTAGCCGCGCCTACAGTAGCCGCGCCTGCGGCGCCAAGTTCTTCCCGCAATGCCTCAACCCGTTCTTCCAAAACTCGCCATTCATCGAAGACGGAGTCAAGGATAGTGGACAGTGGCGAGTGGACAGTGGACAGTGGCGAGTGGACAGTGGACAGATTTTTGTCTGATATATCGGTTTTAGTGGGTGGTGAGTAGTGAGTAGTGGGTAGGTTTTTGTCTGATATATCGGTTTCAAAATTGTTATCTGCGTTAGCGCTTTGTTTACTGCCTGAACGGCTGCTGTCCACTGTCCACTGTTCACTACCCACTCTACTACCCACTACCCACTGTCCACTGTCCCCTAAACTACCCCCTGTCCCCTGTCCCCTGTCCCCTCTACTACCCACTACCCCCTGTCCCCTGTCCCCTAAACTGTCCACTCCTTCCTGAGGCAGATAGGCGAGGCGGCAGCCGCGTTCAAGGGCGCGGTCGCCGGTGTCAGGCTCGATAAGACCGGCTATTACTTTTAGCAGGGTTGATTTTCCCGCCCCGTTTGCTCCGCAGAGCGCCGCTTTGTCGCCGGACTTGAGGCGTAAACTCACATTTTTTAGTACATCGCGTTCTCCAAAAGAGACCGATACATTAGTAAATTGAACAAACGCCATAAAATACCGGTAATCACGGAAGCCGGTTGCGGGCGCTTACTTCCCAGTAGTTGACCAGTTCTCCACCGCTAACCACATATATGCCGGGGTAGAGCGCCGAAGTGGGGCAGATGTGGGTAGGGATAATGTATAGCACCGCTCCGATAGGGGGCGGTTCCCTGTCCTCTATCCGCCAGACCCAATGTTCCTCGCTCTGCGCGACCGGTTTTGCCTGCGGCAATCCGTGAATAATGCCCCTGTCTGTCTGGTCGGAGGCGATGGCTTTGTAGCCGGTATCCAAAGTAAAAAGCCCCGCCGCCGGATGGCTTATCACTCTGCTCATTACCGCCGCGCCCGGAACAAAGTCTAAGTCGGGGAATTTTGTCTGGTACCCGTTGTCGTAGACAAAAACCGTTCCCGGAGATAGGTAGACTTCCGGCATATCAATGTGGCAGGGGAAGGTGGGGCTGCCCCCCAGCACGATGACGGGTATCTCTATGCCTTTTTTTTCGAGGGATACTTTGACGGCAAATAGGCGCTTTGCGATGCTTCCCGCCGCCGCCTTCCGCTCCGCAAGGTCTTTTATGCCCAAATGCCCGTCATAACAATGAAAGCCCTTAAAAATGAGCCCCGTTATCTTCGCGGCGGCAAGGCAGAAGTCTTCTAGGTTTTCCAGCGGAACGCCTGTCCTGTCCATACCCGCGTTGATATCCGCCAGAAGGTTTACCGGCGTTTGGCTTTTGGCTAATGCCTTTCCCAGCAATTCCAGTTGCCCCAAATTATCTCCGATAGCCCAGAATAGGGTGCTGCGGTACCGCTCCCGCAGACGGACAAAGCGGTTGATGGCAGGACCAATAAGCGGGTAGGCAAGTAGGACATGTGGAGCCTCCTCGCGGGCGCAGGTTTCCGCCTCCATTAAAGTAGCGCACTTAAAACGGGTAATGCCCCGGTTCATCTGCATACGCACAAGGGCGGCAGTCTTATGGGTTTTTATATGCGTCCACAGACGCTCGGCGCCGCCTGCCATAGCAATAGCCTTAGCGGTATTTTCTTCGATGATGTCCCGATAGTACACCAGCGCGGGGGACTCGATAGTTTCCTCGCCCCGAAAATGATAGTTCATAGAGCGCCGTCTGCCGTTCAAGGTTTAAGTTCGACTAGCAGTTCTACCTCTACAGGTACATTTCCGGGTAAGGCGTTTACTCCGATAGCGGAACGGGCGCAGCGCCCCGCTTCTTCGCCGAATATGTCCACGAGAAGTTCGCTGCCGCCGTTGGCAACTTTGGGGTGGTCGTAAAAAGTATCGGTGCCGGCGACAAAGGCTATCATCTTAACGATGCGCTTAACCTTGTCCAGACTGCCGCAGAACGCTTGCAAGTTTGCCATCAGGTTGAGGACGCAGACCCGCGCCGCTTCCTGTCCCTGTTCTATTGTTACTTCCTTGCCGAGTTTCCCCGTCAGTTTGACCTCTCCGTTAAAAGAGGGAGTGCAGCCGGAAAGGTAGCAAAAATTTCCGCCGAATTCCTTTACAGGCTCGTAGATTCCGCCCTTTGCCGGCGGATTTGGCATAGAAAGTTGATGTTTCTTTAGCGCTTCTTCTAGTTTTACCATAACAATAATCTCCTTGAATATGATACTATACTGTAAAATGACGGCTTATGCCATCACTCCAAAGAGGGATTATGACAACTGATAAAACTTATTTGAACACAGGCGGCGCGGCGCTCGATATTTCCGATGATTATGCGGATGAACTATTTTGCGAGGCTTTGGAAAATGCCCTTGCCGATACAGGCAAAGTTGACTCGGCGCTGCTCTTGCCGCCGGATATTACCCGTTTTCATTCGCGGGCAGGCTTTTTTACCGGACTTGCGTACAGGGAACTCTCCAAACGGGGGATTGCCGTTACGGTGCTGCCGGCGCTGGGCACTCATATTGCCCTTACCGCCGCCGAACTTGCGCGTATGTTTCCCGGCACTCCGGCATCCCTATTCAGGACGCATGACTGGCGGAACGATG
The DNA here is from genome assembly GCA_031257255.1 of Spirochaetaceae bacterium. GTDB lineage: Bacteria > Spirochaetota > Spirochaetia > Treponematales > Breznakiellaceae > JAIROZ01. Next base: position 5,440 of record JAIROZ010000151.1, on the reverse strand, counting down.
TAGTTGAACTGGGGCGCATCGAAAAGGAATGGATAGAAACCGCTACAGGCGGCGCTGTCGCTTACGATTTGCCGGCGCAGGTAAACAAATTGCTCCGGGACGGCGGCTTTGACCTTATCATCTCTCTGGGGCAGGTAGTGCCTCACGAGGTTGTGGGTATGGCAAACCACGCCAAGAACATTTTTGTGGGCACAGGCGGCAAAGAAGCCATCGACAAGAGCCATTTTGCCGGGGCTTGCTTCGGTATGGAAAAAATGATGGGACGGACGGACACGCCGGTGAGGGCAATTTTCGATGAGGGTATGCGGCGCTTCGGCGGCAGGCTGCCGCCCATCCTATACGCCCTTACCGTGCTGAGCGCCCGCGCCGAAACAGATGCCGCCGGGTCTCTGGCTTTGCGCGGCTTGTATATGGGCTTTGGACGGGAATGTTTTACCCGCGCTTCGGAACTTGCCCGGCAAGTGAATGTTGAACTCCTTGATGAACCGGCGCAAAAGGCGGTTGTCTATCTGGAGCCGGAAGAATTTCGCACTACTTGGCTGGGCAACAAGGCTATCTACCGTACCCGTATGGCAATGGCGGACAACGGCGAATTGCTTATCATCGCGCCGGGGCTGGAGCGCTTTGGCGAGGACAAACTGATTGACGCCCTCATCCGTAAATACGGTTACCGCCCGGCAAAAACGATTCGGGAGCAAGCCGCCGCCAATGCCGACTTAGCCGAAAGCCTAAGCGCGGCGGCTCATCTGATACATGGTTCCAGCGAAGGACGCTTTACCGTCCGTTATTGCCCCGGTTCCGCCGTTAGCCGGAAAGAAATCGAATCCGCAGGTTACGAATGGGGCGACATCAACAAAGCCATGGCAGAGTACGATGTCCGCAAACTTCACACCGGCTGGAATACCGTCCATGGCGAGCGCATCTTTTTTGTGCCGAACCCGGCAATCGGGCTGTGGGCTTTGCGGGATTCATTCAGATAAGTAACCGGAACATCGAGTTAATCAGTATAGCCCTAATCATTCCATTAGCCCAAAAAAAAGACGCACGGTTATATACCATGCGCCTTTTTTAGTGGGTTTTTTACAAACACTTACGCCATTCTGGATTTTTCCACAGCCGCAAGCCTTTCATCTTCGGTGAGTGTGCCCGGAGGCGTTAAAAGCGATACTATCACGCAAACCACAAGCGTAATGATGGTCGAAGGTATCGCCGGCGCTGTAAATATGCCTTTTATGTAACTCTGGAAAGGCGCTACGCCCAAATAGAGAATGCCGAAAACCGCGCCTGTTATAAGCGAGGCAACGCCGCCCTGCCAGGTTGCCCGTTTCCAGACCGCCCCAAGGAACATCGCCACAGATACACCCGGAATAACCGAGCCTATAACATTCAGTATGTAGTTCATAACATCTGTGGCAAATAGCGTGGCAAAAAATGCGAGCGCAAAAGTTACCAGAAGCCCCAAACGCGACCAACTCTTAATTTTATCCGGGGCAAGCGGTTTTTTAGCAAAAACCGGATAAATGTCCTGAATAAGAATCGTTACGCCGGCTATGGCATCCGAATCGCCCGATGAGAGAGTTGCCGAAAGCCCCGCTATCATAAATAAAAGCCCCAAAACCGGACCTAAAACGATAGTCGCCACATAGGCGAAAGCAAAATTCGGGTTGCCGAGCACGGATTCCGCGCCGTTCTTTGTAGCAATGGCAAAAGCCGACATGCCGATAAGCGCCGGTATAAGACTGAACGCCAGAAGCAGCACCGCAGTTGTAATAAAAGCGCGGCTTGCCGTCTTGTCATCCTTCGCGGTGTAAATCCTCATTCTGTAGGTAGGCGTACCGAGTCCGGGGATGACTATACCCCAGATGAGCGCAATAATTCCCATTGTTGTGGTAGAACCTATGCCGTAGAAGGTGAGGTTGCCCGCTTTTCCGGCTGCCGTAAGCGTATTGGTAATTTCTGCCCAGCCGCCCGCTGTGGGAACGGCAATAAGCGCTATGCCTATAAAGCCTACAACGATGATGGCAAGTTGAATTAAGTCTGTCCATACAACCGCGAGATAGCCGCCTATGATAACATAGATACCAAAGCCCGCCACACAGATGAGCCGCGCCAGCACGGGGTTTACTCCGGTTATGTAGGAGAGGTAAGTGCCGCCGCCGTTTATGTGGTTGCCGAGCCAGGCTATTTCCACAAAAAACATCATAAAAGACATGATGACCTTCATCTGACGGCTGCCGTTAAAGAGGTACTGCGCCTCTTCCGCCAGAGTGATAAAGCCTTTTGAACGCGGCTTTGTCTTGTGTATCATCCAGACAAGCCAAAAAAGCCCCAGAGCCGCGCCCAGTCCGTAACCCGAACCGTACCAGCCTTGCCGGAAACCGTTGGCAGTAGCGCCCAGAGCGCTGCCTGTTCCAATGAAGGTTGCGCCCATTGTCGCAAAAATTAAAAACAGCGGCAATTTAGCGCCGCCTGTAAGATAATCTTTGCCATCGCTTTTTCCACGCGAAGCGAGCGTTCCGATGAGTATCATTATCCCTATGTAGACAATGAATCCGACCACAAACATGATAGAATGACTATAATCCATAAATCCTCCTATAGATTTTTACTTTTTTACTATTACAGTTCATTGCATTATTGGCAATAGTCTAGACAAAACCCGCCGTGCTATGTATCGTAAGAATATGGCAAATGACAAACTTAGCAACGTTGAAGATAATGATGAAATAAGCCTTATAGACCTTTTTTCCGTTTTATGGCGCAGGCGCGTGATGATAATCGTCCTTACGGCGCTTGGCGCCGTCTTTTCGATTGTGCTGGCGCTGGTTTCCAAATCAATGCCGCCGGAAACATCGCCGCTACCAAATCTGTATAAGCCCAAGGCGCTGCTGCTCATAAACGACAGCAGCAGCGGCGGGGGGCTCTCCTCGCTTTTAGCGGGCAGCGGCAGTTTAGGCGGGCTGGCATCTCTCGCGGGAGTAAGCCTGCCGTCTGCCGGCGGAACAAACGCTAACCTGGCGCTCTTTGTTGTCAAGTCCGATATGTTCCTCGATTCGGTAGTGGACGAATTCGGATTGATAAAACGCTACAAAATTAAAAAGTATGTACGCTCATCCAGCCGAAAAATGCTTAAAAAACTCATTACGGCAGAAAAGGACAAAGATGCCGGAGTCATTACCATATCGTTTACCGACAAAGACCCGGACTTTGCTACCCATGTGGTAAACTACATGGTCAGAATGTTGGAACGCCGTTTTGACGAAATGGGACTGGATAAAAATAAACTGGAAAAGGAAAATTTAGAAAACAATATGACAAATTCACTGGAAGAGATAAAAAACCTGCAAATTCAGGCTCAAGGTTTTAACCGCTCTTTCTCCGCGCCCGGCGCAGCCACAGCCACGGCTATCGAAGCGGCGCGGCTTCAGATTGAACTAAAGGCGCAGGAACAGGTGTACAGCCAACTAAAGGTTCAGTACGAATTGTTAAAGGTAACAATGGCAAGCGAAAAGCCGGTGTTTCAGGTATTGGAATATGCGCAGGTTCCCGACCAAAAATCCAAGCCTGCGCGGGGAATGCTCTGCATTATCATAACATTTGCCGCAGGCTTCTTTTCCGTTTTTTTGGCATTTGCCGGAAACGCAATAGACAACATTAAGCGCGACCCGGAGGCTATGGCTAAAATGCGTGGAGAGGTAAATTATAGGAAGGATAAAAATGAAGACTATGTTTATTAGGAACGCGGAATTTAATGGCGGGCAGCCGTATTTCCGGCGCGGTATTCTTTTTACTTCCGCTAAATTTTTAACTGTAATTTTTTTGATGTTTTGCGCTTTGCCGCAAAGCATGATGGCGCAAACAAGCGGCTCTACCGCGGCGCAAAATCCCGCAACACAAACGAGCGCGGCGCAAGCCCTTTTACAGAGCGCCCAGTCGCAAAACTTAACCGATGCGGTGCTAAGGCTCCAACTTGCGCTGTCCGCGCCGGACTACCGCGTTACGGCAGGCGATGTATACACGCTCGCTTACTCCCCCGGCGTTTCGTCAAGCGGTACCGTTACCACAGTTCAAATTCCTATAACGATAGACACAAGTTACCGTGTGCGCGTATCCAATATGGGCATAGCCAATTCGGACGGGAAGACCTACCAGCAACTAAAGCGTCAGGTAGAAGCGATAGTACTGGAAAATTATCCTTTAAGCCCTGTGGAATTTACGATGATACGCCCCGCCAGTTTTGTAGTGTATGTAAAGGGCGAGGTGCGGACGGCGCAAAGTATGGAAGCATGGGCGCTAACACGGCTTTCGGACGCGCTTACCCGTACCGTTGCTACATCAAGCATAGGCGGCGGCGGCGGAATACTAACCGAAGGCATGATACTAACAGGTATGTCCCAGCAGAATTTTCAAACCTCCAGCATACTTACGGATTTTGCCTCTACACGCGATATAACAATTCTTTCGTCAAACGGCACAAAGCGTACCTACGACCTTTTTAAGGCGACTCGCGATGGCGACCTCTCCCAAAATCCGTACCTTAGACCGGGGGACATTATCACTGTGGGGCGTGTTCAGCGGCGGGTAACCATAGGCGGCGCTGTGGAACGCCCCGGCACTTACCAATTGCTGGAAGGCGAAAATCTGAATGAACTGATAGTAAAGTACGGCGGCGGTCTAACCCGTTTTGCCGACAAAGCAAACAGCGAAATTCTTCGCTATACGCCGGATAATACGATAATAAAATTAACAGAGAAGGATTTTGATGATACCTTTGAACTGTTGGACTACGATAATGTTACCATCCGTCCTACAACCAATATGTATGTCGCTATAACCGAAAATCCGCTTATTACCAACTATGTTACCGTGTCCGGTTCGGTGCGAATGCCGGGGCGCTACCCTCACGCCGCCGACCGCAACTGGGAGTACTATATAGGACTTGCCGGCGGTTTTATTAAGACTGAAAATTCATTTAGCAGCGTAACGATAACCGACCTTGACGGCAAACGCCTTACCAAAAAATCGGTAATACGCCCGGAAACAGTTATTACGGCAAATACCAACAACTTCCTATACTACTTTAACCAGTATGCCCCGCCTATAACGGCGGTGCTTTCCGTTATTACGGCATTTTTGTCAATTCAGACTTATCTTAACAAATAAGATTCAGTGTTTCGGTTCTGAATCTTATCTGTTACCGGCAGCGCCCTACTGAGCGCTCTCCATCTGTTTCCAATCCTTGAATAACTGATTTACAAGCCAGTCCGACAGCGCGTAGACATACGCGCCTGCGCCTGCGGGCGATGAAACGGCGGCAGGGCGTTTTTCGTTTACCTTTTCGGCGGCAAGGGTAATTTGGTGTTCTTTGCCGTCTCCGGTTTGGATGATGAGCCTGCCGGGGACGGGTCCGCTTCCGGCTGTGATAAACGGCTCATCGGCG
>JAIROZ010000097.1 GCA_031257255.1 Spirochaetaceae bacterium | reverse complement strand
AAAAACTGCGTCATCGCCTGCCCCTTCGGCGCGGTCGAGATTGTAGAAACGGCGGAAGTCGCCAATGACGGCACAAACCGCAAGATTGCCAACAAATGCGACCTCTGCGCCGGCGTTGCCGACAAACCTTCGTGCGTCCGCGTCTGCCCGACCGAAACGCTCAAACTTGTAACAACAGATGCCTTTGAAGGCAGCCTGAAAGACAAGCGCGTTAGCGCATTGCAGGCGCAGCCGGCATAGGTAGTGGGTAGAGGGTAGTGGGTAGAGGGTAGTGGGTAGGGAGTGGACAGTGGGTAGTGGGTAGTGGACAGATTTTTGTCCGTTATATGAGTACTAACGGCGTTATCTTCGTTAGTACTTGGTTTTCGTCCTGAACGGACACTATCCACTCACCACTGTCCACTGTTCACTGTTCACTGTCCCCTACCTCCTCTCACGGACATAACCGGTTGCTTTTATGCTGCGCCGCAAAAGAAAAAAATGACAGCAACAGCCAAAAGAGATGTAGCCGGCATGGTACAAAAATCTGCTTTTTGTATCTACAGTCAGAGCGTCCAGTTCCTTTAATACACTTTGGACAGCCATACTCAACTTAACTTGCCCAGCGTTTCGCGTATGGCGATAGATTTTTCGGCAAGGCTTATGCCGCCTGTGTTCAGGATGATTTCGCTGGGGGAACGCGGGTCGAGGCGCACTTTGCCGCCGGATTCTTTTATCAATTTGAGCAGCGCTTCCACATTGAGTTTATTTACAGCCGAGAATGTAATACGCGCCGAGCCGTTCTTTTCCGACAGGCGCGAAACGGATAGTTCGCCGCATATAATACGGATTTCGGCAAGCGCGAGCAGGCTTTCCGCAGCAGGCGGCGGCGGACCAAAGCGGTCGGTAATTTCACGCGAGAGCGCGTCAAGGTCGCTGTAGGTACGGACGGCGGCAATTTTTTTATACACTTCCATTTTTTCCTGCGGCGTAGAAATGTACGAATCGGGAATAAATCCTGAATATTCAAGTTCCAGTAATGTCTCATTTTCCGGTTCATATTCTTCGTTCTGTAATTTAGTTATAGCCTCGTCTAAAAGCCGAAGATACATATCAAAACCAACCGAATATATGTTGCCGGATTGTTCGCGTCCTAAAAGATTGCCCGCCCCCCGTATCTCCATATCTTTAAGCGCGATTTTGAAGCCGCTGCCAAGTTCGGTAAAATCAGAGATAGCCTGAAGGCGCTTCATTGCCATTTCGCTAAGAGCGCGTATTTCGGGATAAAATAAATACGCATACGCGGTGCGGTCGCTCCGTCCCACGCGCCCGCGCAGTTGATACAACTGTGATACACCGTACATATCGGCGCGGTCTATAATTATTGTATTTACATTGGGAATATCAATGCCGTTTTCGATAATTGTTGTGGAAACAAGTACATGAAAACCGCCGTGTATAAAACGGCGCATAACATCTTCCAGTTCATCCGCGCTCATCCTGCCGTGCGCCGTTTCGCAGAGGACTTCCGGCAGCAGGCGCTCCAGCCGCAGCCGTGTTGCGTCGAGCGTTTCTATGCGGTTATGCAGATAAAATACCTGCCCGCCCCGGGAAACCTCGTCCCGTATTGCTTTTACAATATGCGCATCGTTGTATTCTTCAATGACCGTTTCCACCGGGAGCCTGCCCCTCGGCGCTGTTGCAAGTATGCTCATATCGCGTATCTTTAGAAGTGATATATGAAGCGTGCGCGGAATTGGTGTAGCGGAAAGCGATAAACAATCAATGTTATGCTTTAATTCTTTTAATTTTTCTTTATCACGGACGCCGAAACGTTGTTCTTCGTCAATAACCATAAGCCCCAGATTTTTGAATTGTACATCTTTTTGAATGATGCGATGTGTACCAACGGCAATATCAATTTCCCCGCGTCCTATTTTTTCGATGGCATCCCGCATATCGGGGCGGCTTGTAAAACGGGAAAGCATTGCTATACGGACGGGAAACTGGGCAAACCGTTCCTTAAATGTCTCGAAATGCTGTTCGGCAAGTATTGTTGTGGGAGCAAGGAAAGCGACCTGTTTACCGCCCATAACAGCCTTAAAACAGGCTCGTAACGCCACTTCTGTTTTTCCGTAACCCACATCGCCGCATACAAGCCTGTCCATTGGAGATGTCGATTCCATATCCGCCTTAATTTCTTCTATGCAGCGCAATTGGTCGGCGGTTTCCTCGTAAGGAAACGCCGCCTCAAACATTGTCTGCCATTCTGTATCCGGCGGAAAGGCAAAACCGGCGGACGCTTTCCGTTTGGAATACAGCGCTAGTAATTTTTTTGCCAATTCTTCCGCCGCCGCCCGCGCCCTTTCCTTGCGGGCATTCCACGCCTTGCCGCCCAGTTCGTCAAGTTTCGGGGCGCTCCCGTCATTGCCTATATAACGCTGAACAAGATTTACCTGTTCAATCGGAACGAAGATAACCTCCTCTTCCGCGTACATCAATTTGATATAATCGCGTTCATTGCCAAGCGCTTTAATGCGCTCGATACCTTGAAAAAGCCCTATGCCGTAATTGAGGTGTACCACATAATCGCCGGGATTTAATTCGACAAATGTATCAATGGCGGCGCTGCGCACAGCGGAAAGGCTGCGCGGTTTTTTTTCTTTGCGTCCGAATATTTCATTTTCGGTAATAATGATTTCTTTACATTCCGGCATCGAAAAACCGCGTGAGAGCGGAAATGTCTCAACGGCAGGCATACCGGTTTCTTGTGTATCATCTTCTTGTATATGTAAAATTGATGATATACGAACCGCCTGCGCGTCTGTTTCCGCCGCCAGCGTAATATGCCAGCCGTCTTTTATATACTGAGTCAATTCATCTTTTAGAAAATTGATATTGCCAAAAAATGAATGAGACGGCTCACACTGTATTTCAAAAGTCTGAGGCGGCGTAGTTCCTGTTTTTATATTCAGGAATGAAATTGAATTTGAACACGATGATACAAGCGCGTCCCAATTAAAAAACAGGCGGGACGGGTCAGGCACGGGGCGCTCATGCTTTGCGTTTAGATACAAACTTTGCGCCTCCCGCTCCAGCGCTTCGCTTGCGTTATCAAGCCGTTCACGGTCAATCAGTATTAGGGGACAGGGGACGGGGGACAAGGGATAGGAAAAATAGTCCAGCAGAGACGAGCGGGTTTCAAAGGCAAGCGGGAATAATTCTTCCTCGCCGGGAATTTGTTTCCGGGCTATCAGCGTATCAATGATTACATTTACATCATACTGTTTAATTTCTTCACATTCACGCAGATTTTGATACAAAATTTCGATACGTTCATCAGTCCACACCACTTCTTTGAGCGGCGCGAGAACGCAGTAATCGACCTCGCGCTTGCCGCTCTGGTCTTCGGGGTCGAACTGCCGTATCGACTCTATCGTGTCAAAATCAAAAAGGATGCGGTACGCGTACTCCTCGCCGGAGGGTAGCAAATCAAGCACCTCGCCGCGCAGGACAAATTCATGCTTCAACTGAACGCGGCTAACCCGTGTCCAGCCCCAATCCGCCAGAGTCGCCGCAATTTCCAGCGTGTTGACTTTGCCGCCCTTCCGCAGCGTGAGTGTATTCCCCGCCGTATACGAAGGCGGCGGCACCGGCGAAAGAAAGGCGCGTTGACTGGTGAGGATTAGTGGACAGTGGTGAGTGGACAGTGGACAGTTGGTTTTGTCCGGTATATCAGTATTAGTGGGTAGTGGGTAGTGGGTAGTGGGTAGATTATTAGCAGTGGACAGTGGTGAGTGGACAGTGGACAGATTTTTATCCGATATATCAGTACTAACGAAGTTATCTGCGCTAGTACTTGGTTCGCTGCCTGAACGGACACTGTCCACTGTCCACTGTTCACTGTCCACTGTTGCTGTCCATTGCGACAGCAGCCTTGTGCGGGCGCCGAAGATGGGCGAGTTGATGTTTACTTCGTGATAAGGGACAGTGCCCCACCAGGGGAAAAAGGCGGCGTTTATGCCGAGCGCGGCTAAATCCTGGGCAAAGATGCGAGCATCGCGTTCTGTTGGCAGAACGATAAGGGCGGGAGAGGGGCGTTCATCGTGCAGTAGACGGAGCAGTACAGCAGGCAGCGACCCCTGCGCCCCCAGTACGGCAAGTCCGGCTGCCGGTTTTGTTTCGGTGCTTACTACGCTATCAGCGGTAGATTTTTTTTTTCGTCCTGAATGGGCGCTGTCCACTGTCCACCGTCCACTGCCCACTGTATCAAGAAATGCGCGGACAGACGGAACGGCGGCAATAGACGCAAGTTGACGGGCAAAGGAAGACATCGGAGGTATTGTATCAGGAGGTCTGCTAAATGTCTAAGGAAGCAGTGATGCGGCAAGACTTTAATTTTTGAGGCTTGCCGAAGCATCGAGTTAATCATTCTTTCCCTAATTGGAAAATACGGCAAGCGTCCTATATCATTGCCTGTAAGACATTGCGCCCTATAGACATAGAACGCCGAATAATTTACGCTAAGAGCGATGTTCGGGAGGACTTATCAACAAAAAGGAACGCTGATACTCGAAGATGGGGCGGAATTTGAAGGAGTCATAAATGGGGACGGGCGCGATGGCGGCGGTCTTATAGATAGCGGAGTTGTAGAGGGGGAAGTTGTATTTACCACAGGAATGACCGGCTACCCGCAAGCGCTTACCGACCCCAGTTTTCGCGGGCAAATACTTGTGTCAACATACCCCTTAATAGGCAATTATGGCGTCCCGTTGCGGAAAGGCGGCATAATGGACGCAGATGTTTACGGTATACCCATTCATTTTGAGTCAGGAAAAATACAGGTCGCGGGTTTTGTTGTCTCCGAAGTTTGCGAAGAACCAAGTCATTATTCAAGCGGAATTTCACTTCCCCTCTGGCTGCGGGATAACGGCGTTCCACTGTTAAGCGGCATTGATACACGCGCCCTTACCAAACGCCTCCGTGAACGCGGCGTTATGCGGGGACGGATAATAGTGGACAGCCGGTTGCCGGAAACCGGAAAAAAACTACCCTCTACCCACTACCCTCTACCCACTCACCTTGTCGCCTCTGTTTCGCGCAAAGAAGTAAAGCGTTATGCTCCGGCGGACGGAGGGTCGCCTCGTATTGTACTAATAGACTGCGGGGCAAAGGCGAACATACTACGCTGCCTTCTCTCAAGGGGCGCGGAAGTCATCAGTGTTCCGTGGGACTACGACCTCTCAACGCTCGAATATGACGGGCTTTTTCTTTCAAACGGACCGGGCGACCCCAAATCGTGCGGCAAGACCATCGCCCAACTGCGCAAGGCATTTACAAAGGACAAGCCCATTTTCGGCATCTGTTTGGGTGTGCAACTGATGGCGCTTGCCGCCGGCGCGGATACCTATAAACTTCCCTATGGGCACCGCTCCGCCAATCAGCCGTGCATAGAAACATTGCCGGACGGCAGTAAGGGACGTTGTTACATCACAAGCCAAAATCATGGATACGCCGTCCGCGCCGAAACGCTGCCCCATGACTGGGAAGTATGGTTTACAAATGTGAATGACGGCACTGTCGAAGGCATACGCTCAAAGACAGCGCCATGGAGCGCCGTGCAGTTTCATCCCGAAGGCTGCCCCGGTCCCCGCGACACCGAGTTCTTAATTGACCGGTTCTTGGAAACAGTACGAAAAAAATGAGCCTTTTAACGATAATTTGTGGAATTCACGGCGCTCTTTTTTTGAGCGCCCATTTGGTACTGATTGGCGGTTTAATAAAGGAATCGAGACTGAAACCAGTAGGGGGGACAGGGGATAGAGGAGTGGACAGTGGACAGTGGACAGTGGACAGTATCCGTTCTGGAAGAGAACCAAGTACTAACGCAGATAACACCGTTAGTACTGATATATCAGACAAAAACCTACCCACTACCCACTACCCACTACCCACTAACACCTATCCCCTACCCCTAGTCTCCATCATCATACCGGCGCGGAACGAGGCGGAGCGCTTGCATGGGTTGCTCGAAAGTTTGGCGCAGCAGACTTACCCCAATGTGGAATATGTGTTTATCAACGACCGGTCGGAAGACGCAACGCTTTCTATGCTCGAAGAGTTTGCCGCAAAGATGAGGGAAGAACGCGGGCAAACCACCGTTATACTCAATCTGACAGAAAACCCCGGACCTAACCGCAAACAGTACGCCCTTATCGAAGGAATTGAACGAACCGGCGGCGATTTCCTTTTGTTTACAGATGCAGACTGCGTAGTTCCGCCCGCATGGGTAGAAAACATGACGCGCCTTATGCTGGACGACAGCCGGCGCGGCGTTATCATCGCGCCGGTTTTTAAGAAAAGCATTGACTCGTCTTTCCTTTCTACTTACCAGTGCCTAGACCATGCGGTGCGCTGCGTCTACCTTGTGGGCACAACAGGCTTCGGTGCCGGGTTCTGCGGCTTCGGCAACAATATGGCGCTGCGCAAAGCAGCATTGGACGAGGCGGGCGGCTACCGCTCCGTTCCATGGTCGCTCACCGAGGACGCGGCGCTCATCTCCCACATTCGCGCCAAGACTCATTATACAGTGGAAGCGGCACCTCTCCCCGGACTCTTCGTCCTTACAGAGAGCGAGCCTTCGTGGAAGGCGCTCACAAACCAGACACTCCGCTGGAATAACGGGGCGCTTTGGAGCCGCGACATCCGCACTCGGTTTAGTTACAACTACTTAATGTACACAGTACTGATAGGACTGCTTGCCGTACCCGTCGGGCTGCTTTGGAAGCCGGCATTTTTGTTCGCGGCGGCAGGGTCGGTTTCGGTTATAGTACTGATGAACATCTGCGCTCTTGTTCTTTTTGGCAAGGCACTGCCAAGGAACCGGTTTGCCTACATACCCGAAATTCTTGTAATGCCGTTTTATTTTTCCTACCTTACAATTATGGGCGCTTTTGGTATAATACCCGTGTGGAAGGGGAACAAAACGCATGGCGGGAACCTGTCTAAAACAAAGTCTGTTCCGCCTAAATAATCTTAGAGGAGATATTTATGAAAAAGAAAATTGCGCTTATCGCGTCCGCGCTGTTCGTGTCTGCGGTAATGGGTGCCTACGCCGAATTCGGCATTGGAGTACAAGGCGGCTATAATTGGGGCAGCGTCGGCGGTGCCGCATTGCTGTTAAGTCCCAATAATCATCTGCATTTTGCCGTAGGCTGGTATGCTGGAGACGGCGGATTTAATGTAGGTGTAAGCGCAGACCTTTGGGCGCTTGACCTTCGCATTGTAAGCATTAGCGATGGAGGGCTCGATTTTTATGTGGGACCGGGGCTTTTTGTCAATGTAGGAATGTGGAAACAGTACGATGAAGATAAAGGCAAAAATGTTGATAAACTACATATTGCCGCCGGCGGGCGTATCCCCATAGGCGTAAATTTTAGAATTCAACGGCTTGAATTGTTTTTACAAGCGGTGCCGGCTGTCGGTCTTTCTGTTACTCCAACATTAGGCTTGTACTGGGGTGGTTTTGGCGGCAACATAGGTATCCGTTTCTGGCTATAGCGTGCCGTCTCCCAATGAAAAAAACCGCCGTACTGATTGCCGTCTGCTGCCTTGCCTTGCCTTTAAGGGTTAGCGCCGCTGACTTTGGCATTGGTATTAAGGGGTCAACATGGCTTGCCGAAAATCCATACTTTGGTCCGGCGGTTCTATTTAGTGTAAACCGCGTCTTTCATTTTTCTTTAGGCTACGGCGTTGACATGACAATGCCGTTAAACCGGCGCTTCGGCTTTTCCGGCGATTGGTGGATTTTTAACCCCAAAGTCAGCGACTGGGGTATCGACAGGGGCAGGCTTTTCTTGTTTTGCGGCACCGGCTTATTTTTCAATTATTCACTAATCCACAACGATGATGACATTGTTAGCGGCGGGCTCCGTTTCCCGCTCGGCATAGACTACGAAGTTAAAAGCATGGACTTTTTTTTATCAGCCGCCCCGTCCATAGCGATAGCCACTTCAGAAAAAGGCGACTGGTTCGTGCTCACACTGGCTTTTGGCGCGCGCTGGTGGTTGTAGACTTCCAGCCGCAGGCGGAACTTTATCCTGCTACTTAACTTCCAGAGGGTCGGGAACTATCTTTTGCTCAAAGACTGTAAGCGGGTCAATGTCGATACATTTATATGGGTCTCTGCCGCCGCCCATATCCCAGGCAACCGTGCCGTTTATTACCGCCAATTTTTCCTTGAATGTATGTATGTCCATTAGCGGCTCAAACACGGTGCCTTCTTTAAGCAACGGCTTTACATCAAACAGCCGCACAGAGCCATCGTTAAGGTATGCGTACACTTCAAAGTTGTTTGACGGCACAACTTGCAGCACTTTCGGATAAAAAAGATTACTCAGCATTGCAATACCTACATTAAAGGCTCTACAGTTTTTAGCGGCTTACCATCTTTTGCCAATTCCCAGTTCTGCATTAACTCATCCTTATGCATCTCGCACCAAGCCAAAACAAGTTTTAACTGGCGGTTCGGCAAATATCCCTTGTCCATAACACTTTCCTCTATAAGTATAGACGCCTCGTATTCGGCATACTTTACATGAAAATGCGGCGGATTATGTTCCGACCAATTCATCGTTACCCTTATTCCGTAAAAAAGGCTTATCTCAGGCATACTTTCCGTCTACAGTTCCAGCGATTTTGAGGCTATCTTTTGCGTAATGTAATCCGCAAAATTTTGCGCCGGCATTGCCGCCAACTGACGCCCATCCCGGAGGCGCACAGACACCTCGCCGGCATCCGCTTCCTTCTGACCGGCAATCAACATATAAGGTACCTTGCGCGTCTGGCAGGCGCGGATTTTCGCGTTTAAGCGGTCATCGCCGTCTTCCACAGTTACACGGATATTGCGTTCCTTTAGTTTGAGCGCGACCTCGCGGGCATAACCGGTAAATTCAGCGGCGACAGGAATAAGCGCCGCCTGCTCAGGCGCTATCCAAACAGGGAAAGCGCCGCCAAAATGCTCGATTAACACGCCGAAGAACCGCTCCAAAGAACCAAGCAGCGCCCGGTGAATCATATAAGGACGTTTGCGTTTTCCGTCTGAGTCTACAAAAGTCATATCGAAGCGTTCAGGCTCGTTAAAATCAAATTGAATCGTAGTCATCTGCCATTCGCGCCCCAATGCGTCTTTAATCTTGAGGTCTATCTTCGGACCATAGAATGCGCCGCCCCCCTCGTCCAACTCGTATGGCAGCCCTTCCTTCTCGACCGCTTTCCGCAAACTCTCCGTTGCCGCGTCCCATCTCTCCTGTTCACCTACGCTTTCGGCGGGGCGCGTAGCGAGGTACGCCTTTATCTCCTTAAATCCAAAAATATTCCATATTGAAAGGCTAAAACGCAGTACTTCGATGATTTCACTTTCCATCTGCTCAGGCGTACAGAAGATATGCGCGTCATCCTGCGTAAAACCGCGAACACGCAGCAAGCCATGCAGAACGCCGCTTCGCTCATATCTATAGACGGTGCCGAGTTCCGCCCAGCGCAATGGAAGGTCGCGGTAACTGCGTCCGCTATTCTTATAGATGAGTATATGAAAGGGGCAGTTCATCGGCTTGATGATGTAATCCTGCTTGTCGATTTGCATTGGGCTGTACATGTTGGCGCTGTAAAAGCCGAGGTGCCCGGATGTTTCCCAGAGCCACGACTTGCCGATGTGGGGCGTGTACAAGATTTCGTAACCGTTCTTGTAATGTTCCTGCCGCCAGAAGTCCTCGATGGCTACTCGCATACGACCGCCCGCCGGATGCCAATAGATAAGTCCGGCACCGGCTTCCTCGTGTACAGAAAAAAGGTCGAGTTCCCGCCCTACGCGCCTGTGGTCGCGCTTTTCTACTTCCTCCAAAAATGTGAGGTGAGCCTTCAACTCTTTAGGGTTCGTAAATGCCGTGCCATAAATGCGGGTAAGCATCGCGTTTTTTTCATCGCCCCGCCAATATGCGCCGGCAACCGAGAGCAATTTGAACGCGGCGCTGTTGATTTCACGGGTATTCTCAATATGAGGTCCCCGGCAGAGGTCAGCCCAGAGCACTTGCGCTTCGCCTCCGCCCGTCCTGTTTTCGTACACAGTTACCATTTCGCCTTCGGGGATGGCGTCAATCAATTCGAGTTTGAATGGCTCAGAAGCAAAACGAATCTTAGCATCCTCGCGGGATAATTCAACTCTAACAAAGTCTTGTTTCGAGTCGATTAGCGCCTTCATTTCTGCACTGATGCGCGGAAAATCCGCAACGCTTATTGAGGTTCCTTCGGGAAAGAGAAAATCGTAATAGAAGCCGTTTTCTATAGCCGGACCAATGGCGCACTTAACGCCCGGATATAATTTAGTAACCGCCTGCGCCAATATATGGCTTACCGAATGGCGGATAATCTCAAGTTTGTCACTCATTCTTTTATTGTAGCGGAGAGAGGCAGCGCCGGTAAGACAGCGGACAATTTGACATACATGGCAGTCATACCCGCGCTCTTATTTGCCCACGCAAAAATTCCCGAACATCGCCTCCAGAATACCGGCATTTGATACCTCGCCTGTAATTTCGCCGAGGGCATCGAGGGCATCGCGGAGGCGCGGCGCGATAATGTCGAGGGGGGCATTGTTGTCTGACAAGGCAAGCGTTTCTTGCAGCGCGGTCTTTGCCGAGGCAATTAGCGAGCGCTGCCGGTCTGTGCCCGGCGCGTCTCCTGTAGAGGCAGCCGCCGCGCCTTCTTCGGCAGAGCCGGCAAGATGGCGCAGTTCCTTAGCAATGGCTTTAACAAGGGCGGGCAGTCCCGCGCCGGTTTTGGCGCTTACGGCAATGCAGCGCTTTCCGTCAAGGCAAAAATTGTCCGGCATAGGGTTAAGGTCGCATTTGTTCCAGACAAGCAAGCCGCTGCCGGGCATCTGTAAAGGGGGCTTGGGAGGATTCGCATCCGCTCCGTCAATTATTGTGAGTACAAAATCTGCGGAGGTGGCAAGCGCCGCGCTTCGTTCTATGCCGATTTGTTCAATTTTGTCCGCCGCTTCGTGGATGCCGGCGGTATCGGCAAGCCGGACGGGGATGCCGTCAATTTCTATCCAGCCTTCTATCCAGTCGCGGGTAGTGCCGGGAATTTCGGTAACTATCGAGCGTTCTTCCTTTAACAAAAGATTGAAAAGGCTCGATTTGCCGGCATTCGGTCTGCCTACAAGCGCCACAAGCGCCCCTTCTTTTTCCAGTTTAACCGTTTGATATAAGGCGAGGAGATGGTCAAGACGGCTAAGAGCGGCAAGAACGCTCTCTTTTGTGGGCAGTCCCGCGTCTTCGGAGCCTACTCCATCAACTTCGGAGTAGTCCAAATTCAATTCGACTTCGCACACAACATCGAGCAGAAGTTTCTTGACGGCATTGATTTCCGCTTCCAGAGCGCCGGAGAGCCGGCGCACCGAACCTGCAAGGGCGCGTTCCCCCTTTGCGCCGACTATCTCCATTACTGCCTCGGCACGGGATAGGTCTACCTTGCCGTTGATAAAGGCACGATAACTGAATTCCCCGCGTAGCGCCTGCCTAAAGCCGTTTTTTAAGAGCAGGTTGAGGACGGCGCGTGGGGCGGCATCCCCGCCGTGGCAGCAGATATCCGCGCCGTCTTCGCCGGTGTAACTTTTTGGGGCGCGGTAAACCGAGATGAGTACCTCGTCTACTTTTTCCGCGCCGTCTATCATCCAGCCGTAGACTACCGAATTGCCCTGCGCGGCACGGAGGACGGCAGGACGCGAAAAACATTTTTCCAGCAATTTGAGAGCGCCGCAGTCTGAAGCATCGCCCAAAGCGTTGCCGCCGCCGCTTATGCGGATAACCGCGAGGGCGCTCTCTCCGGGCGGGGTTGCCCGCGCCGCTATAGGGGCAAAATCAGTGTAGGAATCCATCAGAGTTTTCGCAATGCCAAATTTACATCAATGTTATCGGCGTCAAGGGCAAGCGCCTGAACCAGCGCTTCCCGCGCTTGTGTCTGCATACCGAGTGTTTCGTAACAGCGGGCAATGTGGACAAGAATGAGCGCTGTCTTTTTGCGGGCGGTATACTTTAGCGGAAACTGCCCGTTAAGGGCAGAGAAGGCGGCGATTGCCTTCTCATAATGAATGAGCGCCTCACGCGGCTCACGGTTAGCCTCCATTATTAAGGCTAGGTTGGCTTCCGAAGCCCAGCGGAGCGACCATGCGCCGTCAGCCGTGCGTTCAAGCCCGGAGGATGCTGCTGGAAGTTGTTCAATAAGTCCGGCAAGAACGCCGCCCGCTTGCCGCAGAGCGCCTGAACGCATAGCGCTTAGGCTTTCGTTAAAGGCAAGCGCCGGAGATTCAACGCCGTTCTGGGCGGCAAAGTGGGAAAGAAAGGCGGCATCCTCGTACAATTTCTGATACTCAAAATACCAAGCCGCCCACTGGTAAAGGCTGGCGGAGACAGGGTGCCGGTTTAACAGAAGCCAAGTTTCGGCGGCATTTTTTTGTATGTCGAGTTTTGGCATATTCCGCTTAAATAATTCCAAATCCAAAAGCACATGATTTCTTGCGCCGTCTTCGTTTTCCAAAAGAGCGCGAGCGCGGTCATCGGGCAGGAAGCGCGTATAAAGAGCAAGCGCCGGAATCCGTACATCGTCAAGATTTTCTGCTTCGTTAGCGGGAATATTTGAGGTAAGAAAGAAAAGTTGTTCCAGCGCGGAAATGTTTACTTCGTTTTCGGTTTTTAGCGGACGCCCATTCTCATCATTATTGAAGGAAGAACCGAGCGAGGCGCTGTTATATAGAGCGCGTAGATAAGTACCGTTTGCCGGAGCGCCGCGCAAATTGCCTTCGCTCGACAAGAGCCGCCAAAAGTTGAGCGCCCCCAGTTTTTCTCCGGCAAGGTAGAGGGCATCCGCCGCCATTTCTATGCTTTCGGCATCCCGCAGAGTAGAAAACATTTCACCGGCGGTAAGCATATCGCCAAAGTCATAATAGTAGTTTGCCAGAAACCGGCGGGTATTATCCGGCAGTTCCGGCGCGGCGCGGAGCGGCGCAATAAAAGGAAGGGCGGAGTCCGCTGCTTCCTTGGAAGCAGCGCCTTCCCAAGAAGGCGCTGTGCCGCCGGCAAGTATATGAAGTAGAGCCGTGTCTAAAAGGAGGGTATTGCGGATAGGCGCGTTTTCGGGGCTTTGCGCGGCGGCGGCAAACATTGCAGGCGCATTCGTCTGCGCAAGAGCCGCGCCCGGCGAAGCAAGTTCGCCGGTAAGCGCCAGAAACGAAAAGGCAAGCGGCAAAAAAACAGCCTCCGAAATTGGTCCCGTATTGAGCATTACCTGCGTCTGCCGGGCAATAAATTCAGCGTCAGTACGCTCCAATGCCTGCTTTCCTGCCGGAGTTGCCCGCATAACAAGCGCTTCGCAGGCAAGCGCGGCAATTGGCGCGGAATAGGGAAAGTCAGCCGCCGCCCTTTTTGCCGAAAGATAGTAGTCTTCTGTAAATGCCTTTTCTTGCTGTTCCGCGCCCGCATGCCCGCCGGCTGTTTTTGCGAGTAGACGGCGGCGCTTCAATAGAGAAAGCCGCGATTCCGCGCCAACGGAATTTTCCTCAGCATTGTCGAGCATAGTTTTAAGAATGTTCGGATTTGTAAAAGCGCCGCCGCCGTAACGCGCAAACAGGCTGTCGAATTCATTTAGCGCCGCATACCAGCCTTCGGAACCGTCTTTCCGGATGGCGTTAGCGCCGCCGCTATTCCTGGATACGGCGGCAAAGATAAGCGCCGCCAAAGTCAGCGGAATTAACACAACTCCAACGCCGCAGGCAAGTTTGAGTATGCCCTTAGCCTTTTTCCTACCGGTTGAAGTTTGCCGCGCTGTCTTTTTCGGCGCTTTCATCTTTGATTAAACAAGCGCGGAAAGTTCCGCCGCCTTATCTGTCTTTTCCCATGGGAATTCCGCCCTGCCGAAATGCCCGTAAGAGGCGGTCTTCCGGTATATGGGACGGCGTAAGTCAAGCATCTTGATAATTCCCGCCGGGCTCAAATCGAAAACCTTTTTTACAGCGCTCTCGATTTTTTCTTCCGGCGCTTTGCCTGTGCCGAATGTGTCTACCATTACCGAAACCGGAAACGGCACACCGATGGCATAGGCAATTTCGACCTCGGCGCGGGCGGCAAGTCCGGCAGCGACTATGTTTTTGGCAACATAACGCGCCGCATAAGCCCCGGAACGGTCGACTTTTGTGGGGTCTTTGCCGCTAAAAGCGCCGCCGCCATGCCGTCCCATGCCGCCGTAGGTGTCAACAATGATTTTACGCCCGGTAAGTCCCGTGTCCCCAAAGGGACCGCCGACAACAAAGCGCCCTGTCGGGTTGATGTAGTACTTAGTTGACCCATCCAAAAGCCCTGTCGGTTCGAGTACCGGTTTGATAATCTTGTTTATTACAGCATCTTTGATTTCGGCATAGCCAACATCCGGGTCATGCTGATGAGAGACAACTACCGCGTCTATGCGCACCGGTTTGTAGCCCTCGTACTCAATAGTAACCTGACTTTTGGCATCCGGGCGTAGCCATTTTAGCGCCTTTGACTTACGTAATTCCGTTGCCCGCAGCAAAATTTTGTGCGCAAGCGTTACAGGCAGCGGCATAAGTTCCGGGGTTTCCGTGCAGGCAAAGCCGAACATCATCCCCTGGTCGCCCGCGCCCTGCAAGCCCTTGTATTCTTCCAGACCCGCGCCGGTAACACCCTGGTTAATGTCCGGCGACTGGCTGTGAATCATCGAAAGCACCGCCATCGAATTGCAATCCAAGCCGTAATCAGGATGAGTGTAGCCAATATCACGGGCAACCTGACGCACCAACTCCTGCACATCTACAAATGTGTTCGTGGTTATTTCTCCGCCAACAAGCACGAGCGATGTTGACGCGAATGTCTCGCAGGCAACATGGCTCTGCGGGTCGTCCGCAAGGCAGGCATCCAGAATTGCGTCTGAAACCTGGTCGCATAATTTATCGGGGTGCCCTTCGCCCACCGATTCCGAAGTAAAAAAATACTTTCTATTTTCCATTATCATTCTCCTTGATAATATCGGGATGGTGCGACTCGAACGCACGATATCTTGCTCCCAAAGCAAGCGCCATAGCCCCTAGGCGACATCCCGTAACCGCAAGTATAGCGGAAATTAAAGCCTTGTACAAGGAAGTGGTTAATATAGAAATGGATTTGCCTTAGGAAGCGCCGCTGTTTCGACGGAGCAACGGCATCTTGCCAGACACCAGCGGCCGACGGGAGTCGAACCCGCGTCACGAGCTTGGGAAGCTCGGATAATACCGTTATATGACGGCCGCGAAAAAATGCGCTCATTCTACCGGTAGAGCGCTGCCGGCAAACCTTTCTAATAACTCCGTTCTTTGGAACGGATAAATTTAGATGAGGCTACTTATTCTTATGCCGGTTTTTTCTGAGTTTCTTTTTACGCTTATGAGTAGCGATTTTTCTTAATTTGCGTTTTCTTCCGCAAGGCACGATAACTCCTTCAAAAGCGCTCCGTTTCCGCTATGCGTGAAACGAAAAGCACCTTTCTTTTAGTTTGCCAGATGTAGGCAATAAATTCAATCCGTCACAAAATTGCCATACTTGTCAATTTTGTTTCTATAGTTTCGCATACACGAAACAGTACGCTTGGAAACAGGCGGCATCCGCACCGCCCAATTCACTTCTACAGTTTCCGCAAAGCGGAAACTGACCGCTTTTATTTGCGGCTTTTTGCCGGCACTTTGACTTCGACTCTGTCCAGCGCTTGCGCGGGAAATTCCGCATGCTGCGCGGAATTTTGGGCGTCAAACCAAACAGTGTTTACGGTTTTTTTTGTTTCATCAACCGATAACACCACCATTTTAGGGCTGTTTGAAATGCCGGTTACATGAACAAGGTCGGCAATCAAGGCTCCGGTAGCTCTTACACTCATTTTCCTCTCCTTCTCAATTATTATGCTTTCGCATTCTAGGCTAAGTTTATACCCGGTTTTGGAAATAATCAAGAGAGCGCTCAAAACCGCTCACCGTAGTAAACGCCCGCCCATTCCCAGCGTCCGTGAATTTCGCTGTCCAACGGAAAATTTACCTTGCGGAAGTAGAAATACCATACCGAAGTAAACTGGGGCCAGCCCCAAGTACGGAAGTACGCTTCGTTGGCATTGCTGCCGGGACTTAAATCTTTGGCATAATTTATCCGCGTCCCACTGCTAAAATACGGAAGATTGAATTCCGTCATCCCAGAATCATCGCTGCCGCTCTGCGCCCATGAACGCGAAAAGAAATTTACTTTTGCGCGGTACTGCCAGAGTTGCCATGTATTGCCGTTATCCAGAGCGTTTTTGAAGGTGGCAAGAAGGGCGGGAAGACTTTCAAATGTCCAATTTTTTGATGAATGACTGAAGTCTACCATCTGTTTGGCATAGGCATAGGCATCCGGGAAGCCGGGTATAACCGTGCCGTAAAAAGGCATGAATTGCGTGTACGCTGCAAGCGCATTGTCCCATTCGCCGGTCTGTTCGTAGGTCTGCCCCAGCATAAACCAAGCCACTCCTAAGTCAATACTGCCGGGAAAACGGGCAAGCAGTTCTTCGTAGTACCAAATCTTCTCCTTAGGGTCGTCAATTAAGTTGATAAGTTGTTTTAGACATTCAAGATGTATGGAAGCGCCTTTTATCATCAGGTCAGGATAATTCCGCACTATCGAATTAAAATAAAGTCCGGCAATTTCCTGCGACTCTTCTTCCATATATATATTGGCAATCATCAACAAATAAAAACCATTGTAGCGGTCATCAGGATTTTTGAGCGTCCATTCCGAAAGAAAATTAATCAGTACGGCATTCTGATTTTGCTTTTGATACTCCTTGGCAATTTCGCGCACAAGGGCAAAACGCTCTGTTTCGCTGTGCTTTCCATTTTCGAGCAGATGCCAAAGTTCACGAAGCGTTTCTTTCTGCGCCTTTGTTCCACATATATAGTATGCGGGCGGCTCCGAGTCTCTCTTTGTTTCGGCTGCGTAATGAACGGCGGCAAATATAAAAAACAGCGCCATAAGCGCCGCGATAGTGAGTCCCAAAAAAATCGCCGTGTTTTTATGCAGCCTTGCGCCGTTGTTTACATCGGTCATAGCATTTCATCCATTTATGTTTTTGAATATCGCACGAGTACGGCACCCGCTATAGTAAAAAATATTACGGGAAACCACGCGCCGGCGGCGGGCGGTATATATCCTGAACCCGCCAGCATCATGCTTATCATTTCCATAACATAATAAACAACACCTATGCCAAGACTGGATGCAAGACTCATAAGCATTATATTTTTACGGAACCTGCCGCCCATTGATATTGAAAGTATAACAAGTATAAATGATACGCTGGAAAATGAGTAACGGTGATAGTAATCGGCAAGCGCTTTTAGGTACGGCAGCCCCGCGAGTTTTAGGTCCTGCACAAGAAGCCCAAGGTCGCGCACGCTTAAATCTTCCGGCTGAACGGCGTTCCGCCTAAAGATTTCCGGGTTTTCGGTATAATCTTCGGAAGGAATAAAATTATCCACAGGCAGCCATTTGCCGTCCCATATATAACAGACGGCATTATTGAATTTCCATTTGGTTTCCTCCCATTGGGCGCTTACCGCGCGAATTTGAGATGCAAAACGCCGCTGGTCATCGCGTTCAATAATAATTACTCCGTTCAATACGGTATTCACCATATCAAAATAATCGATATGATATATGCGCCTTCCTTGATTTGCTTTTATTACAATATCAGAATTTTTTTCTGTTGTCTGAATATGGCGGAGTTTCCGCGTAAGCGCTGTTTTTTCTTTTAGTGTTGGAACCACAACACGGTCTTCAAAAAAGAATGAAAAAACAGACGCAATCATCCCTATAATAATGAGTGATGCGCCCGCCCTCCAAAATGGTATTCCGCTTGATATAATTGATGTAAGTTCATTTTTTGAATATAATTCACCAAGCGTGTACGCAATGGCGAATATCAACGAAATAGGCACAGCGTATGAAGCGCTTTTTGGTATATATAACAGACTGGCATACATTATATCCTTAAACGCCGCTTCGTAATTTAAGTAATGCACCAAATTCAAAAATAAGTCTATCAGAATAAAGAGCATTATAAACATTGACACAGCAACAACAAAAACGGGAAAAAACTGGCGTATAAGATAACGGTCTACAATCAACGGCGCACCCTGTAAAATGTCAGTAAAATACCTATTCCGGCGCTTATTATGTTAGGAAACCACATAGACCAGAACGGCGAGTACCCTAAACGCGCTCCCACATTTTGCCCTATCAAAAGGAATGCCCAGTAAATTAACGAAATTATCAGACCAACAACAAGCCCGACAGCCTGCCCTGATTTTTTTGCAAGCAGACCGAGCGGCACTGCAAGAAATATAAATGATAGTGCGCCGAGCGGTATAGAAAACTTTTTGTAGAATTCAAGCCGCCATATCGAAAGATTGCGGTCTTCGCGTATATCATTCAAAAGGCGGCGTTCCCGCATAAAATTGTTATATACATTTTCGCGCCCTGTCCACTGGCGGGTTCCCTGTCCGTGCCTTGCAATGTTTTCTAAATTCATTGCGGCATCAAAAGCGGCTGCTGTACGGGAACGCACAGTTTTGCTTACGGCAATTTCTTTTTTTTTGATTTCGCGGTATACATCAATCGAACTCATTTCGCGGGGACCGGGCGGCGTTACCTGCTGCGCCAAATCTTCAAATTTAATGCGGTAGCGCAAAAATTTGCTTGACGCAAAGTCATAATCTTTCCGTTCCACTTCTTTTGACGAAACAACAAATGCGTCCTTCATATCAAGCCGCAAGCCTTCTTTGCCCGCGTCTAAAAAATCTGTATCGCGGGCTGTAATAACGCGGCGCTCACCATCACTCGTTTTATCAAATATCACTAAATCGGATATTCTTCTTCCGTCTACATCTCCCGTTACAATAACTGTTTCGTTAAAATGCTTTACTGAATTTGCTTCGATTTCGAGCGCGGGCGTAGAAACAAGTATTTTACGGTACAAGCGCGAATAATGAATGGTGCCCAGCGGCAGTAATATATCGTTTGCGATAAACGAAAAAATTGATATAAATATTCCAACAAGTATTGCAGGCGCAAAAATATTTTTGTAAGAAAGCCCGGAAGCAAGCATTACCAGCACCTCGTTGTCGGAAGAGAGCCTGCCTATAGTCATAAGAGTACCAAGGAGGCTGGCAAACGGCGAGGATATTGCGACTATGGAAGGCAGCGCATACACAACCAACTGCGCCACCTGATTGAACGGCACTTTTTTTTCGAGTATATCTTTTGCCATAAGAAGCAGTTGATTGACAAAAAAGATAAAAAAGAAAAAAAGAAACGATACCGCAAAGGCAAAAAGCGTCTCACGAAAGAGATACCAGAATATTGTGCTGGAAAGCCTGTTTTTTAGCGGTATATTGAGCGCCATAAGGAGCAGTATAGCCGGTAATATCTCTAAAGGAAAGACGCCGCAACCCGTCCGCGTCCGGCAAGGTCGTTGTAAATTTGGACATCAGAAAAACCGGCATTTTGCATGCGGCGCGTAATATCGGGCATTTGCTCAGGCGATGCCTCCAGCATGAGCGCTCCATCTGAGCGCAGATAGCGCGGGGCATCCATAATAATGGCGCGTATCAAATCAAGCCCGTCTTTGCCGCCGTCCAGCGCTAGGCGCGGCTCGGCTTTTACTTCGGGCGGTAAAGACTGTATGCGCGGCGCGGGAATGTACGGCGCATTTGCGGTAATCAGATTGAAGGTTCCACTAATGCTCTCAAAAAGATTGCTCTGTATAAAATGTACATCAAGGTTATGCAGCCCGGCATTTTTTGCCGCAATGTTCAAGGCTTCTTCCGAAATATCGCTTGCGTAAACTTCGAGAGCGGGACGTTCGTATTTTAGAGCCAGCGCAACGGCACCGCTTCCTGTACAGAGGTCAAGTACATGGACGGCATCCAGAAGACCGCCTTCGTTTTCATTGGTAATAATTTTATTGCAGTGCCGAAGCGCCGCTTCGACAAGAGTTTCTGTTTCCGGGCGGGGAACAAGTACATGCCCGTCAACATGCAAATTAAGAAAACGGAATTCCTTATGTCCGGTAATGTACGCGGTACATTCGCCGTTCAAACGCCGTTCCAAAAAGCGTTCGCAGAGTTCCTGTTCTTCCGCGCTAAGAGCATCCTCTGGATGAGCGTACAAGTATGAAGGAGTTATTCCCAGCGCCGCCGCCGTAAGCAGCGCCGCGTCAAGCGCCGCATTTTCTTTGCCGGCTTTTTTAAGGCTGTCAAAAATAAAGCGGCGCGTATCCGCAAAAGTTTTTACCCGGTAATTTTGGCGCATTAGTTCTTTTTCCGCGTATCGTTTGCCATTGCTACAGTATG